>CANFKD010000112.1 GCA_947447115.1 Caulobacteraceae bacterium
CCGATCGTGGCCGACAAGATCGCTGGCCGTCTCTATGTGGCGGATCGCAAGCGCGATGGCTTCTATGACATCCGCGTCGGCAAGGGCCCACGCACCAGCACCGAAGATCAGACACAAGACTTCTGGTCGACCCGTGGCCAACTGCTCTTCACCCCGAATGACGCGGTCGATGTGAAGCTGATCGGTGACTACACCAAGCGCAACGAAGCTTGCTGCGTTGGCGTCCAGATCAAGAATGGCGCGACCGCACCTCTGGTCGCGGCTCTGGCCGGTATCTCCGGTGGCCTGTCCACCACGCCAGCGCCTTGGAACCGCATTGCCTATGCCAACCGCGGTTCAGAACAATTGATCACCGATCAGGGTCTGTCGGGCGAATTGAACTGGAAGACGTCGTTCCTCGGCGGTGCCAAGGTCACGGCCATCACGGCGGCCCGCGATTGGGACTATGTAGCCGGTCAAGATTCCGACTTCACGACCGCAGACATCATCTATCGCCCGTCGAATGGCGATCAAGGCAACCGCTTCAAGCAGTTCAGCCAAGAAGTCCGCCTTGCCGGTGCGACCGACAAGGTCAACTGGCTGGTCGGTGCATTCTACGCCAAGGAAGACCTGACCTCGAAGGCGACCTTGCGTTACGGCACCAACTTTGAATCCTACCTCAGCGGTCTGCTGGGCGGGCTTCCTTTGTCGGCCGTCACCGGTCGTGCAGCCGGAACCGTCTATGCCGCCGGCGCGGGTAACCTCGATGTCTATAAGCAAGAGGGAACGACCTGGGCCCTGTTCAGCAACAACAGCATTCAAGTCACCGACAAGCTCGAACTGACCTTGGGCCTGCGTTACACCAAGGACGAAAAGACCTTGGATGCCACCTATAGCAATATTGACGCTGGCGTCGGTTGCGCAGGCATTTCTCGCTGGGCCAATGCGGCCATCACCACCCCTGCCGCAAGCCGCGCTGCCATCGTCGGCGCTGCCTGCCAAGCCTTTGCAAACCCGCTATATAACGGCCTGACGAACCACAAGTCGCGTTCGGAAGATGCCTGGAGCGGTACTGCCAAGGCGGCCTACCGTATCAACCCGTCCTACTTGACCTACGTGTCCTATGCGCGCGGCTATAAGTCGGGCGGTTACAACCTCGATCGCGTGGCCCTGCCCTTCGCCTTTGCAGGTACGGCAACAGCGGCCACATCGCTGCAGCCGATCTTGGACACCAGCTTCGGCGGCGAGTTCGTCGACAGCTATGAGGCCGGTATCAAGTCGACCCTTCTGGATCGCACCTTGCTGCTCAACGCCACTGTGTTCTCGCAGAAGCTCACCGATTTCCAGTTGAACGCCTTTAACGGCCTCTTCTTCCAGGTCCAGTCGGTGCCAGAAGTGACCTCACAGGGCGTCGACACCGATCTGGTGTGGTTCCCCTCTAAGGGCCTGACCCTGCAAAGCGGTGTCACCTATTCCGACACCTCCTATGCTTCGGGCAAGAACCGGGCTCTGCTGGGCGCTTCGGCATCAACATCTCGCCTGCCAGGGGCACGCCTGTCGCTGGCTCCGCTTTGGTCCGCTTCGGCCTCGGCCACCTATGAGCGCACCTTCGGGACCCTCGTCGGCCGCGCCAATATCGGTGCGAAGTACTCGTCCAGCTACAATACCGGTTCCGATCTGAATCCTGTGAAGGTGCAGGCCGGTTACATCGTCGCCAATGGCCGTATCAGCCTGGGCACGACGGACGAGCGTCTGGCGCTGGAACTCTGGTCGCAGAATATGCTGAACCAGAAGTACTATCAGGTCGCCTATGACGCGCCGTTCCAATCGGGCAGCTATGACGCCTTCTTGGGCCAGCCACGCACCTATGGCGCAACCCTTCGCGTCAAGTACTAGGCCTTACCCACAGGTCAAAAGAGAGGCGGCCCGGAGCAATCCGGGCCGCCTTTTTTATCGCCGAAACAACAGTGCGTGTTTTAGCCGAGCCTCTTCTTCAGAGCCCCCACAACATCGTCATAGGCCCCCAAAACCGCTGGGGCCAAGGCTGCGAGATTGTAGAAGCCATGGATGAATCCGTCATAGTGACGGTGATCGACATCAACGCCTGCGGCAGTCAGGGCCTTCACATAGGCAATGCCCTCGTCGCTGAGAGGATCATAACCCGCCGTCGAGACAAAGGCGGCTGGAAGACCCGACAGGTCCTGAACATCCAGAACCGACACGCGGGGGTCAGCACCCAAGCCCGTATCGCCAAACAGAGCGTCGCGGAAATAGTGCATGCCTGCCTTGGTGAGGAAGAAGCCCTCGGCCAAACGGTCCATAGACGCCGTGGTCACGGTGAAGGTGGTGACCGGATACATCAAGACCTGCATGGCCAGCTTGTGTTGGCCAGCATCACGCAGATCAATAGCAATGGCCGCAGAGAGGTTACCGCCTGCGCTGTCGCCGCAGGTGGCGATACGGGCCGGATCGAAACCGATAGAGGCCGCGTTCTCAAAGGCCCAATTGGTCGCAGACAGGCAATCATCGTGCGAGGCTGGGAATGGGTTTTCTGGGGCCAGTCGATAGTCTACCGCCAAGACCCGATAGCCCGTCAGGTCGGCTAGGCGGCGACAGACATCATCATGGGTGTCCAGATCGCCGATGACCCAACCGCCGCCGTGGAAGAACACGATACCGGGGGTCACAGATGCCGCACCCTTGGGCGTATAGTGACGCACAGGGATCGGACCCGCCTTACCGGGCACGGTAAAGTCACGGCTTTCAACGGGACCAATCGGCGGCTCTTCGCCAAATTTCAAGGTCCGATAGACCTCCCGCGCCGCTTCAGGTTCCAACGTATCGAGTGAGGGAGCCCCCGCTTCGGCGGCGGCGTCCAACATGGCTTTGAAGTAGGGATCGAGCATGGTCAGGGTTCCTTCTAGAGGGCAAGTTTGAGGGGATTAGAGAGACATGACCCCGTCGGCCGGGGGCGTCGTGAACAGGCCTTGAACCAGATCGGCGCGGCGCTCGACATGGACCACAGGGCCCTTCATCGGCAGCGGCTTGAACGGCGGCAAGGTCTTTACGACCGCGTCGGCACCATCAGCAGGCGTCATCCCAAGCATCCTCCGTAGGTTATCATTGTTTTTTAAACAGTAGCCGCTGGGCCGAGCGCGTCAAATGCCATGTTCGTTAGGGCAAGGGCTTGGCCGATGTTTCTTATCCTCACCCGATGGGGAGGCCGTAAACCGGTGCCTCCAACCGTGCGATGATGAGGTGCCGCCATGACCTTTGATGAAGCCTTTGATGTTCTGATCGGCCATGAGGGCGGCTATGTGAACCATCCGAATGACCCCGGCGGTGAGACGCGGTTCGGCATTTCCAAACGTGCCTACCCGATGGTCAACATCAAGGCCCTGACGCTTGATCAGGCCAAAGCCATCTATCGTCATGACTATTGGATCCCGGCGGGCTGTGACCGAGCGCCCGCGCCGCTTCGGTTCGATCTACTGGATATGGCGGTCAATAGCGGCGTCAAGGTCGCCATCAAGACCCTGCAGCGGGCTCTGGGCGTTAGAGACGATGGCCTGGTCGGTCCGGCCACACTATCGGCCCTGTCTCAGAGCGACCCCACGGCGGTGCAGGCGAGATTCAACGGCGCGCGGCTGCAGATGATGACAGACCTTGCGACCTGGCCGACCTTTGGCAAGGGATGGGCCAGACGGATTGCCGCCAACCTGATGCGGATATAGCCCCCCTTTGAAAGCGAACCTTTGCAGTGCTAGCCTGCCGCCATGGCGCGGGACAGCGCCACTTAGGGAGCCCCAATATGAGCCAGCCACTTGACGCTGCTGCCACCGATCCAAAGGCCTTGGGTCTGATGCAGGGCTTTCCGCCTCCGCCGGAAAAGAGACTGACCCTCAATGACGGCTCGAACCTCCAGTTCCCCAAGAGCCGTTGGGGATTGAGCCATGTGCGCCAAACCGGCCCTAGCGTGAATATCCGTCGCGGTCCCAATGTCGCCAGCGCCCTGCCTCGGGCGGAGCGTGACGATCTGGACGCCCTAACCTTCACCACGATGGATGGCCGAACTGTCAGTTGGCGCGAGTCGCTCGATCTAAACTTCACCGACGGCATCTTGGTGCTGCACAAGGGTAAGATTGTGCAGGAACGCTATTTTGGAGCTCTGAAGCCGGAACTGACCCATCTGGTCTTTTCCGTCACCAAATCCTTCATCGGTCTGTTGGCCGCGATGATGGTCCACGAAGGCCGCCTCGACCCCAATCAACTTGTCAGTGCCTATGTGCCTGAATTGGCAAAGACCGCCTATGGCGACGCCACACTGAGGCAGGTCCTAGATATGACCATCGGGGTTCGCTATTCTGAGGTCTATGTCGATCCCAATGCCGAGGTCTGGGCCTATAGCCGTGCGGGCGGCTTGGCGCCCTTGCCGGATGACTATGCCGGACCACGCACGATCTTCGATTTCCTCCTCGCCCTAGAGAAGGAAGGCGAGCACGGCCAAGCCTTTGCTTACAAGACCTGCAATACCGAGGTGCTGAGCTGGGTCATTCAGCGCATCACCGGTCAGCCCATTGCCGAGATGATCTCGGAACGGATCTGGCAAAGGCTGGGAGCGGAAGAGGATGGCGACCTCTATGTCGATCCTATGGGCACGGCGATGGCCGGAGGCGGGCTTAGCGTGACCTTGCGCGACCTCACCCGCTTTGGCGAAATGATGCGTTTAGGCGGTCAGTTCAACGGCCAACAGATCGTGCCCGAAGCCGTCGTCAAGGATATCGAGAACGGCGCCGATCAGGGCCACTTTGCTAAGGCTGGGGTCATGACCCTACCGGGCTGGTCCTATCGCAACATGTGGTGGGTGGCCCACGACCGGTTCGGAGGCTACAGCGCACGCGGCATCCACGGTCAGGCCCTGTGGATCGCGCCCAAAGCCGATGTCGTGATCGCGCGCTATGCCTCACATCCCGTGGCTGGCAATGGCAACAGCGTTTTGGATCACGTCTCCCTGCCCGCCTATCATGCTATTGCGGATCGTTTGATGAAGGGATGAGCCCCCTACCCCGGCTTCGCCGGTACTTCCCCCAGAGGGGGAAGATTTACCGTCCTAGATCTTCCCCCTCTGGGGGAAGTGGCCCGAAGGGCCGTAGGGGGTTTTGATTTAAAAAAGTCCCCCTCACCCAACCCTCTCCCCCAAGGGGGGCGAGGGCTTTATCGTTCCTCTTAGCCCTCTCCCTGTGGGAGAGGGTTGGGTGAGGGCCTTTTTAAGCGGCCCCTTCAAAACTTCTGCTACCCCACCATCCGTTCCCGCCCTTCCCAGAAGCTCTTGCGCAGTTCGCGGCGCAGGACCTTGCCGGAGGGGTTGCGCGGTAGGGCGTCGGTGAAGTCGACGGTCTTGGGCACCTTGTAGCCCGCGATCAGGCCTCGGCAGTGGGCGATGATGGAGGCGGCATCGGCCTCGAAACCGGGGCGCAGGACCACCACAGCCTTGACCGCCTCGCCCCACTTGTCGTCGGGCACGCCAATGACCGCCGCATCGGCGACGCTGGGGTGGCTATAGAGGGCGTTCTCGACCTCGGCGGGATAGACGTTCTCTCCACCTGTGACGATCATGTCCTTCACCCGGTCGTGGATATAGAGATAGCCGTCGGCGTCGAAATAGCCCGCATCGCCCGACTTGAACCAGCCCTCGGCATCGATGGCCTCAGCGGTGGCTTCAGGACGGTTCCAATAGCCCTTCATGACGCCCGCCGAGCGGATCTCGATCTCGCCGACCTCCATCACCGCGGCGGTCTCGTCGCCATTGCGCACCCGAACCTCGAAACCGGGCCAAGGCCGCCCGCAGGCGCGCAGCTTGTCGGTCCGAAGGTCGTGATCTTCTGGGGTCAGGACGCAGCCGCCACCGATGGTCTCGGTCAGGCCGTAGAGTTGGGTGAAGGAACAGGCGAACTGCTTTTTAGCGGCCAAAAGGACCGATTCCGAGATCGGCGAGGCGCCGTAGAAGATGCGCTGCAGGCTGGAAAAATCGGTCTCGGCGCAGCCCGGCGTCTGCAGGACCATATTGATGATCACTGGCGCAAGGAAGGCGTGGTTGACCCGATGCTCGGGGATCAGCTTAAGGATTACGGCGGGATCAACCTCGCGCAGGACCACAACCTTGCAGCCTTGCAGCAGGCCCAAGGCTCCGAGATTACAGCCCGCGACATGGAACAGGGGCATGGCGGCCAAGAGCACGTCACCGGCCTCATAACGCGCCCAGCCCGCATTGATCCCGCAGGTGAAGAGCTCATGATAGTTACGGTTGGTCAGCTGCACGCCCTTGGGCAGACCCGTGGTGCCCGACGTATAGAGCTGGATGATGTCGTCATCGTCCTGAGCGGTCAGGTTCGGATCGGTCGCGGGATATTGCGCGATCCAGTCTTGCAGGGATGGCCAGCGCGCACGGCCCGGCTCGACCTGGATCAGGTGCTTAAGGTCAGGGCAGTCATCGAGGATGGAGTCTATGACATCGGCAAAATCTTGCCCGACAAACATAACCCCCGCGCCGCTGTCCTTGATGATGAAGGCTGCTTCGGGCGGGGCAAGGCGCCAGTTGACCGGGGCCAGACAGGCGCGAGCCCGGGCGGCACCCATCCATAGGGTAAAGAACTCATCGTCATTCTTAGCCATGCAACTGACCCGATCACCAGGCTTAACCCCAGCGGCGATCAGAGCATTGGCGCAGCGGTTGGCGGCGTCGTTCAGCTCGGCATAGGTGGTGATGCGACCATTGAACCACAGGGCCGTGGCCTCTGGGCGTGCCTTGGCTTGCAAGCGGCCAATATCGGCGATGGTGACGAAATCAGACATGGTGCGCATCCTCCAAAAATCGGTTCAGGTCCTGACCGCACTTGTGACCGGCGGTTCTAGACATAGAAACGCCGCCTCCCCTCACCCGCTGACCTGCAGCCGATAAGAGAAGGCGGCGCGTTAATTTGCCTTACTCAGCAGCGGCCTTAGGGGCGTAGCCGAGGACGGCCTTCACTTCCAAGAACTCACCAAAGGCGTGGTCGCCCCACTCACGGCCATTGCCCGACATCTTGAAGCCACCGAAGGGGGCCATCATGTCTGGCGCAGCGCCATTGAGGTTGACTTGACCCGCACGCAGCTTGGACGCCACTTCGCGGACCTTGGCTTGATCGGTGCCCGAGACATAGGCGGCCAGACCATATTCGGTGTCGTTGCCGATGGTGATGGCCTGCTCGACCGAGTCATAGCCAAGGATCGCAACCACGGGGCCAAAGATCTCTTCCTTGGCGATGGTCATATCGTTGGTGACATTGGCGAAGACGGTGGGCTTTACATAGTAGCCCTTGTCCAGACCTTCGGGACGGCCGACGCCGCCGGAGACGAGGGTTGCGCCCTCATCAATGCCCTTTTGGATCAGGCCCTGGATCTTGTTCCACTGGGTTTCCGAAATGACGGGGCCAAGTTGGGCATTACCGTTTGGATCGCCAACCGTATGGCTGTCAGCGGTTTCCTTAGCGATGGCGATGACCTCGTCCATCTTCTTGCCGGGAACCAGCATGCGGGTTGGGGCGTTGCAGGACTGGCCGGAGTTCATCATCACCGAGCGGATACCGCCCGAGACGGCCGAGGCGAAGTCGGCATCTTCCAAGATGATGTTCGGCGACTTGCCGCCCAACTCTTGGTGAACGCGCTTGACGGTCGGAGCGGCGTTCTTGGCCACTTCGATACCGGCGCGGGTCGAACCGGTGAAGGACACCATATCGACTTCAGGGTGACGCGACATCTCGGCGCCGACCACAGGGCCGTCACCATTGACCAGGTTGAACACGCCAGCCGGCACGCCAGCGGCATGCAGGATCTCGGCCCAGATATAGCCCGAGAAGGGCGCAATTTCCGAAGGCTTCAGCACCATGGTGCAGCCCGTGGCCAGAGCCGGGGCAACCTTACAGGCGATCTGATTGACCGGCCAGTTCCAAGGGGTGATGAACGAACAGACGCCGATGGGCTCCTTAACCAGCAAGGTCGAACCGCGCTGCTCTTCGAACTTGTAGTTCTTCAGCACTTCGATGGCGGTCTGAACGTGACCGATACCCATGGCCGCTTGTGCGCGCTGAGCCAGCCAGCCCGGAGCGCCCATCTCTTCGGTAATGGCAGCAGCCATGTCCGCATAACGCTTTTGGTACTCAACGGCGATCCGCTCTAGCAGGTCGATCCGCTCTTCGCGGGTGGTCTGCGAGAAGGTCGCGAAAGCCCGACGGGCCGCCATGACGGCGTGATCGACATCGGCAACGCCGCCCATGCTGATTGTACCGCAGACCTCTTCGTTTGCCGGATTGATGACGTCGAGCGTCTTGGCGACGACCGGATCAACCCATTTTCCGTCAATGTAGAATTTCGTGTAGTTGCGCATCTTGCTCTCCTTGAGGCTTCCATCCCGACGGACCGGCAGAACCGACCTTCTTGGGCCTATATTAGTGATCATTGTTCAGGGC
>CANFKD010000113.1 GCA_947447115.1 Caulobacteraceae bacterium
CCCCTTTGATTGGGTGATCGAGGCCAAGCTCGTCCTGACCGACGAGTTGATGAAACGTGGCGCAGACGAACGCGCTTCCCGAATGACCCCGCAAGATTCGCTAGATGGCGAAGACGAAGAGGACCTGGCCCAATGAGCGTCACCGGCATTTCCGCAAACCGGCTTGAACTCCTGCAGATCGCTGACGCCGTTGCGCGTGAGAAATCGATCGAAAAGGAAATTGTGATCGAAGCCATCGAGGAGGCGATCCAGAAGGCGGCGCGCTCGCGTTATGGCGCTGAGCACGATATCCGCGTCCATATCGACACCCGCACCGGCGAGATGACCATCACCCGCGTGGTAACGGTGGTTGCCGATGGCGCGGTCGAGAATGAATATGCTGAGCAGACCCTGACCGACGCCTTGAAGGGCGATAAGGAAGCGGCCATCGGCAAGACCTATACTGAAATCCTGCCGCCCTTCGAGTTTGGCCGCGTCCAGACCCAGATGGCCCGTCAGGTCGTGACCCACAAGGTCCGCGAAGCTGAGCGTGAGCGTCAGTATGATGAGTTCAAGGACCGCATCTCTGAAGTGGTCAATGGCACGGTCAAGCGCGTCGAATATGGCAATGTCATTGTCGATCTGGGCCGTGGTGAAGGCATTATGCGCCGCGACCAAGCCATCCCGCGTGAGAACTTCCAGATCGGCGACCGCGTCCGGGCCTACATCTATGATGTGCGCCGCGAGACCAAGGGCCCGCAGATCATGCTCAGCCGCGCCCATGGTGGCTTCATGGCCAAGCTGTTCGCGCAGGAGGTGCCGGAAGTCTATGATGCGGTGATCGAGATCCGCGCCGTTGCCCGCGATCCTGGCAGCCGCGCCAAGATGGCCGTGGTCTCCAATGATAGCTCCATCGATCCCGTCGGCGCTTGCGTGGGTATGCGCGGTAGCCGCGTTCAGGCCGTTGTGGCCGAACTTCAGGGTGAAAAGATCGACATCATCCAATGGTCGCCCGATGAAGCCACCTTCATCGTTAACGCCTTGGCCCCAGCCGAAGTCACCAAGGTCGTGCTCGACGAAGAGGACGAGCGCGTTGAGGTGGTGGTGCCGGACGAGCAACTGTCCTTGGCCATTGGTCGCCGTGGCCAGAATGTGCGTCTGGCCAGTCAGCTGACCGGCTGGCAGATCGACATCATGACCGAAAGCCAAGAGAGCGAGCGTCGCCAGCGCGAATTTGCCGAGCGCACGACCCTGTTCCAAGAGGCCTTGGACGTCGACGAAGTGATCGCCCAACTGCTGGTCACCGAAGGCTTCGCCGCTGTTGAAGACGTGGCCTATGTCGAGGCCGAAGAGATCGCCAGCATCGAAGGCTTTGATGATGACACGGCCGAAGAGCTTCAGGCTCGCGCCCGTGACTTCCTTGAGCGTGAAGCCGCTGAACTCGACGCCAAGCGTCGCGCCCTCGGCGTCGAAGATGGTCTCCTGCAGATTGAAGGCCTGACCATTGCGATGGCCATTGCCCTCGGTACCGGCGAGGTCAAGACGGTTGAAGATCTGGCCGATCTGGTGCCGGACGATCTGCGTGGCTGGTTCGAAGCCAAGGACGGTGCCCGCGTGCGCCAGCCCGGCCTGTTGGAAAGCTTCAATCTGTCACCAGAAGATGCCGAAGCCCTTATCATGCGCGCTCGCGTCGTGATGGGCTGGGTCGAGGCTCCCGAGGTGATCGAAGACGAGGCTGAGCTTGAGCTTGAGGCCGATCTTGAGCCTGAGGCCGATGCCGAGGCTTGATCTTGGTGTGAGGGGCTTGCCCCTCATTCCATCCCTCTTTGACCAAAGGCCCCCTTGGGGGTGGGCTATTTTCATCTAGACCCTCGGCCCTTGGGCGGGGGTGGGTGAGGGACCTTTCCCTCCGGAGACTTCGCGCCCTTGACCACCGGTGACGTGCCCATAGAGCAGGACGCCTCTTTACCAGAGGCCCCGCAAGAGGCGCGTGCGCACCGGACCAAGGCGCAGGCCGACCGCGAGCGTCGCTGCATCGTCAGTGGCGAGGTGGTGCCTGAAGACAAGCTCATCCGTTTTGTGGCTGGTCCTGGCGGCGTGGTCGTGCCGGATCTGGCGCGTAAGCTGCCGGGCCGTGGGCTCTGGGTTACCGCCAATCGTGAGGCGGTGACGGCGGCGGCCAAGAAGGGTGCCTTTTCCCGTGCCGCCAAGGCCAAGCTGTCGGCTCCTGCCGATCTGGCCGATCAGGTGGAGCGCCTCTTGACCCAGCGGGTTCTGGACGGTCTGGGACTGGCCCGCCGGGCCGCCGATCTGACCTTTGGTTTTGAAAAGGCCGGGGCAGCCATTAGCGCCGGCAAGGTCCGTTGGATGGTTGAAGCCAGCGACGGTGCCGACGATGGGCGTCGAAAGATGCTGCAAATCGCCCGGCGTGTCCCCCGTAGGCCACGTTTGCTAGGGATTTTCACAGCAGACGAATTGAGTTTGGCCTTAGGGCTGGGAAATGTGATACACCTCGTCTTCCTTGCGGGGCGGGGCGCTGATCGTTGGACACAGGATGTCGAACGGCTATCAGGCTTTCGCTCGCTCATCCCAACGAGTTGGCGCGAGGAGCCGTGAGAGCGGGCGGGGACGAAACCCTTCGTCCCGGCTCATTATCTAATGGTTGAAGACTAAGGCCGGGCCCGTTCGGGGACCGGAAGTGAGTAAAGCGAGCGGATGAACGACGCGAACGACAATGAAAACGACCGTCCCGACGGTTCGGCCGGCCAATCTAACGGCCAACCCGGCGGCAGGGCTCCCCTGACGCTGAAGCCCCGTGCGGGTGCGGTCAGTGCAGGCACGGTGAAGCAAAGCTTCAGCCATGGCCGGTCCAAGACGGTGGTCGTGGAGACCAAGCGCCGCCGTGTTGACGGCGCGCCAAGCGGGCCTGCGCCTGCGCCGGTTCAGGCCGAGCGCCGCCCAGCCCCTGAGGCTGCCCGTCCGCAGGAGCCGCGTCCTCCGCGTCCCCAGCAGCCGCTTCAGACCAATCTGAATCTCTCGGCCGAAGAGATGCGCGCCCGTCAGCGCGTCGTTGAAGCCGCGCGCGCTGAACAAGAACGCCAAGTGGCCGAACGCAAGGCGCTCGATGATGCGCGCCGCGCCGAGGAAGAGGCAATGCGCCGCGCCGCCGCTGAGGCCCGCGCCGCTGAGGCTGCCCTTCAGGCCAAGATGGCTCCGCCGCCCGCTGCGGACGCCGTTGCGCCAACACCGGTAAAGTCAGAAGCTCCGGCTCCAGCCCCAGCGCCTGTTGCTGCTCCGGCCCCTGCGCCGGTTGCGGTTCAGCCGCCACCCTATCGCGCTCCTGAGCCGCTCCGTGCCGCGCCAACCCGTCCAGGTGAGCCGCGCCGCGATGATCGTCAGGCGACCACGACCTATCGCAGTGATGCGCCGCGTCCGGCTCCGACCGGTCCGCGTCCGCCGCGTGATGGCCAGCGCCCCAATACAGATCGTGCTGCCCCGCCTGCTCGCGCCGGTGAGACGGTTCGCTATTCGGCCCTTACGCCACGTCCCGCTCCGCCGCGCGCCGGTGCTCCGGGGGCTCGCCCCGGACCAGGGGGACGTCAGGCTCCGCCTTCGGCACCGGTAACGCCCGATGTGCAACGCGCCGCGCGTACCGCCCCTCCGGGTGCGGGCAAGGACCGTCGTCCTCAGGATCTGGACGAGGATAGCATCAAGCGCGCCAAGGCCGCAGCGCCGGGCGGCAACGCCAAGGCTGTCAGCCGCGTTAAGGGTGCGCCCCAACGCCGTGAAGGCCGCCTGACCATCCAAGCCGTCGCCGGTGATGGAGAGTCCGCCGATCGGATGCGCTCGCTGGCCTCGGTTCGCCGGGCCCGTGAACGTGAGCGTGAAAAGCGCAAGGGCGGTGGCGCTCAGGATCAGATCAAGGTCACCCGTGATGTGGTCATTCCGGATGTCATCACCGTTCAGGAACTGTCACAGCGTATGGCCACCCGCGCCGTCGACGTGATCAAGTTCATGATGCGCCAAGGCATGATGCTGAAGATCAACGACGTGATCGATTCCGATACGGCGGAACTGATCGCCACGGAATTTGGCCACAACGTCACCCGCGTGTCGGAGTCTGATGTTGAAACCGGCTTCCTGTCGGCGGAAGATCACGATCAAGACACCGTATCACGGCCCCCCGTGGTCGCCGTTATGGGTCACGTTGACCACGGCAAGACCAGCCTCTTGGATGCCTTGCGGTCGGCCGATGTGGCGGGCGGTGAGCATGGCGGCATTACCCAGCATATTGGGGCCTATCAGGTCCGTCTGCCTGCAGGCGACCGGGTCACCTTCCTCGATACGCCCGGTCACGCGGCCTTCTCGGCCATGCGCGCGCGCGGTGCCAATGTCACTGACATCGTGGTTCTGGTCGTGGCCGGTGATGACGGGGTCATGCCTCAGACCATCGAAGCCATTCACCATGCCAAGGCTGCCGGTGCGCCGATCATCGTGGCCGTCAACAAGATGGATAAGCCCGGTTCCGATGCCACGCGTGTCGTCAACGAGCTTCTGCAGCATGAGATCGTGGTCGAAAGCCTCGGCGGTGACACCCAGATCATTGAGGTCTCTGCCCTCAAAAAGACCGGTCTGGACAAGCTGATCGAAGCCATTTTGATCCAAGCCGAAATGATGGACCTGAAGGCCAATCCTGATCGGACGGCTGAAGGTGTGGTCATTGAAGGCAAGCTCGATAAGGGGCGCGGCCCTGTGGCCACGGTTCTGGTCAAGCGCGGCTCGCTCAAGCGCGGCGATATTGTCGTCGCCGGTGCCGCTTGGGGCCGCGTACGCGCCCTGATCAACGAACGTGACGAGCAGGTTCTGGTGGCTGAACCCTCCGTGCCTGTCGAAATCCTCGGCCTTGATATGCCTCCGAGCCCCGGCGAAGCCTTCGCTGTGGTGGAAAATGAGGCTCGCGCCCGTGAACTGACCGAATATCGTGACCGTAAGCGCCGCGATAAGATGCTGACCCCCACCGCTGCCGGTGCGACCTTGGCCGACATGATGGCCAAGCTTCAGGATAAGAAGCTCAAAGAGCTTGCCCTGATCGTGAAGGCGGACGTGCAAGGTTCGGCCGAAGCCATCATCGGGTCGCTGGAGAAGATCTCCACCGACGAGGTACGGGCACGGATCATTCACTCCGGCGTCGGTGCCATCAACGAGAGCGACGTGCTGCTGGCCAAGGGCTCTGGCTCACCGATCCTTGGCTTCAATGTCCGCGCCTCTAAGCAGGCTCGTGATTTGGCTGAGCGCGAAGGCGTCGAGATCCGTTATTACGCGATCATCTACGACCTGCTCGACGACATTAAGAACGTGCTCTCGGGCATGTTGTCGCCGATCCAGCGCGAAACCTTCCTCGGCAATGCCGATGTTCTGCAGGCCTTCGATATCTCCAAGGTCGGCAAGATCGCCGGTTGCCGCGTGTCCGAAGGCGTGGTCCGCAAGGGCGCCAAGGTCCGGATCATCCGCAACGATGTGGTGGTTCTGGAACTGGGGACCTTGCAGACGCTCAAGCGCTTCAAGGACGAGGTCAACGAGGTCAATGCCGGTCAAGAGTGCGGCATGGCCTTTGCGGGCTTCCAAGATATCAAGGCCGGTGACGTCATCGAGTGCTTCACGGTCGAGACCATCAAGCGTTCGCTCTAGTCGTCGCTATGGATAGATAGATTTCAGGCCACTGGACCCGATGGGGTGCGGTGGCCTGATCTTTTTGCAAACCCATCGATGGCCGAACGCCTTGGTCATAATTGCGCCGAAACGATAAGGTTCACTGATCCTAACGGAGGCCCACCATGACCCTTTCTCACTGGACCTTGAGCCTCTTCGCCGCGGCACTGCTGAGCGGATGCGCCACCACCAGTCGCTTGGACGCCGCTGGGGATGTTCATGCCCTGTTGGTCGCCGTTCGAAACCATGACCGGGCGGGGTTTGATGCCCACATCGACCGACCCGCCCTGAAGGTCCAGCTGCGTGGCCGACTGGTGGCCGAGGCCGCCAAGGCCCATGGCACAGACAGTCTAGCCGTCCTCGGCGCGATCTTGGCCCGGCCCCTCGTCGATCTGGCCGTCGATCAGTTGGTCCAGCCCGATGTCTTCGCGGCAGTCGCCGAGACTATGGGCTATTCGGCCACCAAGCCCGTGCCTGACCGCTTGGCCATTGCCAGCCTCCTTCGTCCCATCGACGAGACAACCGTCTGCGCGCCCCGCAAGAAGGATGGTCCATGCCTCTTGGTCTTCCACAAGGATGCCGGAAGCTGGCGTCTCGCGGGATTTGAAGGGGATACAGGGATGTTACGGACAGCACCGCAGCGCTGATAGCGCATCTGCCAAATTCATGATCTACTTAAGGTCGAAACCCCCGGAGGGCCTTGCGGCTGTCCGAGGGCTCTGTCTGGTCCGCCTCCCGAAGGGTACGGCACGCCCATAAGAAATGACGTTTCAATGCCTATTCGTCAAGATCAAATCCCTGATCCTATAGTTCCGGCCCTAAGGTCTGCGTTTGGCCGGACGATAACACCCGACCGTTGGCGCACCTATCAAATCGCAGCCGGTTTCGATGAGGATCGTGCCCATCGACTATATCTTTGGAACGCAGCCGTCGGACAAAGTTTTCATTTCCCGCTTCAAGCCGTCGAGGTTGCGTTGCGCAACGTTATTCATCAGACCTTCACCACGAACTATGGCCCTGATTGGTGGCAGGCGAGTAACTTTCGCGCCGTGATCAAGCAGGCCCTACAGGATGATATTCAAAAGGCTGTTCGGCGCTACAGGCGCAAATATGGCATTGATCCCAATACGGCTCAGATCGTTGCATCCCTATCCTTAGGCTTTTGGATCGCACTGTTGGCGCGAGACTATAATGTTTTGCTATGGAACGACCATGCCAACACAACCTTTCCACACCTGTCGGCAGAGGAAAAAATGGGACTTGTGTCACATACAGGCCGAACCATTCAAGACCTTCGCAACCGTATCTTCCACCAAGAACCCTTAATTGGTCGGAACCTCACGGCAGATTATGCAGCCATTTTGGGTATGCTGGGGTGGATTTGTAAGGATACCCGCACTTGGGTCCGGCACTATTCGTCTGTTCCTCGGGTGATTAGAATGCGGCCCTAGTCGGCAATTCCACTTCACAAGCCCCCTCCCTCGACTTTCCCCCTCAGCGGGGCTACAAGCCACGTCCTTTTTGTCCGTCCCTTCCGCGGCGTCCGATCCGCCGGTGAGGCTAGGAGAGTGCTATGAAACGTCCTGCTAAGGCTTCGCGCCCGTCCGGGCCTTCGGGTCCCAGCCAGCGCCAGTTGCGGGCGGGCGAGCTTGTCCGCCACGCCTTGGTCGAGATCCTGCGCGAAGAAACCTTTCTCGACCCGACCCTAGCGGGAGTGATCGTGACCGTGACTGAGGTGCGCATGACCCCGGACCTGCGCCACGCCATGTGTTTCGTACAGCCTCTGCGCGGTGAAAATGCCAAGCCCATCGTCAAGTCGCTCAATGCGGTCTCGAAATACATCCGTGGCCTGCTGGGCCGGATGATCGACATGAAGTTCACGCCCGATCTGCGCTTCATCCACGATCAGAGCTTCGCCACCGCTGAGCATATTGAACGGCTGTTTGACGATCCTCGCGTGCGCGCCGATCTGGCCGCGCCCGATGAGGATGAAGAAGACGGCCATGGCCCGGCGTAAGAAGGGCCTGCCCGTATCGGGTTGGATCGTTCTTGATAAGCCGCATGATATGGGCTCGACCACGGCGGTCAGCCGGGTTCGGCGGCTGTTCAATGCGCAAAAGGCCGGTCATGCCGGAACGCTCGACCCCCTAGCCACCGGTATCTTGCCCATCGCCTTGGGCGAGGCGACCAAGACCGTTCCCTATCTGATGGAGGCCGATAAGACCTATCGGTTCACCGTCGCGTGGGGGACAGCGACCGCGAGCTTTGATCGCGAGGGCGAAGTCACAGCGACCTCGGATGTGCGCCCCGACCCCGCAGCCATTGCTGAGGCCCTCAAGAGCTTTGTCGGCGAGATCGATCAGGTCCCGCCCAACTTCTCGGCCATTAAGGTCGATGGCGAGCGGGCCTATGATCTGGCGCGTGAGGGGGTTGAGTTCGAGCTGGCTGCGCGCCGGGTCACGATCTATGAGGCCGATCTGGTCGAGATTCCAGACTCGGGCCATGCGGTGATAGATATAAGGTGCGGCAAGGGCACCTATGTCCGATCGGTGGCCCGTGACCTGGCGTCTATGCTGGGCGCCTGCGGTCACGTCAGCGATCTGCGCCGCCTGCGCGTTGGGGCCTTCGGGCAAGAGCGTGCAATTACACTAGAATTTCTGGAAGAGTTGGTGCATAAGAGCGCCGCTTCGGAGGCTTTGCTTCCCGTTGAGACCGCGCTGGACGACATCCCGGCGCTGGC
>CANFKD010000114.1 GCA_947447115.1 Caulobacteraceae bacterium
CTCATAGCCCAGATCTTTCAGCTTGGCGCGGAAGGCATGGCTGCCGGAATGTTTGCCCATGACCAGGGTCGAGGGGGCCTGACCGACCGATTCCGGGGTCATGATCTCGTAGGTCTCGCGGTTCTTCAGCATGCCATCCTGATGGATGCCGCTTTCATGGGCGAACGCGTTCTTACCGACAATGGCCTTATTGTACTGGACCGCAAATCCGGTGATGGCCGAGACATAGCGGCTGGCGCGGGTGATGTGGGTGCTGTCGATGCGGGTCTGGAAGGGCAGACGGTCGGCCCGCACCTTCAGCGCCATGACGATCTCTTCCAGCGCCGCATTGCCGGCCCGCTCGCCTAGGCCATTGATGGCGCATTCCACCTGACGCGCCCCACCCTGAACCCCGGCCAGAGAGTTGGCCACGGCCAGACCCAAGTCGTTATGACAGTGGGTCGAGAAGATCACCCGGTCGGCGCCCTCAACATTCTGGGTCATCCAGCTGAACAGGTCGGCATATTCTGAAGGGTAGGTGTAACCCACCGTATCGGGCAGATTGATCGTGGTGGCACCAGCCTTAATGGCGGCCTCGACAGCGCGGCGCAGGAACTGGCGCTCGCTGCGGGTAGCGTCTTCAGCGGACCACTCGACATCGTCGCGCAGGTTGCGAGCGTGGGTGACCGAGCGGGTAATGGTTTCCAGAACCTGTTCTGGCTCCATCTGCAGCTTGTGCTTCATATGTAGGTCGCTGGTGGCGATCACCACGTGGATGCGGCCGCGGGCGGCAGGCTTCAAGGCCTCGGCGCAGCGGTCAATATCCACCTGATGGGCGCGGCACAGGCCCGCAATGGTGCTGGTCTTGACGATCTTGGCGATCTCGCGAACCGCTTCGAAGTCACCATTGGAGGCGATGGGGAAACCGGCCTCAATGACATCGACTCCCATCTCTTCCAAGATCTTGGCCAGTTCGAGCTTTTCATCCAGGCTCATGGAGGCACCGGGCGATTGCTCGCCGTCGCGCATAGTGGTGTCAAAGATGATGACATTTTCGCGCGCCTTAGCAGCGGCTGCGGCGGTATTATCGATAGAAGCGGTCATGTGAATTGCTCTTGGCGTTGGTCATGGACGGTTTAGGGTTTTGTCTTTCACCCCCTGCACGTCCGGCCGCGTTCGGTACGCGCCTCAGAACGCCCAGGGGCAGCTAAGCCCTAGGACCCCACCCAAGAGGGGGTACAGCACTGCCGAAGCCGCCTGTCCAGTCATGTGAAGACGCATATTCATGCTACGCTTCTAACGAATCTTCGAGATTTGAGCAAGCCTCTTGCGCCGAACGGGTGCATTTTACGGCTCACGGCAAGAAATTTTCACTTTGTCCGGTCATTTGACGAAATTTCATTCCCATCGCGCTTCATCCAACGCCGAGCGACAAATCCGGCTCCGAGCCAAATCGCCGCTGCCAAAACAAGCAGGATTATGGGCTGATAGCCCCCGCCCTTCATGGCTTGGACGATGCTGTTGCCGGCAAAGGCGGTCAGGGCGATCTTGGGGATGATGCCAATCGCCGTGCCTGCCAGAAAGTGACTAAAGCGCATGGGCGTCACCCCGGCGGCCATGTTGACGACAATGAAAGGCGCTGACGGCACCAGACGCACGATCAGGCTGGCCATAAAGCCATTGCGGCCAATCAGGCCCATAAAGCGCGTCACACCCTCACCGCCGCCAACACTGCCCAAGGCCGACAGGGCCCCGCTGCCGATCTTACGACCGAGCCCAAAGCCCACCACCGCCGAGACCAGCGTGCCGATCCAACTATAGGTCAGTCCAACCCACGGACCGAAGGCGAGAACCGTTGCGGCGATCAGGACAAATTGCGGAACACCCAAAAAGGCCATCAGGGCAAAGACCGCCACTGCGACCGGCAGGGCAAAGGGACCATGGGGCGCTATGTCCAGCCAATGCTCGACCGTCGTTTCGCCGTTGAAGCCCAAAAACTGCGCGCCAAACACGAACACGATCCCCACGCCGCCAAACAACACGAACGACACACCAACGCTTCGCCAAGCGCGGGCGTCCATATTCATCAGGAATCGGATCAGAGCGGTCATGGGTCCCTTATAGAGCGGAGTGACGGGGAAGACACCTGCCGCCGTGTGTCCCAATTCCCCCCCTAAGCTGAGCCTGTCGAAGCATGGGCGGTCGCTTGGTCTGCAGGTGCCATCCTCGTCCTTCGACAAGCTCAGGATGAGGATGAATGAAAATGGGCGGATATCACAGTCTTCCTCATGCTGAGCTTGTCGAAGCACGAGGAAGTTTCACCCAAGCCGCCCTTCCGTGTTCTCTGCGAAGGCGGGGACAGGGCGGAGAGAGTGGGGATGCCCCCCTCACCCAACCCTCTCCCCCTGAAGGGGGAGAGGGCTTATTCGTTCTTTCTTAGCCCTCTCCCTGTGGGAGAGGGTTGGGTGAGGGCCTTCCTTGTTTCACTCTACCGCGTTCCCCGCGAAGGCGGGGACCCAGACCCTTTCACGCAGACGGAAAACGGCCCGCTAGCTCCCAGTCTCCACCGCGTCATTGCGAGCGAAGCGAAGCAACCCAGTGGACGGACACGGACCTCAGCAGATGTTCCCCTGGGTTGCTTCGGCGCGATGCGCCTCGCAATGACGCGGAAGGGGGAGACCCTTTTTTCCCGATCACACCCCCAACCCTTTGCCAACCGAACCACATGGGGCTAAACCAAGCCGTCTTTTGAAATCGGAGTTGATCATGTCCTTGGAGTCGCAGGCCCTGCGCCGCGTGAAGCCGTCCGCCACTATCGCTGTGTCTGCAAAGGCGCGCGAATTGATCCGTCAGGGCCGGGATGTCATTTCCCTTGGCGCGGGCGAGCCGGACTTCGATACGCCGGACAATATCAAGGCCGCTGCGATCAAGGCGATCCAAGAGGGTAAGACCAAATATACGGATGTTGATGGCATCCCCGAACTGAAGGCCGCAATCTGCGCCAAGTTCGAGCGTGAAAATGGCCTCAGCTACAAGCCGTCTCAGGTCAATGTCTCGCCCGGCGGCAAGCCTGTGATCTATAATACCCTGGTCGCCACCCTCTCGCCCGGCGACGAGGTAATCGTGCCAACCCCCTACTGGGTGTCCTATCCGGACATGGTCCTGCTGGCTGGCGGTGAGCCGGTCTTCGTTGCCACCACGGCCAAGAACAATTTCAAACTTCAGCCCGCTGACTTGGAAGCCGCCATCACGCCGCGCACCAAGTGGCTCTTGCTCAACTCACCGTCCAACCCTTCGGGCGCGGCCTATACGCGCGAAGAGCTACAGGCTGTGGCGGACGTGCTTCTGCGCCATCCGCATGTCTGGATCCTGACCGACGATATGTATGAGCACCTGATCTATGACGGGTTCGAGTTCACCACCATCGCTCAGGTCGAGCCCAAGCTCTATGACCGCACCTTGACCATGAACGGCGTGTCCAAGGCCTATTCCATGACCGGCTGGCGCATCGGCTATGCGGCGGGTCCTGAGCCCCTGATCAAGGCTATGGCCAAGGTCATGAGCCAGTCCACCTCTAACCCCTGCTCCATCGCCCAGTGGGCCGCGGTTGAGGCCCTGAACGGGCCGCAGGACTTCATTCCTGAGCGTGCGGCCATCTTCCAGACGCGCCGCGATCTGGTCGTGTCGATGCTCAATCAGGCGAGCGGTCTGTTCTGCCCCACGCCGGAAGGGGCCTTCTATGTCTATCCGTCCTGCGAAGGTCTGATCGGCAAGACGGCACCGTCAGGTCGGGTGATCAAAAACGATGAGGACTTCGCCGCTGAGCTCTTGGAATCCGAGGGCGTGGCCGTCGTCCATGGCGAGGCCTTTGGCCTATCGCCCTTCTTCCGCATCTCCTACGCGACCTCGACCGAGATACTTGAAGACGCCTGCAGCCGCATCCAGCGCTTCTGCGCCGCTGTTCGCTAAGGACCTCATCCCGTGACCGACCGACTGGCCTTAGCGGCAGCGTTGGCTTGGGCAACGGGGACCGTGGTCGCAGGACTGGTGTCCCGTTGGGGACCGGTTGATCCGCCGAGGGATCGGAGCGCTCACAAGGCCCCGACACCCACCAGCGGCGGCCTTGGGATCATGGCGGGCACCTTCGCCGGTCTGGTCCCCTTGGTCAGCCTCTTGCCCAAGGATCAGTTGGCACCGCTCGTCGCCCTATTGGGCATGGCACTTGCCATGGGGGTGTTAGGCCTGATCGACGACATTTTTGATCTGAATGCCAGGCTAAAGCTTGGCATCCATGTCGCGCTAGCCATCGCCTTTGCGGCATTCGTGGCCAAGATCGGGGTTCTGCCTTTGGCGGCGGGGCTAGACCTGCCCCTTCTGCCGATCTTCAGCATCCTCGGCACCGCCCTGTGGATCGTGGTTCTGGTCAATGGCTTGAATTTCATCGACGGTGCCAATGGGCTTGCTCCGGGTGCAGCGATCATCATTCTGGCCGCCATAGGCCTGCTGGCCGGACTTCAGGGGCAGACTGGACTTGCCGCCGTCGCCATCATCGCGGCAGCCGCCTCACTGGGGTTCTTGCCGTGGAACCTGCCGGGAGGGCGGGTGTTTCAA
The DNA here is from genome assembly GCA_947447115.1 of Caulobacteraceae bacterium. GTDB lineage: Bacteria > Pseudomonadota > Alphaproteobacteria > Caulobacterales > Caulobacteraceae > CAISGS01. The sequence goes on from CANFKD010000114.1 coordinate 4,591, forward strand.
GGCGATGCCGGGGCCCTGTTCAGTGGCTTTCTGATTGCAGGCCTTGCGGTTCTGATGGCGGACCCGAAAGCAGGCGGACACCTGTCGCCCTATCCCGTGGTCTTTGCCAGCCTACCGCTGCTCACCGACGTGTTCTTGACCCTATTGTCACGCGCGCGCCGAAGACAGGGCCTCTTAACCGCCCACCGAGACCATCTCTTTCAGCGCTGGCTGCTCGCTGACCCCAAGCGCACCCATGCAGGCCTATCGGTGAGGTTCTGGATCTTAACCGCCGCCTTCGCTGGACTGGGCGTCATAGCCGAGACCACACAGCAGGGCTCGCAGGCAGGCCTCCTGGCCCTCAGCATCCTGATCTGCGTCTTGCTGTGGCGGCGCTTGGATCGGTCGCTTCAGGCCTAGGCGGCGCGGCTGACCGAGAAGTCGGCCAGAGCCTCGAGGGCCTGACGCCAATCATTGTTCGGGAACACTGCCAACGCGGCCTTGGCCGTTTCGGCATAGTCCACTGCCAGATCGAGGCTGGCATCGAGGGCGCCCGTGCTCAAGATCAGATCACGCGCGCGCAGGAAGTCCGCGTCGGTCTGATCGAGCCGCCCGACCGTCCGCTCCCAGAAGGCCGTCTCAGCGGCGCCCGTGCGGGCCATGGCCAAGAGCAGCGGCAAGGTCGCCTTGCCCTCTCTGAAATCATCACCGGCATTCTTGCCCAGCGTCTCGGTCTTGCCGCCATAGTCCAGCGCGTCATCCGTCAACTGGAACGCCAGACCCAAATTAAGGCCATAGGCGCGCAGGGCTTGGATATCGATCTCAGACGCGCCGCTGACCACCGCGCCCGCTTCGGCGGCGGCAGCGAACAGTTCGGCGGTCTTGGCCTTGATGATTTCCAGATAGGTGTCCTGATCCAGCGCCAGATCGTGGGCCCGGGTCAGTTGCAAAACCTCGCCCTCAGCAATGACGCTGGAGGCATGGGCCAAAATGTTCAGCGCCCGCAAGGACCCCGTCTCGACCATCAGCTCGAAGGAGCGGGCGAACAGAAAGTCTCCGACCAGCACACTAGAGGCCCCGCCCCAGATCAGGTGAGCGGCAACCTTGCCCCGGCGCAGCGTGCTGCCATCGACCACATCATCATGCAGAAGGGTTGCGGTGTGGATGAACTCGACCGCTGCCGCCAGCTTCAAGAAGCCGTCTTCGGGCAAGCCATTGGCGACCGTAGAGGCCTGCCCCCGCGCCAGCCGCGCCGCCGCGACGGTCAGCAGCGGCCTCAGCCTTTTGCCGCCCGCCACGATCAGATGTTCGGCCAAGGCTGGGATCACCGGCACAGGGCTGTCCATCCGCCCCATGATCAGGCTGTCGACGCCCGCCATATCCGACGCCGCCAAACGCACGAGGCGCTCGACAGAACCGATTGGCCGGGTGATGACCTCCGTGGCGTCCAAGATCTGGCTCCTCGCTGATGCCGCTAGCAGACTAGACCCCTGCCCATCGCCTTCATACTGAATATGCGCTGACGGTTGCAGGAGACAAGGATTGCGGGATAGGTCAGGGGAGAGGCGAGCACAAGTCTTGAAGCGGTCAAACCATGACGGAATCTGAATCAGACGGCGGCAAGGGGTCCAATTTGGCTCAATCTTGGTCGCAAGACACTGTCATGAACGGCACGGTCGTCCTGCGCCAGCCGATCAAGGGCTATCGCGCGGGGCTGGATGCGGCCCTGCTGGCGGCCTGCTGTGACACGGTTTCGGGCCAGCGGGTGGTAGAGGCAGGCTGCGGCGTCGGTGGAGCCTTGCTGGCGGCTGCGACGCGCTGTCCGGGGGCTGAGTTCGTCGGGATTGAGCGCGACCCTCAGGCGGCATCGCTGGCCCGCGACAATATAGCGCTCAACGGTCTGCAAGATCGGGTTCAAATCATTGAGACCGCCCTGCCCGCCTCCGTCGCCAAGCTGGGGCTAGAACCCTTCGATGCGGCGATGAGCAATCCGCCCTTCTTTGATGATCCGGCCAGCCTTCGCACGCCCGATGCCAGTCGCTTGGGGGCCTATATGGCCGAGGAAGGCTTGGGCGCTTGGATCGGCTTTTTGCTAAGATCGGTGCGCGAAGGCGGCAGCATCACCGTCATCCATCGCGCCGACCGTCTGGGCGATATTCTTGGCCTTCTGGCCCCCAAGGCCGGATCGGTCAGGATCAGACCCATCGCCCCGTTCGTGGACGCCCCCGCCAAGCGGGTTCTGGTGCGCGCGATTAAGACCGGCAAGGCCCCGATGGTGCTGCTTGCGCCTCTCGTGCTACATCACCGTCGCGGCGGGCATACGGTTCAGACCGAAGCGATTTTGCGCGGGGAAACGGCCTTAGGCTGGGACTGATCTCGACAAAAGAAAAGGCCACCAAGAGGGCCAACCGGTGATCCGGTCGGGCTCTGGGTGGCCTGCGTTCTCTGGCTGCCCGAAGGCGGCTAAAATTAGTTCTTGGCCTTATCGACCAGCTTGTTCTTGCCGATCCAAGGCATCATGGCGCGAAGACGGGCACCGACCTCTTCGATCTCATGTTCCGAGGCGCGGCGACGGATGGCCTTGAAGCTGGGCTGACCGGCTTGATTTTCCAGCATGAAGTCGCGAACAAAGCGGCCTTCTTGAATGTCGAGCAGGACGCGCTTCATCTCGGCCTTGGTGTCCGCGGTCACGATGCGTGGGCCGGTGACATATTCGCCATATTCGGCGGTGTTGCTGATCGAATAGTTCATGTTGGCGATGCCGCCTTCATAGATCAGATCGACGATGAGCTTCACCTCGTGCAGGCACTCGAAATAGGCCATTTCCGGCGCGTAGCCAGCTTCCACCAGGGTTTCAAAGCCAGCGCGGATCAGTTCGACCAGACCACCGCAGAGGACGACCTGCTCGCCGAACAGATCGGTTTCGCATTCTTCGCGGAAGTTGGTCTCGATGATGCCCGAACGACCACCGCCGATGGCTGAGGCATAGGCAAGGCCCAGATCCATGGCCTGACCGGTTGCATTCTGATGCACGGCGATCAGGCAAGGCACGCCGCCGCCCTTGAGATATTCACCGCGAACCGTGTGGCCGGGGCCCTTTGGCGCGACCATCAGCACGTCGATGCTGGCCTTGGGCTCGATCAGCTTGAAGTGAACATTCAGGCCGTGGGCGAACAAAAGGGCTGCGCCATCACGGATATGAGGGGCGATCTCGTTTTCATAGATGCCGCGCTGCAGCTCATCAGGTGCCAAGATCATCAGCATGTCGGCCCAGCCAGCGGCTTCGGCGACGGTCATGACCTTCAGGCCTTCAGCTTCAGCCTTCTTGGCCGAGACCGAACCGGGGCGCAGGGCGATGGCGACATTGGTATGGCCCGAATCGCGCAGGTTCAGGGCGTGGGCGTGACCTTGGCTGCCATAGCCTACGATCGCGACCTTCTTGTCGAGGACGCGGCCAATGTCGGCGTCGCGATCGTAATAAACACGCATGATCAAGTCTCCAGACGGGTCATTCAAGAGCCCCTTCGCGGGACGCTTTTCGGAAAGGCTGCTTTCGAGCGTTTTTTTGCCCTCACGTCAAGGTCTGGGTGCATTGCGCGCAAGCTC
>CANFKD010000115.1 GCA_947447115.1 Caulobacteraceae bacterium
ATGGAGAGGGCGTGGATGACCCCCTCACCCAACCCTCTCCCCCTCAAGGGGGCGAGGGCTTTATCGGCTCTAGCCCTCTCCCTGTGGGAGAGGGTTGGGTGAGGGCCTTGCTTGTTTCCTTGCTCCCGTTTTCCCCGCGAAGGCGGGGACCCAGAACCTTTCACTCCGACGGCAACCGGCCCACCGACCCTCTACCGCGTCATTGCGAGGCGCAGCGCGCCGAAGCAACCCAGGGCAACATCCATTCAGGTACGTGTCAGACCCCTAGGTTGCTTCGCTTCGCTCGCAATGACGCAAATTCAGTGTCCCCTCCGCCGCGTTCCCCGCGAAGGCGGGGATCCAGTGGGTCTGTTACCGTCGGAGTGAAAGGGTCTGGGTCCCAGCCTTCGCGGGGAACGCGGCAAAACTACGGGGGCCTTGTTTTGTCCCCAATCCCCTCATTGACACCGCCCACCTGATCACCGCTAACTCATCCCAAACAAAGACATAAACGTGGGGAGTAAGCATTATGAGCGCATGGAATTTCGCGGACGTTTGGGAGGCCATTGCCGCCAAGACCCCGAACCGTCCGGCTCTGGTTCAGGGTGAGCGCGTGGTGACCTGGGCAGCTTTCGACCAGCATGCCGACGCCCTAGGCCGCGCCTTTTTGGCCGCAGGTATGGGTCATCAGGCCAAGGTCGCGGCCTTCCTCTATAATGGCCCAGAATATCTCGAAACCTATTTTGCCGCCTTTAAGACGGGCATGGCTCCGGTCAATACCAACTACCGTTATGGGGCCGAGGAGCTCTATTATCTGTTCGACAATGCCGATGCTGAGGCCGTGGTGTTCCACGCCTCCTTCGCCCCCGTGCTCGAGGATATCCGCCACCGGCTAAGCAAGGTCAAACTCTGGGTCTGCGCGCCCGAGGCAGGCTTTGCGGTGCCAAGCTGGGCCAAGAATTACCAAGACCTCACAGCGCAATCAGGGCCCCGCGCCATGGGCCCGTGGGGCCGCAGCGGAGACGATCTGCTCCTGCTCTACACCGGTGGCACCACCGGCATGCCCAAGGGCGTCATGTGGCGCCAAGATGATCTGTTCAATGTCTTGGGCGCAGGCGGCAACGCCAATCTTGAGGTTCCACCGCTAGAGCGGGTCGAGGATGCTGCCGACCGTCTGACCAACCCCGATGAGCCCTCGCCCTTCCGTCAACTGGTCGCCTGCCCCCTGATGCACGGCACCGGTCAGTTCTCGGCCTTTATCACCCTCAATATGGGCGGCAGCGTCGCCTCCCTGCCGTCGCGCAAGTTTGATCCCGCTGAGCTTTGGGGCGAGGTCGAGCGGCTGAAGGCCTCAACCGTGGTCATTGTCGGACCGGCCTTTGCCTCGCCGATGCTCGATTGTCTCAATGCCAATCGCGGCCGCTGGGACCTGACCAGCGTCAACCTCATCTCGTCCTCCGGCGCGGTCTGGAGCCAAGAGAACAAGCAAGGGCTCTTGGCCCATATTCCAAGCGCCATGCTCTATGACAGCCTTGGCTCATCCGAAGCTGTCGGTCTTGGCGGCTCGACCTCAGCGGCGGGGGCCGAGGTCAAGACGGCCCGCTTCGTGCTCGGCCCAACAGTCGCGGTCTTCACCGAAGAGGGCCAGCGGGTCGCGCCCGGCTCTGGCGAACGCGGCCTTGTCGCCGTCACGGGCTTTATTCCGATCGGCTATTACAAGGACCCTGAAAAATCGGCCAAGACCTTTCGGATCTTCGAGGGTGAGCGCTGGTCCGTCCCTGGCGACTTTGCCGAGGTCGAGGCAGACGGCGAGCTGAAACTCTTGGGCCGAGGCTCGCAGGTGATCAATACCGGCGGCGAGAAGGTCTTTCCCGAGGAGGTCGAAGAGGCGCTGAAGAAACATCCTTCTGTCTCTGACGCCGTCGTGGTCGGTGTGCCTGACGCCCGCTTTGGCGAGCGGATCTGCGCCGTGGTGGACATCAAACCCGGCCATGAGGCCCCAAGCCTTGCGATCCTCGCCGCCCATGTCCGCAGCCATCTGGCCGACTATAAGGCACCGCGAGAGCTGGTCTTGGCTCCGATCATCCGCGCCGCCAATGGGAAGGTGGATGTGAAGGGCGTACGTGAGCAGGCCTTAAAGGCGCTTGGCCTGTGACCCAGCCAACCGTCCTTTTGAGGGCGACCCCTACCATCTGAACGATTATTAATGGTGAAGTTTGACCGCGATTGTGCAAATTGGCGACAAACATCCCTACAAGGACCTATTGGATCATGAAATCTCTCCTGCTCGGTGCAGCCGCCGCAAGCGTCCTGCTGACCGCTAGCCTTAGCGCCCACGCCCAGACCGCACCGGCCGCGCAAACGCCCTCCGCCAGCAGCCTCGCCACCCCCAAGATGGGGACCTGGGGCTTTGACCTGTCGGGTCGTGATATGACCACGACGCCGGGTGATAATTTCTTCAAGTTCGCCAACGGCGCTTGGGATCAGCGCACGGCTATTCCTGCGGACCGGTCGCGCTTTGGCGTCTTTGACGGCTTGGGCGAGCTCTCCAATGCGCGCAGCCGCAAGGTCATTGAAACGGCTGCCGCAACGGCCAACGCCACCGGCGAAACCCAAAAGGTCGGTGACCTCTACAAGGCCTTCATGGATGAAGGAAAGATTGAGGCGCTGGATGCCAAGCCGCTCGCGCCCTATCTGACGGCGATCAAGGCCGCCAAGACCCGCGCCCAGATGGGCACCTTGATGGGCAAGTCGTCCAAGGGCTTTGGCTCGGCCTTCTTCGGGGCCTATGTCGGTCAAGAAGCCAAAGACCCCAACCGCTACGCCGTCTATCTGGCCCAAGGCGGTCTTGGCCTTCCAGACCGCGACTATTATCTGACCGCGCAGTTTGCTGAGAAGAAGGCCAAATATCAGGCCTATATCGCCACGCAGCTCAAGGCCATTGGCTGGGAAAATCCAGAGGCCAATGCCGCCGCCATCGTGGCCATGGAAACCGCGATCGCCAAGGCAAGCTGGAGCAAGATCGAACAACGCGATCCGGTAGCCTCCTATAGCCCCATGTCCATTGCCGACCTGACCAAGCTCGCCCCCGGCTTCCCGTGGGGTGCCTATCTGGAAGCCAATGGCCTGTCCAAGGTCAGCACGGTGATCGTCAGCGAAAAGAGCGCCTTCCCAAAGATCGCCAAGATCTTTGCCGATGCCCCCATCGCCACCCTGCAGGCTTGGCTGGCCTTCCAGATCGCCGATGAAGCCTCGCCCTATCTATCTGAACGCTTCGTCAACGCGTCCTTCGAGTTCCATGGCAAGACCCTATCCGGCCAACCCGAAAACCGGCCGCGCTGGAAGCGCGCCGTGGGTACGATCGACCGGACCATGGGTGAAGCGGTCGGCAAGCTCTATATCGACGCCTATTTCCCCGCCCAGTCCAAGACCATTATGGTGGGCCTTGTTGGCGATCTTCGCACCGCCTTGAAGGGTCGGATTGAGCGCTTGGCTTGGATGAGCCCCGAAACCAAGACCAAGGCCCTCGAGAAGCTCTCGACCTTTACCGTCAAGATCGCCTATCCCGACAAGTGGCGCGACTATTCGGCCCTGACCATCGCGTCTGACGATCTGGTCGGCGATATTGCTCGCTCGGCAACCTTCCGCTGGAACCGTGACCTGGCGCGGCTCAACGGACCTGTTGATCGCAGCGAGTGGGGCATGACCCCTCAGACGGTCAATGCCTACTACAATCCGCAAATGAATGAGATCGTGTTTCCGGCGGCCATTTTGCAATCACCGTTCTTCGATCCTGAAGCCGATCCGGCCATCAACTATGGTGGCATTGGCGGCGTCATTGGTCACGAGATCACCCACGGCTTTGACGATCAAGGTCGCCAATTTGCCGCCGATGGGTCGCTGAATGACTGGTGGCAAGCCGCTGATGCCACCAAGTTCAAGGTTCAGACGGACCGACTGGACGGCCAATATTCCGCGTTCGAACCCCTGCCCGGCGCCAAGATTAAGGGCCAACTGACCATGGGCGAAAACATCGCTGATCTGGGCGGCCTCTTAATGGCACTGGATGCCTACAAGCTGTCCCTCAAGGGCCAGCCCTCACCGATTATCGATGGCCTAACCGGCGAGCAGCGGGTGTTCCTCGGCTGGGCGCAGGTCTGGCGGGCCAAGAGCCGTGACGACGCCTTGCGGCAACAGATTGCCAGCGATCCACACTCGCCGCCCTTCTACCGGGTCAATGGCGTGGTTCGGAACATCGACGCTTGGTACGAGGCCTTTGGCGTCAAGCCAGGCGATGCCCTCTATGTGGCACCTGAAAATCGCGTCCGCATCTGGTAGGACCAGAGGGTCGGCGTTGCTCAAGGGCGCGCCGACCCATACAAGCGCCGCGCCACTTTATTTTTATACACGACGTCAAATTTGTGGGGCCAGTATCCTTCCGGGACCCAAATGAAATAAGCCCGCTGCGGGGGATATCGCAGCGGGCTTATGATTTTTTATTTTAAGAGGGCGTTTCCTCCCCGAAACGCCGGGAGACCAAGGTTTCTACTGACCCATGTGCCTCTCGCAAGATCAGAAAAGGGCATAATCATGCCCGAGTCAACGACTTCGTCTTAGTTTTGCCACGATGGCGCAAAGAAATTTGCCGGCGCTGGCATAATTTTGTCGTGTCCGTCAAAAATACCTGGAATCAAGGGCCTAACGCCCCGTCATGGCCTCGACCAGAGCATCTGCAGCGGGACAAGTGGCCTCAAACACATAGTCAGGCCGCGTCACGGTCATGGGTCCCACGCCTGATTCTGCCAGAGCGCTCGACAGATCGAACAGATCCGTCCCTGAAACCAGCAGCCCATTAGCCCGGCGCGCGGCACCGCGTTCCACAAAGACCTCGCTGGCCTCTTGAGCGGTCTGGTCCTGCTCGGCAGGCCAGATCACGGTCGCCAGTCCCCGCGCGCGCGACTTGGCTTCCACCACGCTCAGTAACCGGCGGACCAGTCCCAGCTGGGCCGTGGTCCAAGAGGCGGTCAAGGAGGCCGCCAGTTGAGCCTGGCTCTTGAGAATCACGCCATCGCTGATGATCTTCAGGCTGTTGGCCGCCAAGGTCGCGCCGGTCGTGGTGATGTCGACGACAAGCTCGGCCGCTCCGGTCGCCGGAGCCCCCTCGGTCGCACCGCTGGACTCCACGATCCGGTAGTCGGCAATGCCGTGTTTGGCAAAGAAGGCGCGGGTCTGGCTCATATATTTGGTGGCCACGCGCAAGCGCCGCCCGGTCCGCGCCAGATAGGCTGCGGCGACCTCATCAAGGTCGGCCATGACATCGACATCGATCCAGCTCTGCGGCGCGGCCACGATCAGATCGGCCCGGCCAAAGCCCAGAGCCCGAAGCAGCATGACCCGGTTATCGAGATCCTCGCCGCGTTCGCGTAGCAGGTCCTCGCCGGTCAGGCCGAGGTGAACCTCGCCATCATCCACCGCCTGAGCGATGTCCGAGGCCGACAAAAGCTGCACCTGCGCACCGGGAAGTCCAGAAATGGCGGCGCGATAGCCGCGTGCCCCGCCAACCGCCTCCAGCTTGAACCCACATTCGGCCAGCCAAGCTTCTGCCTGTTCCTTCAGCCGCCCCTTGGAGGGAAAGGCAATGGTCAGGGGATTGGTCGATAGATCATCCATCACGCCGCTCCTGCCGCTGAACCATCAAAGGCCCGCCAAGGCCGGACCATACAGCCCACCGCCCCGACCGAGGGATCAACCCCAGCCCCAAGCCTTGCCAAAAGCGCGTCATAGCGCCCGCCACCGGCCACCGGATGCTCCGCCCCCAGCGCCGCGCTGGTCACTTCGAACAGGACGCCGTCATAATAGCCAAAGGCGCGGCCAAAGGCGGTTGAAAGGCTCATGCGCTCCGCAGCGATACCGGCCGCCATCAGGCCGTCTAAACGGGCTTGCCAAGCCTTGAGGGGAACGTCCAAAGAGGCGCCGCCTTCACGGGCCAAGGCTGCGACCTGATCCAAGGCCCGCTGGGGCTGATCGTCGATGGCGAGGAACCGGTGAATAAGATCTGCCTGCGCCGCGCTCAGACGAGGCGCGGAAGCGGCCTCCGCCCGCTGCGACAGGCGATGGACAATCTCGGCGGCAGAGCGCCCGCCAACCGGCTGAATGCCCGCCAAGCCCCAGAACTCTTCCAGCACGGCCGAAGCCTCTGCCTCTGGCAATCCAGCCAACAGACCGGCCAGGCGATCCCCGGCGCGAGGGGCCTGCTCACCCGCCTGCGCCCGCGCCAACTCGGCTCGAAGGACACGCGGACGGGTAAAGGCCCGGTCAAGACGCGCCGCCAAGGCTTCTGGCAGGGCCATAGCGCCGATAAAGGCGGAAAACAGGGCCACGTCGCCCAGACGCATGGACAGGTCTGTGCGGCCGCCCGCAAGGCTTGCCTGCCATGCCACAGCGGCCACCTCGACATCAGCCCCGACAGGATCGCGGACCTCAAAGGCTTCGATACCGATCTGCAGGAACTCTTCGGCGCGGTCCGTGCCCTTGGGCGCAACCCGAAAGGCCTTGCCCTCATAGACATAACGGCCAGAGGCGGCGCCTGATGCGCCATGGGCTCGCGCCACAGGAATGGTGAAGTCAGGCCGCAAGCAGGCCTCGGCCCCGCCCTCGCCCTGTACGATGAAAAGCCGCGCCCGCATGGCCTCTCCGGCCAGATCGAGCAGCTGGTTCAGGGGCTGGATGACCGGCGCGTCAATCGCTGTGGCCCCTAGCGCTGCAAAGGGCGCGCGGATGGCCGCGAGGGCCTTGGGCGGTACCGTTGGTTCAAGCTGCATGATCAGCCCTCCACAATGCGGCGAATGACACTGACCAGCTCGGCCCGAGGCACAGTGACCTGACCCGGACGGCCTTCACGCCATTCCTTATTGTCGGTGACCCCTTGCGCCATCTGACGACCCAGATCCAGATCCTTGACCGTTACGGTACCGGCGGCGATCTCGTCACCGCCCATGATGACCACGGCAGGCGACATGCGTCGATCGGCATATTTCATCTGAGCCTTCATGCCCGATGCGCCCAGATAGACCTCTGAGGCGATACCGGCAGCGCGAAGCTCTCCAACCACGGCGAAATAGTCGCCCAAGGCATTTTGATCAAAGACCAAGACCACCACCGGCCCGCGCGCTTCGCTGGCCTGAGCCTGACCCGCCGCGCGCAAGGCCGCTGCCAGACGCGAGACACCGAAGGAAAAGCCGGTTGCGGGGGTCCGCTCGCCGGTGAACCGAGCGACCAGATCATCATAACGGCCACCGCCGCCGATGGAGCCAAAGCGCAGGATCTCGCCCTTTTCGCCGAGGGTCTCGATCAGCAGTTCAGCCTCAAAGACCGGTCCGGTGTAATATTCCAAGCCGCGCACGATGGAGGGCTCAAAGCTGGCCTGATCCTCGCCAATGCCAAGACTGCGCAGGGCAGCGTCCATGCTGGCCAATTCGGCAAGGCCCTCATCGCCCTCTGCCGAGCCCCCAATGACACCGGCAAGATTGTCTAGAACCTGCGAGCGGGTCCCGCCGCCAGCGGCGACAAAGGCCAGAACCTGTTCAGCGGCGCGGGCATTAAGTCCGGCCCCCTTGGTGAAGGCGCCGGACTCGTCCTTGCGGCCCTCGCCGAGCAAAAGGCGCACGCCATCAGGCCCTAGCCGGTCGAGCTTATCAACGGCGCGCAGAACGCCCAGCTTTTGGCCCTCGCTCTGGACGCCAGCCGCGGTCAGAAGGCCATTGAGCAGCTTGCGGTTATTGATCTTGAGCACCGCTTGGCCGCGCTTTAGACCCGTGGCCATCAGGCCCTCGACGGCCAGAGCGACGATCTCAGCATCGGCCTCAGGGCGAGCAGAACCGACCGTGTCGGCATCGCACTGGATGAACTCACGGAACCGGCCGGGGCCGGGCTTTTCATTGCGCCACACCGGGCCAAAGGCATAGCGACGGAAAGGTTTGGGCAGGCCTTCACGGTTCTGGGCGACAAACCGCGCCAAGGGGGCGGTCAGGTCATAGCGCAGAGCCATCCACTGCTCGTCATCATCCTGAAGGGCGAACACGCCCTCATTGGGACGGTCGCTATCGGGCAAGAACTTGCCCAGCGCATCGGCATATTCAAAGGCCCCAGTATCGAGCGCCTCAAAGCCATAACGCTCATAGACC
>CANFKD010000116.1 GCA_947447115.1 Caulobacteraceae bacterium
ACCCCGTCGACGCCGCGACGTCGTGCCTCATCGGCGACCGCGCCCTCGAAGTTCTCGATGAATTGCAAGGCGTTCTTCACTTTGCCCTTCAGGAAGGCCGACAGGCTCCAATAGCCAAAGCCCATCTTACGTCGTGCGAGATTGAACAGCGTGTTCAGCATAAGGATGGTTCTATAGGACCAATCGCCGAGGAAGGCGAGCCACTTGGCATGCTGAACGACCCCGTCGAACTCATCGCCGTGGGTGACCAGAAAGGTGCGTCCATCGGCTGTGGTATGGATGGCATCGCGGGCAATGACCACCCCGCCAAAATGGACGCCGCAATAGTCTCGTGCGACCTCATCATGATTGCCGGGGACATAGATCACCGCCGTGCCCTTGCGGGCCATGCGTAGAACCTTTTGCACCACGTCATTGTGGGCCTGAGGCCAGTGCCAGCCACCCTTGAGCTTCCAGCCGTCGATAATGTCGCCGATCAGATAGAGCTGTTCGCATTCCATGCTGCGGATAAAGTCCAGCAGCAGCTCGGCCTGACAGCCACGCGTGCCCAAATGAACATCTGAAATGAAGACAGATCGAAAACTATGGGTTGGGACGTCTGGCGTCATGAGGCGGTCCGTTGTGCAGGTCTGCTCAGCCTATGGGCATATAGTGCCTGCCTAAGCTGATTGCATGTCTGTTTTGTGAAATAGCGGCCGTGGTCTCTTGCCTGCTCTGGCGAGGTTGGATGAGGCGTGTATGAAGACTATCTAGCAAGGGGTCGTCGCGCCTTGCGACGGTTGGTGGATCAAGCATTGAAACGGCAAATGGGCGACAGCGCTGAGGCGATCAGTTTAGCCAAGGACACGCCCAAGTCCCTGCGGACCCGCGCGCGCATCCTCGACGCCGCCATGACCCTCTTTGCCGAGATCGGCTATCACGCGGCCAACAATGCCAAGATCGCTGAGGCGGCGGACCTGACGCGCGGCGCGATGCTCTATCATTTTGTCTCGCGCGAAGATCTGGTCGAGGCCGCCATCGGCCACATCCAGACCCGACGCAACGCCCTGTTTGAGGCGGCGGCTCAAGATATTGCGCCCGGTGAAGATGTCAGCGAGCACGCCATCGAGTCCTACTGGCAGCTTCTCCACACTGTGCCCTATATCGCCTTTGCCGAGTTAGAGGCCGTGGCCCGCACGGACGCCACGGTTCGCGCCTGTCTGGCGACTGCGCAAGAGGCCTTTGACCGCGCTCAGATCGGTGGCCAGTCGACGGCGATGGTCAGTGCTGGAGCGGGTCCGAGGTTCCAAACAACCCGCGATCTGGCCCGGTTCATGCTGGAAGGCTTAGCGCGAGGCGGCGTGACCTATGATCAGGAGGCGCGCACTGAGCGGTTGCTGACCGTGATCAAACGCGCCACCCACATGCTGAACCGCAAGGGTTCGGTGCAGGATCTTTGGCCAGATTGACGCCTGAGTGCAAACAGGGCTCGAAAGCCTTGGTGTGATCTCGTAACCTCTGGAAAATCATCCAAGGAGGTTCTCGCCATGTCTGTTGATCCATCCGGTGCCATCGACCCGACCCGCGAGCAGTTCAACCAGTTCAAGGCCCTGCCCAGGGACCAGCCGGTTCACATGCTCAATCTGGTTCGCCTGCGGGATCTGGCAGACTATCCCGAGGGCCACCCCCTGCATGGCAAGGGGCATTCTGGCCTAGAGGCCTACCGCGCCTATGGCCGCGAAAGTGCCGAAGTGTTCAAGCGCGTTGGCGGCAATCAGATCTGGGCCGGTAAGCCGCAGGTGGTGCTGACGGGTCCGTTGGAGGAGCACTGGGACCTCGCCTTCATCGCCTACTATCCGACGGCGGGGGCCTTCCTAGAGATGGTCACCGATCCTCACTACCGCGTCGTTGTCGCTCACCGCACCGCCGGGGTGCTCGATTCGCGCCTGATCCGTATGGAGCCCCTCGAGCCGGGCGAGGGCTTCGGCGAATAGGTAATGATTGCGAGCCCGTAAGCGGCATCTATTCGCAGGCCCACCCCCTACCCCCGCTGCGCGGGTACTTCCCCCAGAGGGGGAAGATTTACGCAGCCTTGATCTTCCCCCCTTTGGGGGAAGTACCGGCGAAGCCGGGGAAGGGGGTTTTATCCCCCCGCCCTCCACTTCCTCGTGCCCAGGCAAGGCCCTAGACTGGCCCCATGAGTCGCGCGCCCTTCAGCTTCTATGAGTTCTTTGCCGGGGGCGGGATGGCGCGTGCGGGGCTGGGTCCGGACTGGACCTGTCGCCTTGCCAATGACCTAGACCCAGCAAAAGCTGCGGCCTATCGCGCCAACTGGGGTGAGGGGGACCTGATTGAGGCTAATGTCTGGGATCTGACCCCCGACGATCTTCCCGGCAGAGCCGATCTGGTTTGGGCGTCGTCGCCCTGTCAGGACCTGAGCCTTGCTGGCCCTCGGGCTGGCCTTTCGGGGCAAAGGTCCTCGGCCTTTTGGGGCTTTTGGCGGCTCATTGAGGCCTTGGATGAGCAGGGCCGAGCGCCTGGCGTCATCGTCATCGAAAATGTCGTCGGACTTCTGACCTCGCGCAGCGGGCAGGACTTTACCGCGATCTGTGAGGCCTTGGCGGCGCGCAACTATCGGTTCGGGGCGCTCGAAATCAATGCCGTCCATTTTGTGCCCCAGTCCCGACCTCGCCTGTTCCTGATCGCCACGCGGTCTGAGGCATCGGCCTGCGCAGAGCCCGGGCCTTGGCATGGCCCCAGCGCCCGCTTGGCAGCAGAGCGATTGCCTGAGAACCTCAAACCCTCTTGGCGGTGGTGGAATCTGCCTAAGGCTGACGCAAGAAATGCAGCCTTGAGCGACCTGCTCGAGCCTGATGATCAGGTGATTTGGCATTCGCCGGAACAGACCCAAGCCATACTCGCCCTGATGGCCCCGCTCCATCGCTGCCGTCTGGATCAGGCGATGGCGCAGGCGCGGGCCGATGGTCACCGCCGGGTGGGGGCGCTCTTTCGGCGAACCCGGCAAGAGCAGGGCCGCTCGCAGCAGCGTGCCGAGGTGCGGTTTGATGGGCTTGCGGGCTGCCTTCGCACGGCGCGCGGCGGGTCCTCGCGTCAGACCGTGGTCGTGATAGACCCGGCCTTTGAAGAGGCTGCCCTGCGCTCAAGGCTGATGACGCCGCGCGAGGGGGCAAGGCTGATGGGGCTGGGCGATGACTATGTCCTGCCCAAAGGGGCGGCGGCGGCCTTAACTCTTGTGGGAGACGGTGTTGCAGTGCCGGTCGTGGCCTTTCTCGAACGCCACCTGCTGCGTCAGATGGTGAAAGCCTGCCAATCTGCGAGACAAGCGGCGCAAGCCTGATAAGGTGCTCTCCATTGGGCCCCGATCCTTTTGCGAGATCACCATCATGTCTTCGTCTTCCAATGACAACGCTTTCGACGCCGCACAGTACCGCCGAGCCGGTCGTGGGCGCGTCTACGACTCCATCATCGACACCATCGGTGACACCCCTTTGGTGCGTCTGCCGCGCCTGACTGCAGAGCTTAAACCCAAGGGTGAAGTGCTGGCCAAGCTGGAATTCTTCAACCCCATCGCCAGCGTCAAGGACCGTCTTGGCGCCTCGATGATCGCGTCGCTGGAATATCAGGGTCTGATCAAGCCCGGCACCACCATTGTTGAGCCGACCTCTGGCAATACGGGCATTGCGTTGGCCTTTGTCTGCGCCGCCAAGGGCTATCCGCTGATCTTGGTGATGCCCGAAAGCATGTCCATCGAGCGCCGCAAGATGCTGGCCCTCTTGGGTGCCAAGCTTGAGCTGACTCCGGCGGAAAAGGGTATGCGCGGCGCGGTCAATCGGGCACAGGAGCTGCTCAGCGAAATTCCCGGCTCGGTGATGCCGCAGCAGTTTGAAAATTCCGCCAATCCCCTGATCCACCGGGTCTCGACGGCTGAAGAAATCTGGAACGACACGGCAGGGTCCGTCGATGCTGTGGTCTGCGGCGTCGGCACGGGCGGCACCATCAGCGGCATCGGCCAAGTGCTGCGTGCCCGCAAGCCTGGCCTGAAGATGATCGCCGTCGAGCCCGAAGCCTCGCCGATCCTGTCGGGTGGCCAGCCGGGTCCTCACAAGATCCAAGGGATTGGGGCAGGCTTCGTGCCCGGCATTCTGGATCGCGGCGTCATTGATGAGGTGATTCAGGTGTCGAATGACGATGCCTTTGACATGGCCCGCAAGGCCGCGCGCGTCGAGGGTATTCCGGTCGGTATTTCGTCGGGAGCCGCCCTCGCCGCTGCCTTCCGGGCCGCCAGCCGCGATGAATATGCCGGCAAGGTGATCGTTGCGATCATCCCAAGCTTTGCTGAGCGCTATCTGTCAACGGCGCTGTTCGACGGACTTTAGGGTCTAAGCGGGCCTGATATCGGCGTCTTGTCGGTATCAGGCGCGGCTATGGCGTCCGATGGCGGCATAGAGCGCTGACGGCAAAATGGGCTTGGCGACGTGGTCGTTCATCCCTGCGGCCAAGCAATCATCAATATCTTGCGGCTCTTCTGCGGCGGACAGGGCAATGATCGGCACGGTCGCATGGGCACCGCCCATGGCGCGGATGGCGCGGGTCGAGGCGTGGCCATCCATGCCTGGCATGCGAATATCCATCAGGATCAGGTCAAAATCTTTGCGCTGGGCGGCATAGATCGCGCTCTGGCCATTTTCGACCGCCTCGATCTCGCAGTCCAAGGGCTTGAGGATGGTCTTGATCAGCTCTTGGCTAAAGGCATTGTCTTCGGCCAGAAGGATGCTCATGCGCTGGGTGGGCACCGCTTCGGGCAGCACTGTGGCCAAGGGCTCTGAGGCATCAAGCGGCAGGTTCAGCTCAAACCAGAACTGCGCGCCGCCACCCGCGATATTTTCAGCCCCAATGGTGCCGCCCATCAGCTCAACCAACTGACGGCTGATCGATAGGCCAAGGCCCGCACCGCCAGTCTTGGCCTGGACTGGAGCATCTGCGACCGTGACCCGATCAAACAGGCGCGGCAGGAGAACGGGGTCGAGGCCCGTGCCCGTATCGGTGACACTGATTCGAATTTTCGTCCGGTCCTGCTGGGTTTTTAGCAGCAGCTTCAGGCCGATTTCGCCGCCGGATGAGTGTTTGGTGGCATTGCTGACCAGATTGAACAGGATCTGACTGATCCGGCCTGGATCGCCGACCGTCAGAGGGATGGTGTCGGGAAGGTCCACGCTCAGGGACAGGCCCTTGGCCCGCGCCTTTGGGGTCATGACCTCAATGACATTGGCCAAGGTGTCCGATAGGCGGAAACTTTCCTCAACCAGACGCACCGTGCCAAACTCAAGGCGGCTGATATCCAGCACATTGTTGACGATGGCCATCAGCTGACGGCTGGCATCCTGAACCAGATCCAAATAGTGCCGATCCCGGTCATTGAGCCCGCCATCGGTGCCAATCATTTCGCTTAGGCCGATAATGCCAGTCAGCGGCGTGCGCAGTTCATGGCTCAGGGTCGACAGGAACTCAGACTTTGACCGGGCCGCCGCCTCCGCAATCGCCTTGGCGGCTTCAGCCTCCTGTTCGGCGATTTTGCGGTCGTGAATGTCGCGAACAATGTCGATCCATTCGAGAACCTCGCGATTGGGCCCGAGCAGGAACCGGATATTGCTCTGCAGCCAGATCCAGCCCCGCGTCTTGTGCAGATAGCGATATTCGACGGGGATGCGGTTGCTATTCTCACCCTTGGCGATCATCGCGCGAACAGCCGCGATGGCGAGCTTCCAGTCTTCGGGATGGACGCGCCGGGTCGGGCGCTGGCCGACCATCTCCTTGGCGTCATACCCAGTGACCGTGACCACAGCGGGCGAGATGTAGGTACAGGTCCCGTCGCCGCGAACCCGCATGATCATGTCGCGGCTATAGGTGGTCAAGAACCGCAGGTGCCGTTCGCTCTCGACCAGATCCTGATCCTTCTGGCGCAGCTCGGTAATATCGATGGTGATGCCAAACAGGGCCGGATGGGCAGATTTCGAGCTCGGCTCACGCTCCACGCGGGACCAGAGGTGACGCACGCCAAGGGTCGGGTGATTGAGCCTAAACTCCGCAAAGGCTGGGCCGGTCTGGTTGAGCCCCGCCATGACCATCTGGCCCATTAGGTGACGGTCTTCTTGCACGAACCGTTCCAGCATCGATGCGGACGTAACCGGCTGATCCGCTGACAGACCGTGGATCTCGTACATGGTCTCGGAAAATATGATGTTGTTGCTGGGCGTCAGCAGCCGCCAATAGCCCACCCGAGCCACAGTCGTGGCCATGATCGCGGCGGTTAGATCGTCGAAACTGCCCGCCTCGTCGGCATCCAAGCTCTGGCCATAGACAATGTCGCCCGTCGGCTTTGGCAGTTCGTGCACGGACTTATTATCAGGCATGAGGGCGAAGCTACGCTGGCGGGACCTAAGAGTTCACGCTTAATGTAGCACTATCTATATATCGAAGTAGATAAAATTGTTTGCTCTATCGCAGATTATAGGGGGGATATCTCGCCCCAGAAGTTTCAAAAAATATCTGAAATTACCGATATTGCCGCGCGAATGGGCCAAACAGTTCTTGTTTGACCTCAAAGGAAACGGGCGAGGCTATTGGCCCCGCCCGATCGCAATGATCAGAAAGGTCTAGGCTGTGGCCTAGAGGGTGCGGGCGATCAGCACCTTCATGATCTCGTTGGCCCCGCCATAGATGCGCTGGATGCGAGCATCCTTATACATCTGGCCGATGGGATATTCGGTCATATAGCCGTAGCCGCCAAACAGTTGCAGGCACTCGTCGACGATCTTGCACTGCAGATCGCTGACCCAGTATTTGGCCATAGAGGCCGTTGCCGCATCCAGCTTGCCCGCCATCAACAGGTCGGTGCAGTGGTTGACAAAGACCTTGGCGACGGTGGCTTCGGTCTTGGCCTCGGCCAGCTTGAACTGGGTGTTCTGGAAGTCGATGATGCGCTGACCAAAGGCCTTGCGGTCCTTGACGTACTCGATGGTCACCTGCAACGCCCGCTCGATCATGGCGAGGCCTTGGATGGCGATGATCAGGCGTTCCTGCGGCAATTGCTGCATCAGCTGAACAAAGCCCTTGCCCTCTTCGGCACCCAAGAGGTTCGAGGTTGGGACCCGAACATCGTTGAAGAACAGTTCTGACGTGTCTTGGCTCTCTTGACCGACCTTGTGCAGGTTGCGGCCGCGCTCAAAGCCCTCGACCTCATCGGTCTCGACCATGATCAGCGACGTGCCCTTCGAGCCCAGCGTGGGATCGGTCTTGCAGACCACGCAGATCAGATTGGCGGTCTGGCCGTTGGTGATGAAGGTCTTTTGACCGCTGATCACATAGTGGTTGCCGTCTTTCTTGGCGGTGGTCTTGACCCCTTGCAGGTCCGACCCTGCGCCGGGCTCGGTCATGGCGATGGCGGTGACCAGTTCGCCAGAGATGATCCGGGGCAACCAGCGCTGCTTTTGCTCTTCGGAGCCATAGTGGTTGATATAGGGAGCAACGATGGCGTTGTGCAGGGTGATACCGAAGCCCTCGACGCCCTTCAGGCCCATCTGCTCCATGATCACGACCTCATGGCGGAAGTCACCGCCAGAGCCGCCATATTCTTCGGGCAGGGACACGCCCAGAAGGCCCGCTTCACCCGCCGTGGTCCACATCTTGCGGTCCACCACGCCATTATCGCGCCAGCGCTGGACCTCGGAAGGTCCCGCGTGGTCGTCAAAGAAGCGGCCCACTGCGGCTTCAAAGATGTTGAGCTCTTCAATGTCCATGAAGGCTGGCTTTTCAACGTTCAGAACGCCCATGATGTTTCCTGTCTTTTATGTCGTTGATCGTGATGTGGTTCAGAAGCGGTCAGCGGCAAGCGCCATCATGGTCGCTGAGCC
>CANFKD010000117.1 GCA_947447115.1 Caulobacteraceae bacterium
CGCCAGATCGATCCTAAGATCACGGCTCAGCGGCCCTTGCGGTTCTTTGCCTATGCCTGGGGCCTGACCAGCGCGCCCTTCGCGCAGGGACAGGCTCAGGCCTTGAAGGCCTTGGCCGACTGGGGCTTTGTCACCAATCCCCAAACCCAGAGCGTGGTCGGGGCCGAGGGTCTGCTCGCCGCCTATAGCGATTTTGAAGGCCTGCGCCCCAAGCTCAAATTCGACATTGATGGGGTGGTCTATAAGGTCGACCGGCTGGATTGGCAGCAGCGGCTCGGCTTTGTCTCGCGCTCGCCGCGTTGGGCCGTGGCCCGCAAGTTCCCGGCCCAGCAGGCCCGCACCGTGCTGGAAGCCATCGACCTTCAGGTTGGCCGTACGGGGGCTGTGACGCCGGTGGCAAGGCTGCGCCCCGTCACGGTCGGCGGCGTGGTGGTGACCAATGCGACCTTGCACAATGGCGATGAGATCGAGCGCAAGGACCTTCGCATCGGCGATACGGTGATCGTCCAACGTGCCGGGGACGTGATCCCCCAGATTGTTGGCGTAGTCTTAGACGAGCGATCCGGCAATTCGCTGCCCTATATTTTCCCAACCGTTTGCCCCTGCGCCTTGGCGACGCCCTTGGTTCGCGAAACCACGGTCAGTGGGGCCGAGACGGTGGTGCGACGCTGTTCAGGCGAGATGACGTGCCCGTTCCAGCGCACCGAGCATCTGATCCACTTCGTCTCCCGCCGGGCCTTTGACATTGAAGGTTTGGGCGAAAAGCAACTTCAGAGCCTATTCGAAGACGGACTGGTCCGCGAACCGGCCGACATCTTCTTGCTCGAAGAGCGCGACAAGGCCCTGCTGAAAAAGCTCAAGGACCGCGAGGGTATGGGCGAGACCAGTGCCCGCAACCTGTTCGAGGCGATCAATGCGCGCCGGATCATTTCGCTGGAGCGTCTGATCTTCTCGCTGGGCGTACGCCATGTTGGCGAACAGACGGGGCGCACGCTGGCCAAGGGCTATGGCACCTGGGACGCCTTCTGGACTGCGGTTCAGGCCATGGCGTCGGGCGATGAAGCGGCGGCGGCCGAGATGAATGCGATGGATCAGATCGGTCCCACCGTTATCGAGACCCTGAGCCGCTACTTTGCCGAAAGCCATAACCGCGCCGCTGTCGAGCGTTTGGTGGCGCAACTGACGGTGCTGGAGGCTGAAAAGCCCAAGACCGACACGGCTGTCGCCGGCAAGACCATCGTCTTTACCGGCTCGCTGGAAAAGATGACCCGTGATGAGGTGAAGGCTCAGGCCGAGTCTCTCGGGGCCAAGGTCGCCTCGTCTGTGTCCAAGAAGACCGATCTGGTGGTGGCCGGTCCCGGGGCGGGGTCTAAGCTCAAGACCGCGACCGATCTTGGCATTCAGGTCATGACCGAGGATGAGTGGCTAGCGCTGGTTCGGGATTGAGCCGAGGCGGTCAAACCACCTCACCGGTTGACGCCGGATCGCTGAGCCTGTCCAATCTGGCAAAATAGGTCAGGGATGGATATGAAGCTCCAAGGTTCAGTTTTCGGCAGCGCGTTGGTCGCTTTGATGGTGATGGGCGTGGGTGTGGTCCAGGCCAAGCCTTCGGGTCCTTCTGATATTATCTATTCAGGCGGCGATATCATCACCGTCGATCCGGCCAATCCCTCGCCGCAAGCTGTTGCTGTTAAGGACGGGCGGATTGTCGCCGTGGGCAGTCGCAAGGCGGTCGAAAAGGCTTGGCGCGGGCCTAAGACCCAGATGACCGATCTGGCGGGCAAGACCCTGATGCCCGGCTTCATCGATCCCCATTCTCACCTGGCTCAGCAGGTCGCGCGCTGGGGCGTGCCGACGCTCAGCCCGCCGCCGGTCGGGGATGTGACCTCGATCGCCGATATTGTCGTCAAGCTGAAGGCCTATATTGCCGACAATAGGATTCCAGCCGGAACGCCGATCTTGGCCATGGGCTATGACGACTCCTTGCTCAAGGAAGGGCATCACCCCACAGCGGCTGAGCTAGACCCGATCTCAAGCGAGCACCCCATCGCCTTGCTGCATCAGTCGGGACACCTTGGCGCGGTCAATACGGCCATGCTGGCCCTGATGGGCTATACCAAGGCCACGCCCAATCCCATGGGCGGTGTTATTCGCCGCACCGCGCAGGGCGACCCCGATGGGGTGCTCGAAGAACTGGCCCTCATGCCGCTTCTGCGCCTGACGCCGCCAAAGCCAATGGATGAGCAGATCAAGATCTTGGGTCAGGTTCAGGCCTACTATGCCAGCCTCGGCATCACGACCGCCCAAGAGGGGATCGCCAGCTATGGCGACACGGCCCTGTTGCAAGCGGCAGCCAGTCGCAAGGCCTTGATCCTCGATGTTGTGTCCTATGAGCGTTGGGACAGTCTAAAGGACCTGACCTGTGAGGGTGCCACGCCGATGATCATCCCCAATCAGGGGGATCCGATGGCCGTTGGGGTCTATCAGAACCGCTTGAAAATCGGCGGCGTAAAGCTGACCGGGGATGGCTCACCGCAGGGTAAGACCGCCTATCTTACAGCCCCCTACGTCCATCCACCCCACGGCTTGCCGGACGACTATCGCGGCTATCCTGTTGCGACGACCGCCGCTGCGGATAAGTGGTTTGCCGCTGGCGCGCGATGCAAGGTCCAGGTCCTGTTCCATGCCAACGGTGATGCTGCTGCCGATACCATGCTCGCCTCCGTCGCCAAGGCTGAGGCGCAATATGGCAAGAGTGACGTCCATCCGGTGATGATCCACGCCCAGATGATCCGCCATGATCAGGTGGACAGGATGGCTGAGCTTGGGATCATTCCGAGCTTCTTTACCGAGCACACCTTCTTTTGGGGTGACTGGCACATTAACGAGACGGTCGGTCAAAAGCGGGCCTTCGGCATGAGCCCGGCGGGCTATGCCCTGTCCAAGGGGATGAAGTTCACCATCCATACCGACGCGCCGGTCCTGCCCCCCAATCACCTGACGGCGATCTGGACGGCGGTGAACAGGGTCAGCCGTTCTGGCGTCGTGGTTGGACCCAATGAGCGGATTTCGGTGATGGAGGCGATCAAGGCTGTCACCATCAACGCGGCTTACCAATATGGCGAGCAGGCCCAGAAAGGGTCGATCACGCCGGGTAAGATGGCCGATCTGATCATCCTCGATCAGGACCCGCTCAAGGTCGCGCCCATGGCCATCAAGGACATCAAGGTCGTTGAAACGATCAAAGAGGGCCAAACCATCTTCAAGAGACCCTAGCAAAGGCCGCATGCCGCAGGGACAGGCTTTACCGCGCCTCATGTCGGGGGCACGATAGAGTCTGAACCAACCGCAATGAGGCCGAGTATCAACAATCGGCCACCGGTTCGTCGGGAGATGAAACATGTCGATTGATTTCGAAATTCCAGAAGATGCCAAGGCCGTTCGTGAGCGGGTCCGTCAGTGGGTCCACGATGAGTGTATTCCAGCCGAAGAGCGCCTCGCAGCGGGCGCTGACTACAAGTCTCTGTTGAAGGAACTGCGGGCCAAGGCGCGCGCCCAGGGGCTGTGGCTTCCCTTCATTCCGCTCGCCGATGGCGGCATGGGCCTTGGCCCTCTGGCCAATGCGCTGGTTCAGATGGAACTGGGCGAGAGCCATCTCGGCGCCCTGTCCATGAACAGCCAAGGTCCAGATGATGCGACCATGCTGACTCTGCTGGCCCACGGCACGCCCTTCCAGAAGGAAAAGTACCTCAAGCCCCTGTTCAATGGCGACAAGCGGGTCTGCTATTCGATGACCGAAAAGGCTGCCGGTGCCGATGCGACCGGTATGCAAACCACGGCGGTCAAGGACGGCAAGGGCAACTATGTTCTTAATGGCGAAAAGTGGTTCTCGTCAGCGGCGACGGCGGCAGATATCGCCGTGGTCATGGCCCTGACCAATCCAGAAGCCCCGCGCCATCAGCGCTATTCGACCTTCATTGTTGAGCTGCCCAATCCTGGCTATCGGATCATTCGCGATATCCCAACCATGGCCGCGCACGGTCCGCTGACCTCGATCATGGGCGGTGGTCACTCCGAGATCGAGATCAAGAACCTCATCGTGCCCGAGGAAAACCTGCTCGGCGGCGAGGGCAATGGCTTCAATATGGGTCAGCACCGTCTGGCCTATGGGCGTCTTCGTCACGGCATGCACAATGTCGCCATGGCCCAGCGGGCTCTGGACCTTGCGGCGGCTCACGTGACCCAGCGCTCGACCTTCGGCAGCCTCCTGTCGGACCGTCAGGGCGTTCAGTGGATGTTGGCTGACTGCGCCAGCGAGCTCTATATGGCGCGCCTGATGCTGCTCCACATTGCCTATAAGGCCGAAAAGGGCATGGATCTGCGGCAGGAAAACTCCATCGCTAAGGTGTTCCTCGCCCACATGGTGCATAAGGTGGTTGATACGGCCATTCAGCTTCACGGCGCGCTTGGCTATAGCCACGATACACCGCTGGCCCGTTGGTATACCCACATCCGCTCACAGCGCTTGGTCGATGGACCGGACGAGGTCCACCGCTGGACCGTGGGCCGCAACGTCATCCGCGCCTATCAGAAGTTCGGCACCACGGCCTCCGCCGCTGGCGGCGACCTGATCTAACATATGAGCTCCCTTCTCCCTTAAGGGGGAAGGGCCGGGGATGGGGGTGCAGCGGTCGGGGTTTGTGCAACGTCTGACCGTCTGTTTCGGACGATTGGCAGAGACGGTGGATGCAAGCCCCCCCATCCCTAACCCTTCCCCCTCAGAGGGGGGAATGGAACTCAGCGCGCGACCGTGCCCTCTTTCTTCTCCCTTCTCCCTTAAGGGGGAAGGGCCGGGGATGGGGGTGCAGCGGTCAGGGTCTGTGCAACGTCTGTCCGTCTGTTGCGGACGATTGGCAGGGACCGTGGATGCAAGCCCCCCCATCCCTAACCCTTCCCCCTCAGAGGGGGGAAGGGAACTCAGCGCGCGACCGTGCCCTCTTTCTTCTCCCTTCTCCCTTAAGGGGGAAGGGCCGGGGATGGTGGTGCAGCGGTCGGGGTTTGTGCAACGTCTGTCCGTCTGTTGCGGACGATTGGCAGGGACGGTGGATGCAAGACCCCCCATCCCTAACCCTTCCCCCTCAAAGGGGGGAAGGGAACTGGGGCTAGGCCTTGGCGGCCAGTTGGGCGGCGAGGTTGCTATCTTTGGTGATCAGGCGGGCTGACATCATGTGGGCAAAGATGGTGATGATATAGAACGGCACCAGCGCCATCAGGCCATATTGCAGGGCTTGTACCCCAAGTTCCGGCTTAAAGTGATCTGCCACCAGACCGACATAGAGCGGACCGCCCCCCAGACCGATCAGGTTGAGCAAGAACAGCAAGATTGCGCCGGAGGTCCCGCGCTGGGCAGGCTGAACAGCGTTTTGAACAACCGCAATGGCAGGGGCGAGATAGACCGTACCCATGATGATGGGGATGATCAGGAAGATCATGCCAAGCTGCCAGGTCGGGGCCATCAGGAACCCGATATAGAAGGGCAGGCTGACCAAAAAGGCACCTGCGGGCACCAAGGCATAGGCCGCCCGATTAAACTTGGCCAACCGATCAACGATCCAGCCGCTGGCAAAGGTTCCAACCCCGCCGCCAAGGGCGTTCAGCGCGCTCCACCAGATGGCAATTTCCGGCAGGGTCATGTGCCGGTTGCTGATCAGATAGGCAGGCACATTGTTCAAGATGCCGTAGCCAACAAAGGCGGTCAGCCCGGCGGCAATGGCCGTCATCACCAGGGTCGGGTTGCTAAAGAACGCGGCAATGGCCGTGGTCAAAGGCACGCTCGGCGCGTGCTCGGTCTTGCCTTCAGCCATGACGTCCATGCGCCCTCGCTTGGGCTCGCGCACGATCAGCACAAGGGCAATGGCGAGCAAAACGCCCGGAATACCGACGGCCAAGAAAGCAGTTCGCCAGCCATAGAGGGCTGCGATCTGCGCGCCTGCTGCCGATCCGAGAGCGGTGCCAAACGGAACGCCCAAGGCATAGATGGCCAAGGCCCCGCCGCGCTTTTGAGGCGGGAAGTAATCGGAAATCAGCGAATAGGAGGGCGGCGAACCGCCGGCTTCTCCGATACCGACGCCAATTCGCGCAAGAGCGAGACTGACAAAGTTGGTGGCCATGCCGCAGGCCATGGAGAATAGGCTCCAGATGGTCAGGGCCGCCGCAATCAGCCGAACCCGATGGGTCCGGTCTGCCAGCCATGCCAGCGGGATGCCGAATGTGGTGTAAAACAGGGCGAAGGAAAGGCCTGTCAGCATGCCCATCTGGGTATAGCTGAGGTTCAATTCGTTGCGGATTGGCTCTGACAGGATCGACAGGAGCTGTCGGTCGAGGAAGTTGAAGGTGTAGACCACCATCAACAGGATCACGACGCCGTAGCTATAGGCACTGACGCGCTGCGCCGTACCGGTCTCTTGGTTACTCATCTTCCCCCCATATGGCCTAAAGTAGGCCAACCTCTGTTTGTCGAGGTCGCGGCAGGAGACTGGCACCAAATTGTCCGGCCCGCCAGTGGTCTAAGGCGGTCTTGTCGACGATTAGGCCGCGGCGCGGAGCTGTTCGATAATATCCGCAGGATAGGGGCTGTCGAACGCCTTCAGGCCGATGGACTGGCGAATATCGTCCATCGACCGGTGCCAGACCTCTTCCCACTCCAGGGAGACCAAGGATGGCGCGCGGCGACCATGGGTCCATCCGGCCAAGATAATATCCATCAGGAATGAGAAGGCTCCGGGATTGGGAGCGAGTGAGGTGTTGATCGACACGACCGCGAGGAACACGGCCGAATAGCCATGGCCGCACTGGGCGAGTTGGAAGCCGGAAATCCCGACCTCATGCAGGCTCGTGACCTCATAGCCGGCGAGCAGGTGGATCAGGTCATGGGACTGCAGCATCCGCGTATTGATGAAGTCATGTGGCGCGGGCAGGTTGGCTAAGCCCAGGACGTCGCGGTCCAGCACTTCCAGATCGAAACTATTGTCGATGATCTGATCATAGAAGGCGCGGCCGAGGGAGTTTGCGGGGCAGGCCTTAAGCGTCTCGAGGTCAAAGCGCGGCGGCAGGCCCTTGGCGGCGCTTTCGCGCACCATCGGATAGGTCAGGTACGATTGGCCAAGGCGCGGGCCATGCTCGGGCGGCAGCAGGGCCGAAAGGCCCGCCGTGCGGGTCGTGACCTCGAGGGCACCGCTCATGGCACCCGCCGCGCTGTCATCGGCAAAGGACCAGAGAGCGGTCCAAAGGTCCGCGAGCTTGGCCGGATCGGCGGCATCTAGCTCGGGAATAGCGATAGCGGGGCCATTGACCGCCTCGCCAAGCCAGCCTTCAGCGGCGGCGTCATAGGTGCGGGCTAGGGTCTCTGGTGTCAGGAAGGCCGCCCGGGCAAGAGCGGCGGCAAGGTCGCGGGGCTCCCCGGTTCCGGCCTTGATCGATTGGGCCAAGGCCCGCACCTCATCAAAGCCCAGATCAAGGGTCACCGCCTGCTCAAAAGCCGTCGTGATCGCTGCGTCCATAACCGGTTCCCTTTTGCGTGCCGCGTTGAACGCGGTCTCGTTTCGTACCCTAAGCGATCTTATCGGCTCTCGCCAAGCTCATGCATCATCAAAGGGCGGGGGTAATTGCCCGGATTTGAACAGGATGGTGGGATTTTCGTCATAGTCCCCCATCTCTGTGTCCGCAGACACAGAATAGGCCACGACGCCGAGCCGAAGGGTTGAGAGCCGTTCAGCCTTGCGCCGCGCCTCTTCGGCGTCCTTGCAGCCGACAGCCGGTTCGGCCTTCAGGCCCTTGCCGCGTCCGGCCACATAGGCTTGGACGATGTGAACCGTTTCGACCGCCATGGACTATTTCTTCTTA
>CANFKD010000118.1 GCA_947447115.1 Caulobacteraceae bacterium
ACTGGAGCCCTGAGCCCTATATGGCGTGGAAGACCCAACTGGTGCGCCAACTCCTCGGCCGCGAGGGGATCGAGACCGAGTTCTTGGAACCTTTTGCTGCGGTTCCGGGGTCGCGCCGACGGCTGGCCCTTCATGCGCGGCGTGGCACCCGCGGCGCGGAGCTTGGCTTTAAGGCGCGCCGCAGCTGGCGGCTGGTTGGGATTTCTGACTGTACGGTCGCCGATCCCCGGCTAGTTGCGGCCCTTCCGGCCCTGCGGCGTCTGGCCTTGCCATTTTTGGAGCATCCTAAATCCGCGCCAACCTTGCATGTGACCTTGACCCGAACTGGTCTGGATATTGACGTGACCGGCGTCGAGGCCAAGAGCGGCGGCCTGTCCATGGATGCCCGCATCAAGGCGACGCAGATCGCCGGTGAGTGTGACTTTGCCCGCGTGACCTTGGCCGGTGAGATCATTTTCCAAGCCCGTCAGCCGATGGTGTCGTTTGAGCCCGCGACGGTGGCCTTGCCTGCCGGATCGTTCTTGCAAGCAGACCCCGCCGCTGAGGCCGCTATGGCCAAGATGGCGGTCGAGGCGTTGGCAGGATCAAAGGGCATTGCCGATCTGTTCTGCGGGGCAGGGGCCTTTACCTTCAATCTGGCTCAGATCGCGCCGGTCTATGCGGCGGACTCTTCAGCCCCTGCCGTAAAAGCGCTGTCCTCAGCCATCGCGTCGGCCTCAGGCCTAAAGCCTATCACGGCGGAGGCGCGCGATCTGGATCGCCGCCCAGTTCTGGCGATGGAAATGAAGAAGATCGATTCGGTCGTGTTCGATCCGCCCAGAGCGGGCGCGGAAATCCAATGCGGCGAGATTGGGCGTTCGAAAGTGTCTCGTGCGGTCGCCATCTCCTGCAACCCGGTGACCTTTGCCCGGGATGCCAAGATCCTTGTCGAGGCAGGATTTACGCTAAAATGGGTTCGGCCAGTGGATCAGTTCCTATGGTCGCCCCATATAGAGGTGGTCGCCCTTTTCGAACGCTAATCCTAGGAGCCCTGCCATCTCCAAGCCCGCCTTTCGCAGCGCCGCCTTGGCGCAGTCCGTGCGGGCAAGCCTTAAGGCCGTCTGGTGGGGGGCTGCAGGCGGTGCTGCGCGACTGTTGGTCCGTCCATCGTCGGGCACCATGACCCCAACTTCGCCAAAGCCGTCCATGGCCCGTGTTCGCGCCGCCTATGGGGAGGCCTTTGCCAAGGATCGCCGCGATGTGGCTGCGGGTCTCTATCCAGCCCTCGAAGATCGGCCCACCAGGCCGCTGCAGGCCTTGGCGCGGGCCATGGACTTCCTGCGGGATGCGCGGGAGGTCGATCAAAGGCGCAGGCGTGGCGATGGGACTGAGGTCCGAGACCAGACCCCCTCAGAGGCCTATCCGATCTATTATCGCCAGAATTTCCATTACCAGACCGGCGGATGGTTCACGGCGGACAGCGCCAAACGCTATGACGCCCAGGTCGAGGCGCTCTTTTCAGGCACAGCAGCGGCGATGAGGCGGCGGGTCCTGTCAGTCCTGATGAAGGCCCTTAAAGACACGGATCAGCGCGCTTTGACCCTTGTCGATCTGGCCTGCGGGTCTGGGGCCTTCTTGAAGGATTTGGCGGCGACCTTGCCGAGGGCCAATCTGCTCGGTCTGGACCTGTCTAAGGCCTATCTGGACCAGTCACGTCGGCGGTCTGGCCAGCCGGTTGTTCAGGCCAAGATGGAGCAACTGCCTTTTGCCGATAGCAGCCTTGATGCTGTGACCTGCATCTATCTGTTCCATGAATTGCCACCGCGCTATCGCCCTGTGATCGCGGCTGAAATGGCCCGTATTTTGAAACCGGGCGGTTTGTTGGCGTTCGGCGACAGCATCCAGCCTGCCGATGAGCCTGATCTGCAAAGGCTGCTCGAGGTCTTCCCGGCCTTTTTCCATGAGCCCTATTATGAGAGCTACGCCCAGACCGACCTTGAAGCGCTCTTTGGCGAGGCGGGCTTGATCAAGATCGATGATGATCGCGCCTTTCTGACCAAGGCGCTGCTGTTCCAGAAGCCCCTTTAGCGCGGTTACTGCCGGTCCCTAAAGCCGGGCTGCGAAGCTCAGAAGATCATTCCAGCTTTTCTTCTTGGCGCTGGGCTGTTGCAGCAAGAACGATGGCGTCAGGGTGACCATGGCCGGAAGGGTGATTTGACCGTCGGTCGATGTCCAGTCCTGCCAGCGCCCGTGCATGGCCAGAACACCCTCGTCGCGACCGAGAAGGCCTCTCGCCGAGGCGGCTCCCATCAAGAGCAGGGCCTTTGGGGGGCTCAGTTGAATGGCCCGCTCGAGGAAGGGCAGGCAGATCTTCTGTTCCGCCGCCGTAGGGGCTCGTCCACCGGCCGGCTGCCAGAAAACTGAGTTCATCATCAGGCACTGATCGGGTAGGCCCGCCGCCGACAGCATTCGGTCGAGCAACCGGCCCTCGATGCCGCTGAAGGGCTGACCCGTCGATTGATCGCCAGCCGTGGGCGCCTCACCGATGATCAGAACGCTGCTACCGGCCTGTCCGCGCCAAAGAACCGGCTGATGGGCACCGTCGCGGCGCAGAGGGCAGTCCTCAAATCGAGTGATGGTCTCGGCTAAGGCTTCAAGGCTTGAGGCGGCCGCCGCGAGGCCCTTGGCCTTTTCAGCGGCGGTCTCTAGCGCAGCCATATTGGCAGCGGCTGGTCCGCGTGGGGCAGGGGCGACTCGCAGAGGCGTCGGCGGCGTTGGTGCCCGCATCATCTGCGCGGTTTCGGTCAATCGGTTGACCGGCTCATCCTCAAGACACAGATCGATTCCCGCATCCGCCCAGAAGGACAAGAGGCTTTCTACGCCGCTAATATCGGCCAAAGGGGAGGGGGATTGGGTCACTTAAGGCTCGTAACACGGACCAGAGGGGGGATGGACAAAAAACCAAGGGCTAAATCGAGAACAAACAGCACAAGTCGGAGCTATTGCCCTTGACCGAACATGGCTCACATTCCGATAAGTTGGCGCAGGGATCAATGGCGCACCGAAAAGGTGGCGCTTCTAGGACTAGGGGATCAGGTCATGAGTGAAGAACTCGAACGCGAGGCCATGGAATATGACGTCGTTATCGTCGGCGGTGGCCCGGCGGGCCTGTCGGCCGCGATCCGTCTGAAGCAACTGGCCGCAGAGGCGGGCACCGAGATTTCGGTCGCGCTTCTGGAAAAGGGATCGGAAGTCGGGGCTCACATCCTGTCGGGTGCCGTGCTGGACCCCAAGGCCCTGTCCGAGCTGTTCCCAGACTGGAAGGCGATGGGCGCGCCTCTGGAAACGCCAGTCACGAACGACAAGTTCCTCGTGCTGGGCCCGCAGGGCGAGCTGTCCCTGCCGATGTTTGCCCTGCCGCCCTTCATGCACAACCATGGCTGCTATATCGGCTCGCTGGCCAATGTTGCCCGCTGGTTGGCGACGCAGGCCGAAGAGCTTGGCGTTGAGATCTATCCCGGCTTTGCCGCCTCTGATCTGGTCTTCCGCGAGGATGGCTCGGTTAAGGGCGTGATCGTCGGCGTCGTCGGCATCGGCAAGGACGGGGTCAAGAAGCCCGACTACCAGCCCGGTATGGAACTGCACGGCAAATATGTCTTTATCGGTGAAGGCGTGCGCGGGTCTCTGGCCAAGGTGCTGATCAACAAATTCGATCTGGCCAAGGACAGCGAGCCGCAAAAGTACGGCATTGGCATCAAAGAGCTGTGGCAGGTTCCACCAGAGAACCACAAGCCCGGTCTGGCCCAGCACACCACCGGCTGGCCTTTGGACATGAATACCGGCGGCGGCAGCTTCATGTACCATTTCGGCGATAACTATGTGTCGATCGGCTATGTGGTGCACCTGAACTATAAGAACCCTTTCCTGTCGCCGTTTGATGAGTTCCAGCGCTTCAAGCAGCACCCCACCGTTCGGCCTCACCTTGAGGGCGGCAAGCGCATTGCCTATGGCGCGCGAGCCATCACCGAAGGCGGTCTTCAGTCGGTTCCGAAACTGACCTTCCCCGGCGGTGTTCTGATTGGCTGCTCGGCAGGTTTCGTCAATGTGCCGCGCATCAAGGGCAGCCACAATGCCATGAAGACCGGCATGCTGGCCGCTGAACAGGCCTTTGCCGCGATTAATGCGGGCCGCGAAGGCGATGAGCTGCTAGAATATCAGAGCGCCTATGAAGGCTCGTGGGTGGCCAAGGAGCTGAAGCTTGTGCGCAATGCCAAGCCGATCCTGTCCAAGTTCGGCACCCTGATCGGTGGCGCGCTGGGCATGTTTGACATGTGGTGCACGACCCTGCTGGGCGGCTTCTCGTTCTTTGGCACCATGAAGCACGGCAAGCCGGACTATGCCTATACCGGTCTGGCTAAGGACTATAAGCCCATCGTTTATCCCAAGCCTGATGGCGTGATCAGCTTCGATAAGCTGTCCAGCGTGTTCCTGTCGGCAACCAACCACGAAGAGGATCAACCTGCGCACCTGACGCTGAAGGACCCCTCGGTGCCAATCTCGGTCAACCTGCCCAAATATGGCGAACCGGCGCGGCTCTATTGCCCGGCTGGCGTCTATGAGGTGCTCTATGACGAGGCGGGGAACAATCCGAAGTTCCAGATCAACGCCCAGAACTGCGTCCACTGTAAGACCTGCGATATCAAGGATCCGTCGCAGAACATCAACTGGACCACGCCCGAAGGCGGCGGTGGCCCCAACTATCCCAATATGTAATCTGTTATTTTCGGTTTGGGGCAGGCCTTATAGGGTCTGCCCCTTGAAACCTTGGGTGAAACAGAAGACTTTCGGGTCATGTTTGATTTTGCCCCCCCTGTAAGCCTTCGCTCCTTTGCGCTCACCCTGTTGGCCAGCGCCTCGCTGACCCTGGCGGGCTGTGCCTCGGTTCCCACTGCCTCTGAAGAGCCGGTGCAAGCGCCCTATGTTCCGATGGTGAGCCAAGAGGCCTCGGTCTACGCCCTCTATATGGCAGGTCAGACGGCGATCAATTCTGGGCGAAGCACAGACGCTGCGCGATATTTCGCTCAGGCCCAGGCCTTGGACAGCAGCAACAGTATGCTGGCCGAGCGCACCTTTACTGCGGCGCTCTTGTCGGGCGACGTGTCTACCGCGGCCAAAATGGCGACCTTCACCAGCGGCGATGATAAAAATGGCACCAAATCCTTGGGCCAGTTTGTCCGCGCGGTTGACGCGATGGGGGCAGGTGATCCGGCGCAGGCCAAACTTGCCTTTGATCTGCTGAGCCAGAAGGATTTCGATCCCTCCTACAAGGTCTCAACCGAACTGCTCTTGCCCTATGCCGCGGCTATGGCCGGTGACTGGGATGCGGCTCTGGCCACGCCCGCACCGACTAAGGATCGCTTTGCCTCCTTCTTCGCCACCCTCAATAAGGCGCAACTGTTGGAGCGTCGTGGCAAGATCGACGAGGCGACCAAGGCCTACCAGACTCTCATGGCCACCGGTGACGGCAGTGGATTTCTTGCTGGGGCCTACGGCGCATTTCTCGAGCGTCAAGGCCGCAAGGCCGAGGCCATCGGTATCTATGATGCCGTTCTGGCGGGCAATGCCAGCGATGTGACGGCCTTGGACGCCAAGATCCGTTTGGCCAAGAAGAAGCCCGCGCCAGCCCTGCCATCCTTACAAAAGGGTGCGGCTGCAACCCTGATGGCAACCGCTGTGGCCGCTGTAGGTCAACGTCAGCCGCAGGGCGGACTGATCTATCTTCGACTGGCCCTAAGGCTTGATCCGACGCTTGACGAGGCGTGGGTGCTCATTGGCGACCTTATGACCAGTGCCAAGGACAGTACGGCAGCGACAGCGGCCTATTCGCAAATCGTGCCGTCCAGTGCCCGTTACGGAGAGGCGCGCAATCGTCTGGCCTGGGGGCTTCAGAGGGCTGGCGACAATGAGGCCGCCATCAAACTGGCTGAGGAAACGGTCAAGGCACGGCCCAAGGATGTCGATTGCCTGTCGACCCTGGCGGATTTGCTTCGCACGGCGGAGCGGTTCGAAGAGTCCATCAAGATCCTCGACCGCGTGATCGCCATGCGCGGCGAGACCGCTGAGTGGGGCTATTATTTCATGCGCGGCATTGCGCTGGAGCGATCGGGCAAGTGGCCCGCTGCCGAGGCAGACTTGAAAAAGGCCCTAGACCTCAACCCCACTGAGCCTGAGATCATGAATTATCTGGGTTATTCGTGGATCGATCGCGGCGAGCATCTGGATCAGGGGTTAGCAATGATCCGACAGGCTCTGACGGGCCGTCCGGACTCGGGGGCGATGGTCGACAGTCTCGGCTGGGCCTATTTCCGCCTTGGAGACTTTAAGCGCGCGGCGGATATGCTCGAACAGGCCGTGCAGATGGAGTCGGCGGACGCCGACGTCAATAACCACCTCGGTGATGCCTACTGGCGCGTCGGACGCAAGATCGAGGCGAAATATCAGTGGGAGCGGGTACTTACCCTCAAGCCGACGGACAAGATGAAGGCCGAGGTCGAAGGCAAGTTGAAGGATGGCCTGCCGGAACTGACCGGACCGCCTGCGCCGCCCTTGCGTGCTGATCCTCTGCCCGGTGGGGGAACCCCGACGTGAGCCTGACGGCCTTTGCTCCGGCCAAGATCAATCTGTTCCTTCATGTGGGCGGATTGGACGAGGGCGGTTATCACCCCCTGTCGAGCCTGATGGTCTTTGCTGATTTTGGTGATCAGGTTTCGGTTGAGGCCGCAGACGCGATCACCATTGAACTGGATGGCCCCTTTGCCGAAGCTTTCGAGCCCGAAAGCCTCTCGGACAATCTGGTCACCGGGGCGGTACGCAAGATCCTATCCGTGATCAAGGGGCCTCAGCCGCCCTTTCGGGTGCTCCTGACCAAGAACCTGCCGGTCGGCGCGGGTCTGGGCGGCGGATCGAGCGATGCAGGGGCGACCTTGCGGCTGCTTCGCAGTGCGCTCAACCTGTCGATCAAAGATCAGGACCTGCAGGATATGGCCGCGAGCCTAGGCTCTGACGGTGCGGCTTGCCTCTGGGCTGAGCCCGTGATTGCTGAGGGGCGCGGCGAAATCCTGTCTAAGGCCCCGCAGATGCCAACCCTACATGCGGTTCTGGTCAATCCTGGCATTGTCTGTTCAACGGCGCAGGTCTTTCGCGCCTTTGATGAGGCCGGTGGGGTGGGCGATCCCTACACACCCAACCTGCCGCCGGTGATTGAGACGGTCGAAGAGGTTGCCGCCTATCTGACCTTTTGCCGCAATGATCTGGAGGGGCCAGCCGTGCGGCTCCATCCTGAGATTGGTGAAGTGCTCGACGCCTTGCGCGATGAGCGCGAGACCTTGCTGGCGCGCATGTCTGGGTCTGGCTCGACCTGTTTTGCCCTCTGTGGCAGCCAGATCGAGGCTGAGGGGTTGGTTGACCGGCTAGAGCAGATGCGTCCGGACTGGTGGATCAAGAAGTGCCACCTCGGCGGGCCTTGGCCGCAAGACTAATCTCCAAACGAAAACGGGGGCCCCGAAGGACCCCCGTTCCGCAGGCTTGGACCTAGGCCCCTGTCTTAGTGCATGCCTTCTCCGTGTAGAGCGGCGTCGAGACCCTCGACTTCGCCCTCTTCGGAGACCCGCAGGCCAACCGTATATTTGCAGATCATCAGGATGATGAAGGTGGCGACGCCCGACCAAACGATGGTCACGCCGATACCCATGGCCTGCTTCATCACCGAGGCACCAGCGCCCAGGCTATTGATGGAGGCGTCAGCCAGAACACCGGTGAGGAGCGCACCGATGATGCC
>CANFKD010000119.1 GCA_947447115.1 Caulobacteraceae bacterium
CCTCCAAAGTGTTGTCTCGACAACTTCACTTTAGACATCTGCTGGCCGGCCATGGCTTGCCCTGATGAAGCCTGCGACCGCTACGCGGCCTTGTCTTCATCAGGGCCTTGGCGGCTCCCAAACCGGCCCTTCCCAATGTGCTATGGCCGTCAATTTGCCAAGATGGTGGAATGGGGCATGACACCTATGCAGGCCCTTCAAGCCGCCACCACCGTTGCCGCCAAGACGCTGGGTGATCTTGGGACCGACATTGGCGCGATCTCTGCTGGGAAATCAGCCGATATCGTCGCCGTGAACACCGACCCGACCGTCAACATCAAGACGATGGAAACGGTATCTTTCGTGATGAAATCGGGAACTGTTTTTTAGGGGTGAAATCTAGACTTCCGAAATTTAGTGAATCATAAATACCGTTATGGCTAACGTGGCATAGGGTATAGATACTCTCGGTCTGCCATCTGCCTATCCAAGTTAAAGCACCCCAGAGTGGATCAATGAACGACCGTACCGTCCGCAATCTGGCTCAACTTGAGAGCAGCGCCTCCTCTGCGCGCGTTCTCAATCTGCGCGCCGTTCAAATCCGGTCAGGCCAGACGGAAGAATATACGCGGTTTCCACTCTTTCAGAACGCCGCCCTAAATCGCGCCATCATCACAAAACACAGGCTGCGGGCGAACGAGATGGACGCCTTTCCCTATGCGCGCAACTCGGCGACCAAAATCATCCTGCCCATCGAGGTCAGCGATCTGCGCATGGGGGGGCAGTATGCCTTTATCGGGCAGAACAATTTTAAGGAAATTCTCTGCAACACGCTAAATACCCGGGTTCAAGACCTTCGGTCCGACTTGGCGGTGTTGCAGTTGCTCGACGAGTCCCCATCCCTCGATCCGTTCCTCATTCGCGAACAGCTCGCGCGGCAGGGCATCAAACCCGCCCGCTGCTATTTCGAGATTTCCGACGCGGATACGGCGCGAATGTTCGCCTTCGCTCAGAGGGAAATTGAAGCCCTCGTACGGATGTCGGTGGGTGAGGATGGCAATGTGGCCTATGCCGGAACCTTGGCCCGCAAACTTCTGGCCAACTCCGCAGACAGCGATCTAGACCCTCTACGCCTGACCATGCAGATGGACCGGATGCAGTTCCAAGAAGGTATTTTCTGCTGGAAAGCCTTCATCTATTACAAATGGCAACTTGGAGACATGTTGCCCAAATTGCCTGACATCTTGAACCAGATTGAAAAGGTTCAACCCCGTGGCAATACGGATGACGAGACCCGGGTCTACATCTCCAATGCCCGAGTCAATCTGCGCAAAAAAATCATCGCAGCGTCGCAAAGTGTCAAAAGCACGATCGCCGTCTACGACCAGTCCTACAGTCGAATGACGAAAGATGGCAAACCGGCGGTTTTCAGAGATTTCTTGATTACCGCGCCAGAACTGTTTGCACAGTTGGGCGAGCGTCTGGGCGCGGTCGATCACGTCATTAGTTTCTGGCGTTTCAAATTTCCCAATGGCCGTCCATCGATCATCAGTCCTGATGAGCTGACCGACGTTTTCATGGACTTTGAGCAGAGCCTGAACTTCCCCGACGTGCCGATTGAAAGCAATATCGTCCTAAATAGCTAGGTCTAGCCTAGGCCTTGAAGAACCCATTCGCCGCGGGCTTGAAGGGCAGATATCCGCGCTCGACCATTCGGCGCATGGCCTCATAGGACTCGGATAGTTCTTCGTAGGCACCGCGCAGGTTCTTCAACTTCGTCACCTGCTCAGCATTGAGCGGCGCAGGCACTTGGGTTTGGCTCAGGGCTTCTGACACCCAAGCGGCACGGGCCAATGCCGTTGCTGCCGCGAGCCGCTGGAATTTCTCAGCGTCTGCAAAACCAAGCGTGCGAGAGATAACCTCGCGATTGGCAGCAAATACCGTATAGTCAATCTGTTCGAGCTGACCACGCAGACGCCGCTGGGCAGCGGGATCGGAGTCAACATCTGGCTCGAAATGGTCATTTCCTGACCGACGATAGCTTGATGATCTTGACGTAGACATGAAGTTCTTCCCCTCTCCTGGAGGCGACATCAGACAGATGAAATCTCTCACCTTGAGCCTAACAGAAACTTAATGAGTGCTAACAAACAAAAATACAGCCGCGCGTCAAACCGGGTTTATTGGCACTGCCACAGTCAATAGAATAACTGGTGAAATGAGTATTTCAGGCAGTTCGAAAGAAGCCATTTGACCAATTGTCACAGACTGCACAATGACTCATTGATCGTTTGTCGGAGCCCGTCATGATCAAACTACCTTTTCGTGTCTCTTTTGCATTTCTATCTCTTAGCTCGATACTGATAGCGGCAACCGCTTCTGCTCAAACGATCTATGTTCGCGCCGGGAAGCTCGTCGACCCAATGTCCGCTACCGTAGGCAGCGATCAGTTACTGCGTATCGAGGCCGGCAGAATTGCAGAGGTCAGCCCCTATTCCCCGCCGCCCAAGGGATCGGTCGTAACCGACTGGTCAGCCTATACGGTCCTGCCCGGGCTGATCGACATGCACACCCATCTGGTCGACACCGAACAGTCGAGCAATGTCGCTGAGCCTTTGCTGCACAGCGCTGCGGAGATTGCCTTACTCGGTGCAAAACACGCCAAACAGACCCTCAATGCGGGCTTCACCAGCGTACGGGACGTCGGCACCTTTCGCGCCTTTGGCGATGTGGCCTTACGCGATGCGATTGACGCGGGCTGGGTCGAGGGGCCACGCATGGTGGTGGCGGGCGCCTATCTGACCGTGCCCGGCGGAGGCGGCGAGGTCACGGGCCTAGCCCCCGATGTGACGGTCCCTTCTGACATGCGCGTCGGCTTGGTCAGCGGCCCCGCCGAGATGACCGTCAAGGCGCGCTATCTGTTCCAGCACCGGGTCAATTTCCTCAAACTGATCGCAACCGGGGCTGTATTGGCGGCTGGCACCGAACCTGGCGCCCCAGAACTGACCGAAGATGAGGTTCGCGCCGCCGTCGATGAGGCCCGCCGCAACAACAGCTATGCCATCGCCCACGCCCATGGTGCCGAAGGGATCAAGATCGCTCTGCGCGCTGGCGTGCGCTCGATCGAACATGCCAGCCTGATTGATGACGAGGGCATTGCTCTGGCCAAGGCTAAGGGCGCGTGGCTGGTCATGGACATCTATAATGGCGACTATATCAACCAGATCGGCGCTCGCGATCACTGGCCCGAAGAGATCCTACGCAAGAACCGCGATACCACGGACCTGCAACGCCAAGGCTTTACCAAGGCACTCAAGGCGGGCGTCAAGATCGCCTACGGCACCGACGCCGGGGTCTATCCCCACGGCGATAATGGCAAACAGTTCGCCTATATGGTCCGCTATGGCATGAGCCCGATGCAGGCCATCCAGTCCGCCACCACCGTCGCCGCCGACCTGATGCAGCGCTCTAATGATGTGGGGTCGCTCACGCCCGGCCATTTTGGCGATCTGATTGCGGTTAAGGGCGATCCGCTCAAGGATATTACCGTGCTCGAACGGGTGGCGCATGTCATGAAGGGCGGCGTGGTGGTGCGCTAGAGCCTTGCTTCCCCCCTTCCGTGTTCCCCGCGAAGGCGGGGACCCAGACCCTTTCACTCAGCCGGATCGTTCGAGAACATCCTCGTCCTTCGACGGACTCAGGATGAGGATGAATGTGAGAGTTGTGGATGAACACCCCCTCACCCAATCCCCCTGAAGGGGGCGAGGGCTTATCGCTTCTAGCCCTCTCCCTGTGGGAGAGGGTTGGGTGAGGGCCTTGTTTTCTTAAAATGAACCCCCTACCCCGGCTTCGCCGGTACTTCCCCCAGAGGGGGAAGATTTACCGTCCCTTGATCTTCCCCCTCTGGGGGAAGTGGCGCGCAGCGACGTAGGGGGCCTTGTTTTCTTGGCTACCCAACCGCCTTCATCCTTTGCCTAAAGGCTTGGAGCAAAGGGTTCGGGTGCTGCGCCGCCGGTGGCCCAATCGAGCAGTTGGACCGTATGGAGCACAGGCGTTCCGGTCCGCGCGGCGATCTGGGTCGCGCAGCCAATATTGCCGGTCACGATGACATCGGCGGACAGCTTGGCCAGATGGGCGACCTTCCGATCCCCCAACTGACCGGAGATCACCGGCTGCAGGATATTGTAGGTCCCAGCCGAGCCACAGCACAGATGCGCCTCCGCCGGTTGCCGGACCTGATAGCCCGCCGCCGTTAGCAGGTCTTGCGGCGCGCGGGTGACCTTTTGGCCATGTTGCAGCGAACAGGCCGACTGATAGGCCACGATCAGGTTCAGTGCGCGCGTCACCGGCGGCAGGCCCTTGGCGGCGACAAATTCGCTAATATCCAAGGCCAGACGGGAGACCCGCTCGGCCTTGGCGGCATAGGCCGGGTCAGAGCGCAGCATGAAGCCATAGTCTTTAATCGTGGTGCCACAGCCCGAGGCCGTGACGATGATCGCCTCCAGCCCCGCCCCCTCAATCTCAGCCATCCAGGCATCGACATTACGCCGCGCGGAGGCCAAGGCGGCCGCCTCTTGGCCCAGATGATGGACCAGAGCTCCACAGCAGCCTGCATTGGGGGCCACCACCACCTCATAGCCCATCCGGCTGATCAGACTGGCAGCGGCATGGCCAATTTCAGGGCGCAGGACCGGCTCGGCGCAACCGCCCAGCATCGCCACCCGGCCAAGGCGCGCGCCCTGCGCCTCTGCCCCCTTGGTCGCCAAGCCCTTGGCCGATTTGGTGGGGGCCAGAGCCAGCATAGCGCTGAGCGATTGCAAGGGCTTGATAGACCGCAGGATCGGCGAGAAAGGCCGCGCCGCCGCTGCCAAGCCAAGGGCAAAACGAAACCGCGCCGGATAGGGCAGCACCGCCGCCAGCAGGCGCCGGGTCATCCGATCTAGCAAGGGGCGGCGATAGTTGGCCTCGATATAGGTGCGGGCATGGTCGATCAGGTGGCCATAATGGACCCCCGACGGACAGGTGGTCAGGCAGGACATGCAGGACAGGCAGCGATCAATATGTTTGACCACTTCGGCGGTAGGCTTTTGCTGATTTTCCAGCATCTCCTTCATCAGATAGATGCGCCCGCGCGGGGAATCGAGCTCGTCACCGAGCAGCACATAGGTAGGGCAGGTGGCCGTGCAGAACCCGCAATGGACGCAAGCGCGGATCACCGCTTCGGACTCGGCCATCGCCGGGTCAAGACGCTGTTCTGGGGTAAAGCTGGTGCGCATGGGGGCTTAAATGAACCTCTCGGGATCGAGAATGGCCTTAGGATCGAACCCGTCCTTGACGCGCTGGGTCAGGGCCGCAACGCCGGGGGCGAGCGGGTGCTGGGTGGGGATCGACAGGCGCAGGGCCTCTGGCCCACGGATCAGCATGGCATGGCCGCCGAGCGCGCTGGCCACAGCGCGGACCGCTTGCCCCCCATCCGTCGTCGGCAGCAGGGCCCAGACCAGCCCCCCGGCCCAGTCCAAGAGGCAGCGGGCACCATAGGGTTTGAGCTGCTCGATCACCTCAGCTCCCGCCATTGGCGGCACATTGATGCGCCACAGGGTCCCCTCGCCTTGCAGGGGCTTAACAGACTGAACCTGTTCCCACAAAAGGGCGCTGGCCTCGGTCGGCAGGACATCGCAGGGCGCAGCGGCCCCGAACTGCTCTAGCACCATCTGCACCCGCGCCTTAACCGACGGCTCGAACCCTTCGAGGCGCAGGGCCGTCAGCGCCAGACCGCCATTGATATCGGCCGGCAGGTGCGCAGCGGCGGCCACATCGGCTTGCGATCTTAGAGCCTGACCCATGACCAGACAGGCTTGGCGCTCATCAAGGCCAGACAGGACCACAGTCTGGACCGTCTGGGGCCGGGGCAAAACCTTCAGCGTCACCTCGGTCATCACCGCCAACTGGCCCCACGAATTGGCCAACAGCTTGGGCAGGTCATAGCCGGTGACATTCTTGACCACCTTGGCCCCGCCCATAAAGGCCTCGCCGCGTCCAGACACACCGCGTAGGCCTAAGAAATGGTCGCGCACCGCCCCCGCCGTCAGTCGGCGCGAACCGGACACCCCCGCCGCAATGACCCCGCCGAGGGTCGCCGCTGGGGGCAGGCCAAACAGGACCCCATGGTCAAAGGGCTCGAAGGCCAGCATCTGGTTGTTCTGGGCCAAGAGGGTCTCGATCTCGGCCAAGGGCGTGCTGGCCCCCGCCGTCAGGACCAGCTCGGGGCCGTCATAGTCGATGACTTTGTCAAAGCCTTGGATCTGCAAGAGGGTGGTGTTCCGACCGGGCCGACCAATAGCCGATTTGGTGCCGCCGCCACGCACTTCAAGCCTCTGGCCACGCGCCGCCGCTTGGCCGACAGCCTCGACCAGCTCATCCGTTCCGTTCGGACGCAAGATCGCTTGATCGACCATCCTAGAACCTTGGCAGGTCTGGGAAGGGCACGGCCCCGTGATGGATGTGCATCCGGCCCATCTCGGCACAGCGATGCAGGGTCGGGAAGACCTTGCCCGGATTAAGCAAGAGCTGCGGATCGAACGCGCACTTGACCCTCTGTTGATGGGCCAGATCGATCTCGGTGAACATGGTCCCCATCAGGTCGCGCTTTTCCACCCCAACCCCGTGCTCGCCCGTCAGCACGCCGCCGACCTCGACACAGAGCCGCAATATATCGGCGCCAAATTCCTCGGCCCGCTCCAGCTCGCCGGGCTGATTGGCATCATAGAGGATCAGGGGGTGCAGATTGCCGTCGCCCGCATGGAACACATTGGCGACCTTGAGCCCATAATGGTCCGACAGGGCCGCCATCCGGCGCAGCACCTCTGGCAAGCGCCGCCGAGGGATGGTGCCGTCCATGCAGTAATAGTCCGGCGAGATGCGCCCCACCGCCGGAAACGCCGCCTTGCGCCCCGCCCAG
The DNA here is from genome assembly GCA_947447115.1 of Caulobacteraceae bacterium. Taxonomy (GTDB): domain Bacteria; phylum Pseudomonadota; class Alphaproteobacteria; order Caulobacterales; family Caulobacteraceae; genus CAISGS01. Next base: position 6,938 of record CANFKD010000119.1, read on the forward strand.
AAGGCCAGCCGCTCGTCCTCGCTGGTCGAGACCCGCGACGTTACCGCCCCATTGGCCTTGGCAATCTTAGCCACCTGCTCGACCAGATAATCGCATTCGGCATGGGGGCCATCCAGCTCGACGATCAATAGGGCCTCGACATCGAGCGGATAGCCCGCATGGACAAAGGCCTCGGCCGCATGGATGGCGGGGCGGTCCATCATCTCCATCCCCGCTGGAATGATCCCCGCGGCGATCACATCAGCCACGCACTGACCGGCGCGCTCGACCGTCTCAAAGCCCAGCAACAGGGCACGCGCGGTCTGCGGCTTGGGCAAGATGCGCACCGTCACCTCGGTGACCACGCCCAAAAGCCCCTCAGAGCCGACGACAATGCCCAGAAGATCAAGGCCCGCCGGGTCCAGATGTTGCCCCCCCAGACGCACGACCTCCCCGTCCATCATCACCATCTCGACGCCGAGCACATTGTTGGTCGTCAGGCCATATTTGAGGCAATGGACCCCGCCGGAATTCTCGGCCACATTGCCGCCGATCGAACAGGCGATCTGGCTGGAGGGGTCAGGCGCATAGTAGAAGCCGCGATCCTCGACCGCGCGGGTGATGGCCAGATTGGTCACCCCCGGCTGAACCACCGCCACGCGGCTGTCATAATCAATATCCAGCACCTGATTGAACTTGGAAAGGCCCAGCAGGACCCCGTCTTCCAGCGGCAAGGCCCCGCCCGACAGCGAGGTCCCCGACCCGCGCGGCACCACCTTGACCCCCGCCCCATTGCACCAGCGCAAGATCGCCGACACCTGCGCCGTGGTTTCGGGCAG
>CANFKD010000120.1 GCA_947447115.1 Caulobacteraceae bacterium
TAACGCCTGATTAACCCTGTTCGTTCATCTTTTGCCAATGGACATCAACGGAATTCCCTTATTTTCGATATTAAAGAGCCGCTTGGGATATCTGTCCCAACGGCAAACCTTGATTTCGCAAAATGTCGCGAACGTAAATTCGCCGGGATTTGTCGGAAAAGATCTCAAACCCTTTGTAATTCCAGATAAAAGTTCGACAGCAGGCCGACTTCAGTTGACAGGGGCCAATGCTGCCGCCGGACCGGCCCGAACCGATGCTGGCCACATGCAAGGCACGGTTCCGAACACGGGTGGCCAAGGCAAGCCTCAGAATGCCCCTGATTCTGAGACCCGACTCGATGGCAACAAGGTCGTGTTGGAAGAGCAGATGATGAAGATGACCGACGCGCGCATGAACTATGACGCCGCGGTGACCTTCTATCAAAAGTCCCTTGGGCTTCTTCGGATGGCCGCCAAGGCCCCCGGACGGTGAGGGGTAAGAGAGGTTAGGCCATGGCTGATTCCAAATTCCCTTTGACCTCGACCGGCGCGGCCATGGCCGTGGCCACCTCTGCCTTGCGCGCTCAGCAGGCTCGGATGCGGATTATCGCCGAGAACCTGGCCAATGCGGATTCCACCTCCAAGACGGCAGGCGGCGATCCCTATCAACGCCAGATTCCAGTCTTCCAGCCCCAGCGCCTCTCTAACGGTATTCAAGGCGTTCAGATGAATAAGGTCGAGCCCGACAAGAGTGACTTCAAGTCGGAATATGACCCCAGTCACCCTGCGGCCGACGCCAAGGGCTATGTCAAAATGCCGAACGTTGACCCCTTGGTTGAGGCCATGGATATGCGCGAAGCCCAGCGTGCCTATGAAGCCAATCTCAATGTGATCGAAACCGCGCGGGCCATGCAGTCCCGCACGCTCGATCTGCTGCGCAAATAGACGAGGACAGATAGATGGTCGCTCCCCTAATTGCTGCAAAGGCCTACGCGGCCGCTCAATCCCAAGCTGGCAAGGGCATGGCGGGCATGGGCGGCGATGCTGCTGCGGGCCTAACCGGCGGCGGCGGGTTCGGCGATATGGTCAAAAACGCTATGAACGAGGTGATGCAGTCCTCTCGTCATGCCGAAACCCAGATGAAGGCGCAGGTCCAAGGCAAGGCGGAGTTGCTCGACGTCGTCACCGCCATCTCCTCTGCAGAAGCCAGCTTGGAGACGGTCATGGCGGTTCGCGATCAGGTGATCTCAGCCTATCAAGAAATCATGCGGATGCCGATCTAACGCCTTTAAACGCAAGGGTTTGGCGCGATTTCAGTTTTTATTAACCTTGTTTGGTCCGGGCCTGACTAAGGGTAAGATAGGCTTAGTATTATGAGTCGAAAGGTCACCTCTATGAACGGCAATGAAGTGATCGACGTGGCACGTGATGCCATTTGGCTGGCCATTGGCATGTCGGCACCGATCATGATTGTCGGTCTGGTGGTCGGTATCGCCATCGGTCTGTTTCAGGCCTTGACCCAGATTCAAGAAGCGACCCTCGTCTTTGCTCCCAAGATCCTAGCGATCTTTGTCGCCATGCTGCTCTTCTTGCCGTTCATGGGGGCGTTGATGGGGGACTTCATGCGCAAGATCGCCGCCAGAATCGCCGGGATGTAGCGCTTGGAAAGCTACGCCACCGCCCAACAGGTCTATGTGGCCGGTCTGGTCTTTGCGCGCGTCGCGTCAATGATCATGTTGATGCCCGGGCTGGGCGAGGCATCGGTTTCCCCGCGTATCCGTCTATCCTTTGCGCTCGTGACGGCCATGTGCGTGGCCCCGATCGCCGCGCCGCACCTTCCGCCCCTATCGACCACGGTCGGCGGTCTGACGGGGCACGTCCTCAAAGAGGTGATCATCGGCCTGATGATGGGCGCGATCCTGCGGCTCTTCATGTCGTCCTTGGCCACAGCCGGCGAGATCATCTCGATCCAGACCACCTTGGCCTTCGCTCAGACCGCCAATCCCATGCAGGCTCAGCCGGGCACTTCGGTGACCTCATTCTTGAGCGTGACCGGACTAACCTTGATCTTTGCGACCAATCTGCATCATCAGTTCCTGACGGCGATGGTCCATTCCTACAGCCTGTTCGAGCCCACGCGAGATGTGCCGATGGGTGATGCGGTCAAGCTGGCGATCAATACGGTCAGTCAGTCCATCGCTTTGGGCGTTCAGCTTTCGGCCCCCGTGATCGTCTTTTCCTTGGTGTTCAACATTGCCACCGGCCTGATTGGCCGGGTGATGCCTCAGTTCCAAATCTTCTTCGTCGCCACGCCCCTCAGCGTGTTGATGGGCCTGTCCCTGCTCGCCTTAAGCATTAGCTTGATCGGGCTGGTGTGGATCTCGCGATATGAAGCCTTCCTGCACGTGTTTCTCTAGGAGCGCGGCGGCATGGCAGAGGATCCCGAGTCCCAAACAGAAGAACCGTCCGACCGAAAACTTAGTCAGGCGAGGGAGCAGGGCGATGTCGTCAAATCGATGGACATCCCCCAAGTCGCGACCCTCGCAGCCTTAACCGCAACTATCGCTTGGGCGGGCGGCTGGATGATGCAGTCCATTGCCACCTCCATGCTGCCTTTCTTGGCCCATCCCGATCAGATTGATCTGAGTGGCCACGGTACGATCAATGTCATGAAGACGGTGATGGGGTCGATCCTACCGGTCTTGGGCACGATCTTTGCGGTGACGGCGATCGCCGGTGTGGCGGGCAATGTCCTGCAGACCGGCTTTATGTTTACGCCGTCCAAGCTGTTTGAAGGTGGCCTGTCTAAGCTTAATCCGATGGAGGGGTTCAAGCGTCTCTTCGGGATGGATGCCTTCATCCAATTTACCAAGTCTCTGTTTAAGGTCGTCATTCTCGCGATCATCGCTTGGTGGATCCTCAAGCCCCACGCCATGCAGATCACTCAACTGGCAGAGTTGGCACCGGCCGCGATCATTCCCCTGACATGGGACATTATTAAGGGCCTGCTCTACGCAGTCCTGATCATGCTGACCTTTGGGGCGGGGCTCGATTGGTTCATTCAGCGCCAGCGGTTCATGGCGCGCATGCGGATGAGCAAGCAGGAAATAAAGGACGAGAACAAGCAGTCCGAAGGTGACCCTCAGATCAAGGCCCGCCTGCGCCAAATCCGGATGCAGCGCGCCCGTCGCCGCATGATGTCGGATGTGGCCAAGGCGACCGTGGTGGTCATGAACCCGACCCACTATGCCGTCGCCCTGCGCTATGAGCCCGGTGTCACCGCTGTTCCCATGTGCGTGGCCAAGGGGATGGACCTTCTGGCCTTGAAAATCCGCGAAATTGCCGAAGAGGCGGGCGTGCCGGTCATCGAAGACCCCCCGCTCGCCCGCGCGCTCTTCGCCACGGTCGATATTGATGAGACCATCCCAAAGGAACAGTATGAGGCGGTGGCCAAGGTCATCGGCTTCATCATGGGCAAGAAACAGGCCCGCAGTCGCGCCCGCACCTCGCCGCGTTAAGTCGCATTTTATCCGTCGGTCTTAATCAGATGACTACGCACTGGCCCTATCTATTTCCCAGATAGTCTAGAAAATGAGAGCCTGAATCCGTCAGCCATGCGCCTGAAGGATCAATTCGGGCAGAAGGATAAGCGCTTTCGATGGATAGGACGCCGCGCCATTCGGTCAGCCATCGGCAGGTTAAGCCCGCAAAACCATCGCGCCTTGTGCCGATCTCGGCGGGACTTTGCTTTTTGGGTGCCGTTGCCTTCGCCGCCTATCCAGCGATCAGGGCCGGGGCTTCAAGCCTCGGAGGCATATTGCTTCTGGTTGGTCTGGCCGGGGTCGTCGCAATCGGTTTCTTTGCCTTTTCGGGCCATCCGACAGGCTCTGGCCAAAGCGAAGACACCAGCGAGGCGGAGGTTCGCGAAACGCTGGTCCATGCTCTGAATGAACCGGCCGCAGTTGCCGCTGACGATGGCCGCATCTTGGCCGCCAATCCCGCTTGGCGCTTGATTTTAGGGCAAGGCACGCGCTTGCCCAAGGCGGGAAAGGATGCCTCCAGCCTGTTTACCGCCCTGACCGCAGCGCGGCGCGGTGAGGTCGGGTCAGCGCAGGTTCGCGCCGATGGCGAAGATCACCCGGTTCAGGTCTCGACCCTCGCGGCCTCAGCCAAGGGGCGGCGGTCCTATCTTATTCGCATGACCGGTCTGGGCATGGCCGAGCCGCGTCGCCTTTCAGGGCCTCAGGGACAGCTGACCGACGCCAGCCTCGATATACCAGCCTTGCCCGCGCCTTCGCTGGATCAGGCTGTTGGGCGTTATGAGGGACCCGTGACGCTTGATGCCTTTGCCTCTGCAGCCCCCTTTGGCGCGGCCCTGCTCGACGGCGCCGACCCCTTGAACGCGCAGATCCTTCAGAGCAATGCCGCCTTCAGCGCCATTACCGGAGCCCCGTCCGAGGGCACGTGCTTTGGCGACCTGATCGAGCCAAGCTCGCGCGCGGAGGCCCAGCAGCGGATCGCGGCGGGGCAGGCCGGTCCCGTCGAGGTTCGCCTGACCGCCAATCCCAGCGGCATCGCCCACCTCTATCTGACCAGGGCCGATGGGCGGATCATTGCCTATCTGATGGATGTGTCCGAGCAAAAGCAGGTCGAGCTTCAACTGTCACAGTCGCAAAAGATGCAGGCCATTGGTCAGTTGGCGGGCGGCGTCGCGCACGACTTTAACAATTTGCTCACCGCCATACAGTTGCGGTTGGATGAACTTCTCCATCGTCATCCGGTGGGCGATCCGTCCTATGAGGGCCTGACCGAGATCCGTCAGACCGGCGTGCGGGCGGCCGATCTGGTGCGCAAACTCTTGGCCTTCTCGCGCAAGCAAACGGTTCAGCGCGAAATTCTCGATCTTGGCGAACTGATCAGCGAGTTTTCGGTCCTGCTGCGCCGCCTGCTGCGCGAGGACGTCAAGCTCGAGACCGACTATGGCCGCAACCTGCCGATGGTGCGAGCTGACAAGAGCCAGCTGGAAACGGCGGTCATGAACCTTGCGGTCAATGCGCGTGATGCCGTCCGCGCCCAAGGCGGCGGCGTCGTCAGCATCCGCACGGCGCGTCTCAGCGCCAGCGAAGCCCGCGGTTTGGGCTATGCACCAGATCGGCCGTCCACGGCAGAGGTCGCGATGATTGAGGTTTCGGACAATGGCCCCGGCATTCCGCCGCTGGTCCTGTCGAAAATCTTCGATCCTTTCTTTACCACCAAGCCGGTGGGCGAGGGCACGGGCCTCGGGTTGGCGACCGTCTATGGGATCGTCAAACAGGCCGACGGCTGGATTCACGTCGACAGTGGGCTCGGCCGAGGCGCGACCTTCCGCATCTTCTTGCCGGTCTATGTGCCTGCCGCCGGTGCCCCGGCCCATGCTCCATCGGCCGCCAAGCCTAAGCCGGTGGCCCGTGATCTTTCGGGCGCGGGACGTATCCTGTTTGTCGAAGACGAAGATGCGGTGCGCAGCGTTGCCGCCCGTCTGCTTCGCGCGCGAGGCTATGAGGTCATCGAGGCCTGTGATGGCGAGGAGGCCTTGCTCTTGGCCGAAGAACATGCCGGAACCATCGATCTCTTGATCAGCGACGTGATCATGCCCGGCATTGATGGCCCGACTCTCTTAAAGAAAGCGCGACCCTATCTTGGCTCAGCGCCCGTCATGTTCATCTCTGGCTATGCCGAGGCCGAGTTCTCAGACCTGCTCGAAGGCGAGACCGGCGTGACATTTTTACCCAAGCCACTGGATATCAAGGCCTTGGCCGAACGGGTTAAGCAACAACTGCAAGCCACCTAAGACTTTGGGCACCATTTGCGCTAACCCCATCCAGAAATTGGTGTAGACAGCGCACGAACGACGGCCCCGCGGCGCGTCCGGGGCTTAAGGCTTTTTCATACCTATGACCTTTCGGGATTTCGGTTTTCTGGTGTTGATCTGCGTCCTTTGGGCCTTCAACACCGTGCTGAGCAAGGTGGTGATCACCCAGATGGGCGTGCCACCGATGAGCTACGCCTTGGTGCGCTTCATTCTTGTAGCCCTGATGGTTTTGCCTTGGCTCTTGCCGATGCCCAAGCCGCGGTTGCGCCTCTTGCTGGTAGCGCTTTTGATGGGCGGCGGAAATTTCGTCTTTCTGTTCCTTGGATTAAAGACCGCGAGCCCCTCAGGCACGGCGATCGTCAGCCAGTTGGGGGTGCCGATGACCACCATCCTATCGGTCATGATCCTCGGCGAGACGATCCGTTGGCGGCGCGGGATTGGCATCGTCCTGACCTTTATCGGGGCCATGACCGTCATCTGGGATCCGACGGGTGTGCCTATTTCCACAGGATTGTTGTTGATCGCCGCAAGCGCCTTCCTTGGGTCTTTAGGCGCGGTGCTGATGAAGCAGATGGACGGCATCAAGCCCCTTCAGTTTCAGGCCTGGGTTGGGGCCTCTTCGATCCTTCCACTCCTGCTGGTTTCAGCCCTGTTTGAGCATGATCAGGTCAAGCTGATGATCCATGCCGGTTGGCCTTTCCTGGGCGCGCTGGTCTTTTCGGCTCTCGCCGTCAGCGTCTGGGGACATACCGCCTATTTCGGCCTGATCCAGAAATATGAGGCCAATCTTATCGCACCCCTGACCCTGATGACCCCGCTCTTTACCATCGGCCTTGGCGTTCTGCTGACCCATGACCATTATGATTTACGGATGGCGATAGGCTCGGCCATTGCCCTGTTCGGGGTCTTGATCATTGCCTTGAGGCCGAACCGCATGATGTCGCTGGCCGACCTTCTAAGGAGCCGCCTGTGAGCCTTGAGACCATCGCCCGTCCCTCGCCCAATTTCGACTCCCGTAAGGGGCCACCGGATATGATCGTGCTCCACTATACGGGCATGCAGACTGGGCAAGCGGCGTTGGAGCGTCTGTGCGATCATCAGGCGAAGGTTTCGGCCCACTATCTGATCGAGGAAGATGGCCGCATCTTTACGCTGGTCGCCGAAGAGCGCCGGGCTTGGCATGCGGGCGTCTCATTCTGGAAAGGCGAGCGCGATATCAACGCCGTCTCCATCGGTATTGAGCTGGTCAATCCCGGGCACGAGTTCGGCTACCGCGCCTTTCCAGACGCCCAGATCGCGGCATTGATCGCGCTGCTCGATGAGATCAGAGGGCGCTGGGAGATTGCTGACGGTCGCATAATTGGCCATTCCGATGTCGCGCCGGACCGCAAGGAAGATCCCGGCGAGCTGTTCCCTTGGGCGCGGCTTGCGGCGGCGGGGCATGGGCTGTGGGTTGAGCCGCCAGCCTCTCCGGGCGCGCCCTTGACTATCGGCGATGAGGGGGCAGGGGTCTTTGCCCTTCAGGCGGGCCTGACGCGCCTTGGCTATGACAGCGCGCCCAGTGGCCAGTTTGACGACAAGACCGCGCTCATCCTCAAGGCCTTTCAGCGCCATTGGCGGCCCGCTCGGGTCGATGGCATTGCAGACGGCGAGACCCGCGCTCGCCTCGTGCATCTGCTGCGCGCCGGGTCCTAGATCGACAGGGGCCTTGACCCCGCAGGCTGCTGGCCTCATCTGTGCGGCGGATCAGACGGCCGGGCGATCGCGGCCCTTGGAAACAGGGGTCGAGGAAAGTCCGGGCTCCACGGTGAAAAGGCGGCGGGTAACGCCCGCCGGGGGTAACCCTAGGGATAGCGCCACAGAAAGCAAACCGCCTGCGCTTCGGCGTCGGTAAGGGTGAA
>CANFKD010000121.1 GCA_947447115.1 Caulobacteraceae bacterium
CTTGCGGTTACCAAAGATCCTTGGGAGGTGCGCGAGGACTATATCTGCTGGTCCGGGGCCACGGCCAATAACTGCACGCCCTTTGTCGGCTGTGCTGAGACCGCGTCCACTTGCGCCTCAACCGATAGGACAGGGTCTTGCAGCGCCTACAACAAGACCTATCGCTGCGAGAACCCGGCCAATGGCGGCGGAACGGTTCTAGACACACCGCGCGATGTGGTTGGCGAATATTGGACCGATCCTTGCGCCACCAAACGCAATGACCCGGCCTGCTCGCGCACATCCGATGAGGTGCTGATCGGGGCCCAGACCCGCATCATCAATGGCCTTAGCGTCACCAGAGACCCTTGGCAGAGGCGTGAGACCTGGGTCTGTAATCGCTCGCAAGGCGTCGATAGCTGCACGGCAGTTTCAGGCTGCACCCTGATTGCCAAGAGCTGCGGCGGCTATGGACCAGACGGGAGCTGCACAGTTGATACTAATCGCTATCGCTGCGAGAACGAGGTCACTGGGCTTACCCCCATTGATCTTCCCAAGGACTGGACCGGCGGGACCTTGAAGGACAATGACTGTCCCTCAAGCGGCAACGGTGCTTGCACCAAGACGGGCACCAGCTGCAACCAAGGTACCCAAACGCGCCTGATTGACGGCGTGGCGGTAACGCCAAGCTGCTGGCAAGAGACAGACACCTACTCTTGCGAAGAAACCAGCGGCACGGCCTCAAGCTGCTCGCCGCCTTCGGGCTGTACCTTTGTGGGCCAAACCTGCCTAGATGATGTGCCAGATGATCAGTGTAAGGCTTGGGACAACCGCTATTCGTGCAAGTCCGATATCAGCGAGACCACAAATAGCTGCAAGGCCAAGGTCTGTGTTGGCGATATCTGCATCGGATCAGAAGATGAGGCCGATTCAGACATGGCTGACGCCATGTCCAAGCTCTTGGTGGCCAAGCTGGCCAGCAATGATGTCTCCCAAAGCCTAACCATCTTTAAGGGCACGCCCATGAGGTGCCGCAAGGCGCTCTTTGGGTTCAACAATTGCTGCAAAGATTCTGGCTGGGGCCAAGACCTTGGGCTGGCCCAATGTTCTGAAGAAGAAAAGACCCTCATCACCCGCCAAGAGGCCAAATCCGTCCACTATGTCGGGACCTACTGCTCCAAAAAATCCTTCTTCGGCATCTGCCGAGAAAAGGCCATGCGCTACTGCGCCTTTGACGGGGCCTTGGCCCGGATTGTCCAAGAGGCGGGCCGGCCGCAGCTGGGCAAGGGCTGGGGCACCCCGGCCAATGCCGACTGCTCGGGCTTTAGCGTCGAAGAGTTTGAGAACCTCGACCTGACCAATGTCGATTTCTCCGAGTTCACTTCGCAGCTGATGGCCAAGTTTTCCGCGCCCGATGGCAGCGGCATCGTGGACCGGATGAACGCCAGTTTCGGTTCCATGATGGGGTCCGGCTCACCGGGCTTTGGCGAGGTCACAGAAGCAAAGGATGATGGGCCATGAGGGCGATGTTTTTGATCATAGGACTTAACCTAAGCCTCGTATGGTTTGGTGCCTCATCAGCGCAGACGGCCCCTTTTGAGGCCCCGGCGGCACCCCAAAGCCAAGCCGAGGGCCAGTCTGACAGGGGACAGTCCGTATCTTCTGGGGCAGGGGACTATTGTGGCCGCGATCTAGGCCGCTGGTTTTACTGCCAGCGTCCAGAGCCAGAACCTGAGGAGGCTCAAAGGCCCGATCAAAAGCCAAGCCCTCTGAAGCTGGCCAAGCCCAAAGAGATCGCTGAGCTTGAGGCTTGGCAAAAGGATCTTGAGGAGGCCAGATCCATTGCGGTCTGGCGACCGACGCCCCAGACCGTAGAGCGCTACTATAAGCTCCAACAGGTCGCCCTTGATCGCGGCGGGCTCTTTGCCGACTATTATCGCCGACTGACCTGGACCAATCCTGACTATGACTACACGGCCAAGCGTCCTGTGGTGGAGGTTGGCAAACATGGCTGGACCGATGACCGGGCCGCTGACCGTGACCTTTTCTTAAGGGGCGTTTCTAGCCGGGTTGGGGTCTTTTACGTCTACCGGGGCAATTGCGGCCCCTGCGCGATCGCCAGCCCCATTGTGCGCGCCTTTTCTGATCGCTTTGGCGTCACGGTCAGAGCCATCTCCTCGGACGGTTCGGCCAATAGCTCTTTTCCAGGAGCCATTAAGGACACGGGCCAGCTTGCGGCCTGGGGCGTGGGCAAGACCACGCCGGTCCTGCTCTTTTACCAGCAATCGGATCTTGATCCGCAAACAGGCCTTGTTCGGCCAAGGCGCGTCAAGGGCTCTAATGGCCAGGTCCAAGAGCTGACGCCCTGCGACAAGCCTGCGGGCTGTCTGACCTATGCCGGGGCAGGGGTCATGTCGCTGGAAGACATAGCCGAGCGTCTGTTTGTGCTGCTCTCCAAAGCCCCTGGCACCGATTTTTAAAGGATCTGACCATGACCAGACATCACACCAAGGCCTATGCGCGTTCGTCCCCGATCATCGCCCTTGGCACTCTTGTGGGCGCTGTGATGGTGGCTGCTTTAGCCACCCCGTCCTATGGGACAACCGTCTCAGACAGTATGGATAGCTATTGGACGGGGAGCTTGGGCTCGGCCAACATCACCGGTCCCACGGCCTATAATGGCCAAAGCGCTGGCTACTACACCCTTGGCAATCTGGCGGTGCGCACGCCGCAAGAAACCTCTCAGATCGCGTCTATCCAGATGCCCTCGATCCGGGCTGGCTGCGGCGGGATCGATGTCTTTTCGGGCGGCTTTAGTTTCATCAATAGCGAGCAGCTGGTCGCCACCATGAAGGCGGTGGCCAGCAATGCGGTCTCCTACGCCTTTATGTTGGCGCTCAAGAGCCTCTCACCCATCATTGCTGACCAGATCGAGAGCCTGCAAAAGCTGGCCAATGATGTGAACCAGATGAATATGAACTCCTGCCAAAGTGCCCAAGCCTTGGTTGGCGGCCTATGGGGTAAGTCTGATACGGCCTCAATGCAGGTCTGCTCTGACCTATCGACCTATCGCGGGTTCTATTCTGACCGGATCGCGGCGCGTCACGATTGCCCCAACCGCCTAACCCAAAACCTAGCCAACCTTCCCGCCGCCGATCAAAAGGTCGTGCCCACCAATAAGAACATTGCTTGGGAGGCGATGCAAAACCACCCCTTGCTGGCCAATGACACCGATCTGGCTCAGCTGATGATGACCTTGACCGGCACCATCATCTACCGAACGCCTGACAATAATGGCTCTGTGGTCGATGTCTTGCCAGGCGAAGGGGCTGATGATGGCATGATCACCAAGCTGCTCGATGGCGGCACAATCAAGGTCCATCGCTGCGATACGACCGACAAGTGCCTTAACCCGGTTAAGTTTGGGGCCACTCAGATTCTTCCGGCCAACAAGGCCCTGCAGGCACGGGTCAAGACCATGCTGGCCAGCATCGTGGGCAAGATCCAGGCGCGCCAAGCCCTATCGCCAGACGAGCAGGACTTTTTGAACATGGTCACGCTGCCGGTCTACAAGATGGCCAGTGTCTATAGCGCTCAGCAAGGTGCCAGCGCCGCTGGCACCATGGAGCAATATTCCGACATCATCGCGCTGGATCTTCTCTACACTTGGATCAATCGCTCGGTCTCATCGGTCGAGGACGGCGCCAGAAACATGGTTGGCGTTGATCAAGACCAGCTCGATCAATGGCGCGTCTCCATTGCCAATAGCCGCCAAGAGCTCGCCGCCAAACAGTCCCAAGTCCAGCAAAAGGTCGAGGCTATCGAGCAGATGATTGCCCGCACCCAAAGCGTAGAGTCCGTGCTGGCCGCGCGGATGGGCACACGCATAGGCGACACTATCGCCTTTGCCGCCTCTCAGACCCCCAACTAGGAGCGGCCCCATGAACGTGGTTGAGGTCATTACCTACGGCGGCGGCTCTTACTACCGCGACATCTTTCAGGCTGTTGCTCTGATGGCGGGAGCCGATGGCCTATCCTCACTGATCAGGCTGGCCCTGGTGCTTGGCCTGATCATGGGGCTTTTCCAAGCGGTCTTTGATTTCAACGTCGGCAAGATCCTGCGCTGGTTCTTGGTGGCCTATATCTCCTACGGCGTTCTATGGGTGCCTAAGGTCCAGATCCATGTGACCGATCTTTATGATCCTGGTCTTACGGGCGCGGATGTCGCCAATGTACCCCTCGGGGTTGGTATGACGGCCAGCTTGACCAGTCTGGTGGGTCACAGGGTCATTGAACTGACCGAGACCGCCTTTGGGGATCCGCAGGATGTGGCCTACTCCAAGACCGGTATGATCTTTGGGGCCAAGGTCTTTGAGCGGCTAAGATCTGCCAAGATCTCAGACCCGGTCTTTGATCAAAATATGCACGCCTTTGTCAGAGGCTGCGTCTATTACGACATTCTCGAGGGCTACTATTCGGCAGGCGAGCTTGCCCGTCAAAACGACCTTTGGACCTACATCACCGTCACCAAGGGCACCAATCCGGGCCGCTCGATCGAATATCAAAATGCTGGTTCGCGCGAGATCGTTTCGTGCACGGTGGCGGCTCAAAGGCTAGATGCGGCCTGGTCGACCACCTTGACCAGCTCAATCAAGCTCTTTGAGCGCAAGGTGCGCCCTGAGCTAGATGAGGCCAGCCTTAACTCCGCTTTCTTAAGTGAGATGGGGACGCTGCATCCCATTATGCTGGGGGCCTCGCGCAATGCGACCTCTGCTTTCCAGCAGGTGCTGATGGCCAATGCTATTCGAAGCGGGGTTACAGGCTTTTCGGCAGAGGCAGGCGGCGACGCCGTCTCGATTATGGCCCAGACCCAAGCTGAGGTTCAGACCCGCAAGACCCAGCAGCTCCTAGGCGGTGTCGCTGAAAAGGCCATCGTCATCCTCAAGATCGTGGTCGATCTGCTTTTCATCGGCATGTTCCCGGTGCTTTTCCCGGCCATGCTGCTCCCCAAGATCGGGCCTAAGATGATCCAAGGCTATCTGACGGGGTTTTTGTATCTGCAGCTTTGGGGGCCGATGTATGTGATTGTCCACAAGATTGCCATGGGCACGGCTGCGGCCAAGACGGCGGCGGCAGCCTATATCCCCGACACGGTAACGGGTCTGAAGATTGCCAATCTAGAATCCATCGGCTCGGTCAATGCCGACATTGCCGGCGTGGCCGGCGTCATGACCCTGATGATCCCGGTGCTGGCGGGCATGCTGACCAAGGGGGCTATGGCGGTCGGAAGCCAGGGCGAGGCGCTACTGGCGCAATTTAGAAGCGGCGCGGAAGCGGCCGGCGCGTCAGCCACGACCGGCAACTACTCCTTTGGCAATACCGCCTTTGAGAACCAGTCTTGGAACAACAAAAGCGCCAACCGTTGGTCAACCTCAGGAGAATTTGACCAGGGCAATTTCAGCTATGTCGATGGCAATCTAAACCGCACCCAGATCGGCGCAAACGGCACAGCCACCCTAACCTCGTCCATGTCTAACACGGCCTTCTCGGCCAACTATTCGGACGGGGTCAGCAAGGCCTATGTCGAAGCGGCCAACAATAGCCGCTCGATGAGCCAGTCCCTGTCCCATAGTGTGTCTGAGGGCCAATCCAGAGTGGCCTCAGAGTCGGCCGAGAAGATCCAAAGCTGGCTTAACAGCGACAGCAAGACACGCTCCCAAGGCAGCGATAGCCGCGATACCTGGGGCTCGACCTACCAGGTGATGGACCAAGTATCGCAAAGCCTCCAAAAGACCCACGGCTATGATGAGCGCACGGCGAAGCAGCTCACGGCGCGCGCGGCGACTGAATGGTCCGCGTTAGGGCCTGCAGGGCCGGGAATCCTTAAGGGTACCGTGGGTGGCGACCAGTCATTTTCAGCATCCGGTAGCGAGTCCAACGGTCTAAACGCGGCGCGCCAAGCACTGTCCTCGTCGGGCTACACTGACCGTGTTGATAAGACCGCCGCTCAATATGCGTCAGAAAGCTTCAGCCAAACCGCGACCGCTCAAAACATGTCGTCCCAGAAGATGTCCGACACCTTCTCCTCGACCCGGTCGATTACAGACGCCGCCAATCAATCCGAGACCCAGGCACGCAGCTATGAACAGCGCGCGGACTTTACGCGTTCTAATGCCGCCTCACTCAATACCAACCTCAACAACCAGTTCACGTCCTTTGCGATGGATCGGCTCGTTGGCCAACGCGACGCCTATGGCGCGCTCATCGATCAAGAGCGCGCCGCCTATATCCTGTCTGGCCGAGGATCGAGCGAGGAGATGGCGATGGTTCACGATATCCAATCGCAGTTCCGCCAAGAAGAGATCTTCAAGATCGCGGCACCTGATCTTGTGCAGGCCAATAGCCAGGGCGTCGGGCAGACCGTTAGCTCTGCTTCATTTGAACCCCTGCGGGTTCTAGAGCCGTCGGGCGGAAGTGATCTTGGGGCCGGTGTTAACCTTCGAGATCTCAGTCGTCCGGGGAGCGGCGTGAGTGATGCGGCTCCAGGTACCTCCCGCTGGGAGGAGGAGAGGGCGCAAGCTAGATTGGAGCAGGCTCATGGTCATGTTCCAGTAGGGTCGCGCTTGACCCAGAACGAGGATCCTAACCCCGCTACACCTCGCTACCTAACAGGTGCGCCCCAGCTGATGCCCGGCATTAGTAATGCTCAACGTGATCAGATCAGAGGTGACACGGCAGCAGCTGTCGCGTCTGTGTCATCGATGCCGGCATCAAAAGGAAGCGAGTTGGCTGCTGCATCTCGTCTTTTCGGTAAACCCGATTTTGCAAACACGACATCGCGGCTGTTTGGGCGGTATCCTGAGAAAAGACAGTAGACCCTTTAATCCTAGGTTCGGCTGGTCGCCGCGCTTTGTCATTTACTCCGACGGTTTTTAACTGCGCGAAGGATCACTCCGAATCCGCTCACGGGAATTAAAAAGAATAATGCCAGGACGACCGACCAGGCAGCGCCCCACAAATTGCCGTTCAATGCACCGTAAAGACAAAACCCCATCGCGGTTAGTACGAGCAAACCCCACACCAAAACAAGGAAGCCGTGTACGGCCATCCCCCACCAGAACCCCCGTCCGGAGGTCTGATAGGCGATTTCACCCTCGATGATGCGCTTGGCTTCAGGGGTGAGCTGGATGTTCGAAACTGAATTGTCCATGGCTTTATCCGCCGGTTTGATCTGGTTTTGTTCTAACGCAACTTTGCTATCTATGATAGGGGTCAATTCGGCCAAGGACGAAATGACGTCCTAAGCTCATCCCGAACCTATTAGGCTGCTATCGCAAGACGCAAGCCGAGCGCCTTCATGACCCGCAGGAGTGTCTCAAGCGTTGGGTTTCCTTTGTCGCTGAACGCGCGGTAAAGGGCTTCTCGGCTGATGCCGGTCTCGCGAGCCAGCGCCGACATTCCATGAGACCGTGCGATGGTCTTGAGGGCTTGAAGCATCTCTTCGGGGCTACCGTCTTCAAGATAAGCGTCGAGATACGCAGCGATGTCGGCCGGGGTATTCAGCACTTCGGCCGCGTCCCAAACCTTGGTTTCAATAGTCATTATCCGATCTCCTGAGCCTTGATTTCATGCGCCATGGTCTTTGCGCGTTCGATGTCCACACTTTGCGAAGCCTTGTCTCCACCACAAAGCAAGATCACCACAACATCGCCATGCCGAGTATAA
>CANFKD010000122.1 GCA_947447115.1 Caulobacteraceae bacterium
CAGAACATATTCAAACTGTGGGCGACGCCGTGAAGTTCATCAGCGAGCGCCTCGCGGCCTAAGCTGTCACGATCGATGACAGGTCGCCGCGCCGGGCCATGCCGGGCGCGGCGTCTTGACTCATAGTCCCCGCTTAGATCGCCCTGAGGCGACGGCGGCGGACTGACCCCGAAATTGCCGGGGCGTTCAAAGGATCAAAGCCATGCGTCGTGTCGTCATCACCGGTCTTGGGCTGGTTACGCCATTGGGTACAGGGGTTGATAACACCTGGTCAGCCCTGCTGGCAGGACGCTCTGGCGCGGGCCGGATCTCGGCCTTTGATCCAACCGACTATGGCTGTCAGATCGCCTGCGAAGTGCCTCGGGTCGATGGGCGCGGCGGCGGCGGCGTCGATATTGCCGGATCCTTCGATCCCAACCTGACCATGTCTTTGCGCGATCAGCGCCGGGTCGATGATTTCATTCTCTATGCCATGGCGGCGGCCGATGAGGCCGTCATTGACTCCGGCTGGCATCCCCAGACCGAGGAAGACCAGTGCCGCACCGGTGTGATCATCGGCTCGGGCATCGGCGGCCTCAATTCCATTGCCGAGACCGCGCTTGAGCTCGAGGCCAAGGGCCCGCGCAAGATCAGCCCGTTCTTTATTCCTTCGGCCCTGATCAATCTGGCCTCTGGACAGGTCTCGATCCGCTACGGCCTGAAGGGGCCGAACCATTCGGTGGTCACGGCCTGCGCCACGGGCGCTCACGCCATCGGTGACGCCATGCGTTTGATCCAGTGGGGCGATGCGGACGTGATGTTTGCGGGCGGTGCTGAGGCGGCTGTGTGCAAGCTGGGTGTTGCGGGCTTTGTCGCGGCGCGGGCCATGAGCACCAACTTCAATGATCGGCCCCAGATGGCCTCCAGACCCTATGACAAGGACCGCGACGGTTTTGTCATGGGCGAGGGCGCGGGCGTTCTGGTGCTGGAAGAATATGAGCACGCCATGGCGCGCGGGGCCAAGATCTATGCCGAAGTGGTGGGCTATGGCCTGTCGGGCGACGCCTATCACATCACCGCGCCCGCCAGTGATGGCGACGGCGGTTTCAGGGCCATGAACCTGTCTCTGGCCCGCGCGGGTATCGATCCCTCGCAGATCGACTATATCAACGCCCACGGCACCTCGACGCCCCTAGGCGACGAGATCGAACTGGGCGCGGTAGAGCGGATGCTGGGGGCGTCAGCCTCTAAGGCCACCATGTCCTCGACCAAGTCCTCGATTGGGCACCTGCTGGGCGCTGCGGGCGCTGTGGAGGCCGCCTTTACGGCCCTGGCCATTCGCGACCAGATCGCGCCGCCGACGATCAATCTGGACAACCCATCGATTGAGACCGCCATCGATCTGGTGCCGCACAAGGCCAAGAAGATGGAAATCAATGTCGCCCTGTCCAACAGCTTTGGCTTTGGCGGTACCAACGCCTCGCTCGTGTTAAAGCGGGTCCCATGACCTCGGCTGGCGAGCCAACGCCTCCTGAATCCCCGAGCGCGACGCCGCTAAAGCGTCCGTTGCTGATCATGGCTGTCAGCGCGGCAGCAACGCTTGCACTGCTGATGAGTCTGGCTCTGATCTGGGGCCTTGCGACCTATAGTCTACCCGGACCTGCTTCCGCCAATGGTGCCGACCGGATCGTTGAACTGGCTGAGGGTGCCAACCTGTCGGAGATTTCAACCGTCTTGGCCCAAGACAAGGTAATCTCTTCGCCATCGGTCTTTGTGATGGCGGCCAAGTTGACGGGATCGGCCCGCCGCCTCAAGGCTGGCGAATATAGCTTCCCCTCCAAGACCTCGATGTCGGTGGTGATGGACATGATCCGCAAGGGCAAGAGGCTGCGCCATCAGGTGACCATCCCCGAGGGCCTGCCCTCCGACATGGTCGTCGATGCCCTGATGAAAAGCGATGTCCTGACCGGCACGGTTTCAGCCCCGCCTGAAGGCTCGGTCATGCCCCAGACCTATGAGGTCAAGCGCGGCGAAACCAGAGCCGCGGTCCTTGAGCGGATGATGAAGGCCCAGACCGATCTGGTCGCAGAACTCTGGCCCAAGCGGCGCAGTGGCTTGCCCTTTTCCACCCCTGAGCAGGCCGTGACCTTGGCCTCCATCGTCGAGAAGGAAACCGCCAAGGCCGATGAGCGTCCGCGCATTGCGGCCCTGTTCATCAACCGCTTGCAGCAGGGCATGAGGCTCGAATCCGATCCGACCATCATCTATGGCATCACCCGGGGTAGACCGCTGGGCCGGGGTTTGCGCGCCTCTGAGGTCGATGCCCATACACCCTACAATACCTATGTCATCTTTGGCCTACCGCCGACGCCCATCGCCAATCCGGGCCGTGCGGCCCTTGAGGCTGTTTTGACAGCGCCGTCCTCGACCGAGGTGTTCTTTGTGGCCGATGGGACGGGTGGGCACGTCTTTGCCACCAGCTATGCTGACCATCGCCGCAATGTCGCCCAGTGGCGCCAGATCGAGCGCCAGCAGGCCGCTGCACCGGGTGGGGGACGCTAGGATGGCCCTATCAGGCATGACCGGCTTTGCGCGGGTTGAGGGATCCGCCGGCGCTTGGACCTGGGCGGTCGAGGCGCGCTCGGTCAATGGGCGCAATCTGGAAGCCCGCTTTCGGGGGCCTCCGGGTTTTGACAGCTTGGAGCGCGTGGCGCGCGATGGCGCTCAGGGCCTGTTCCAGCGCGGTCAGATCACCCTCGGTCTTCAGGCCAAGCGGGCGGAGTCGGTCGGACAGGTGCGGGTCAATCTGGATCAGATCGAGCGTTACCTGGGCCTCATAGCCCCCTTGATCGCAGCGGGCCGCGCCCAGCCGCCCAGCGCCGATGGCCTGCTGGCCCTTCGCGGTGTGCTGGAAGTGACCGAAGAGGTCGAAGAGGCCGAGGTCAAGGCTGCAGTTGAACAGGCCATGACGGCATCGATCACTGAAGCGCTGACGGCGCTTCAGGCCTCGCGGCTGGATGAGGGCACAGCTCTCGCACCGGTCTTGGGCGGGCTGGTCGACCGTATCGAAAGGCTGGTAGCGACGGCTGAGGAACAGGCTGCGGGTCAGCCTGCCGCCATTAAGGATCGCTTCACCAAGCGCATGACCGAGCTGGCAGGCGATGGGGCAGGGGTGGCTGAACGGATCGTTACCGAAGCCGCCGCCATGGCCGTTAAGGCCGACGTCCGCGAAGAGCTAGATCGCCTGGTCAGCCATATTCAGGCCGCCCGCACCTTGCTGTCGAGCGACGCCTCATCAGGCCGGCGTTTGGACTTTTTGATGCAAGAATTTATGCGCGAGGCCAACACCCTCTGTTCCAAGTCTGCCTTGACCGGCCTTACCGCTACGGGTCTTGATCTGAAGGCCACGATCGAACAGCTCCGCGAGCAGGTCCAAAATGTCGAGTAACTCCCACCTCCATGCCGAATTTGGCGTTCGCAGAGGCCTGATGCTGGTCATTTCCAGCCCATCGGGCGCAGGCAAGACCTCGCTCTCGCGGCGTCTGGTCGCCGATCATGCCGACCTTGAGCTTTCGGTTTCCTGCACCACCCGTGGTCCGCGCCCCGGTGAAAAGGATGGCCGCGAATATCACTTTGTTGACCGCGCAGCCTTTGATCGCGATGTCGAGCAGAACCGCTTTTTGGAATGGGCTGAGGTCCATGAACATCGCTATGGCAGCCCCGAAGCGCCGGTGATGCAGGCCCTGTCGGAGGGGCGCGATGTCCTCTTCGATATTGACTGGCAAGGCGCCCGTCAAATCGCAGCAAAGGCAGCCCAAGATGTTGTGCGGGTCTTTATCCTGCCGCCGACCATGGCCGACCTGAAGCGTCGTCTGAACGCTAGGGCGCAGGACGCGGCCGACGTGATCGAGCGGCGGCTGGGCCGGTCCAAGGGTGAGATCGAGAAATGGACCGACTATGACTATGTCATCGTCAATGAGGACTTCGATCTGGCCTATGCCGAACTGGCCCATATCTATCACGCAGAAAGGCTGAAGGGCGCGCGCAATCCGTGGCTGACGCCCTTCGTGAACCGCCTGATGGACGAGCCGATCTAGGCCTTGGTCTGATCCAGAACGATCTTGGCCAGCGCTAAGAACCCATCCACATCCACCGTTTCGGCCCGCACGTCTGGATCAATGCCAGCGGCCAGGCAGAGCTCTGTCCCGCCAAGGGTCTTAAGGCTGGAGCGCAGCATCTTGCGCCTCTGGCCAAAGGCCGCCTGTGTGGTCCGCTCCAGTGCCTTGAGCATGGCGGCATCTGGCCGGTCTATCAGGGGTGTCAGATTGACCATGGCGGACGTCACCTTGGGCGGCGGCGTAAAGGCGCGGGCGGGCAGGTCCATGACGGTGCGGGCCTTGGCTGTGGCCTGAACCACGACCGCCAAGCGGCCATAGGCATCATCACCGACCTGCGCGGTAATCCGGTCCGCCACTTCCTTTTGGAACATCAAGGTCATGGACCGAGGCTGCCATGGCCCGGTCAGCCACTTTAGCAACAGGGCCGTGCCGACATTGTAGGGCAGGTTGGCCACGACGGAGGCTTGGGTGCCAGGCGCGTACTCGGCGATCAGGTCGGCTTCCTTGACGCGCAAGGCATCGTTCTGGACCAGATGAAGCTGGCCGGGGGCCGCGTCGCCAAGACCATTGAGCAAGGGAAAGAACCGAGGGTCCATCTCAACGGCGATGACCTTGGCACCGGCTTCGAGCAGGGCGCGGGTCAGCCCACCGGGGCCGGGGCCAACCTCGATTACGGTCTGGCTTTCGACCACCTCGGCCAAGCGGGCGATCTTACGGGTGATGTTGAGGTCGAGCAGGAAGTGCTGGCCAAAGCTCTTCTTGGCCAGAAGGCCATACTCTTCCAGCGCCTCGCGGATGGGGGGAAGGTCCTTGAGGCTCATAGGTTTGCCTGCGCGGCGCGGCTATTGGCGATCTGGTCGGCCATGCGGATGGCGGCGATCAGGCTGTCGGGCCTCGCCAAGCCCTTACCCGCTATGTTAAAGCCCGTGCCGTGATCGGGCGAGGTGCGGACAATGGGCAGGCCAAGACTGACATTCACGCCGCCCCAGAAGTCGAGCATCTTGACCGGAATGAGGGCCTGATCGTGATAGAGGCATATGACCGCGTCATAGGTCTTGCGCGCCTCATCGTGGAACAGGGTGTCCGCGGGTTTGGGGCCGACACAATCGATGCCGAGCGCTCGTAGAGCGGCCACAGCCGGGGCGAGGAGACGAACCTCTTCATCACCGATAGTGCCGCCTTCACCCGCATGGGGATTGAGCCCGGCTAGGACCAGCCTTGGCTTGGCAATGCCGTAGTCGCGGATCATCGCTTGGGCCGTAACCATAGAGGTATGGATGATCGCCTCTTGGGTCAGGGCGCTCGCGACCTTGGCTATGGGAACGTGGATGGTGACCAGAACGGCGCGCAGATCGCCTGAGGTCAGCATCATGACCGGACCGCGCGCGCCCGACATCGGCACATCGGCGGTCAGGGCGGCTAGAAATTCGGTATGGCCGGGAAACTTGAAACCCGCCTCATAGAGCGGGGCCTTGGAGATCGGAGCGGTCACCACGCCGCGTACCTCGCCCTTCACGGCGAGGTCCACAGCCGTTTCGATCCATCGAATGATCGATGGCGCATGGGCCTTGTCGGCGACGCCAGGCTGAACCTCATGGCCTAAAGGCTGGTCGAGGACAGGAAGGGCGCTTGAGAAGGTCGCGAGCGCTTCGGCAGGTCCGCTGACGCGCTGCACAGGGACGCCTTGAGCGCTCAAGAGGTCGGCATCCCCGATGACCATGAAGGCCGGGCCACTGTGACAAAGCGCGGTCCAAGCCTTGGCGATGATTTCTGGCCCAATGCCTGCGGGATCACCGAGGCTGAGCGCGAGCACGCCTTGCGTCACCGACTGATCACCGGGTTTCGATCGTCGCCGCGTTGCGCAGGTCGCGCAGATAGCGCTTAGCAATCATCGCGAGTTGCTGGCCGACAAGTCTGTTTTCCATATCTTCCTTGGTCGGAACCCGTCCGCCATCTTGGCGCTTGGCGCAGACGGCGATGAGGTGCAGGCCTACTTGGGTGCGGATCGGATCGCTGATCTGACCAACATTGAGCTTTTCAGCAGCGTCGCGGAAGGCCGGGGCTAGGTCTTTGATTTCCGACTCGCCCAGATCGCCCGCGATCACGCCTGAAACGGTCGCGGCGGCGGATTCCATATTGGAGCAGTCTTTAATCAAGGGCTTGAGGGCCGAGAGCTTTGACTGGGCGGCGGCGACATCGGCGTCGGTGGCGGTCGCGGTCAGACGGATGGCAGCTTGCTTGAGGTCCACCAAGGTGGCGCTGGCACCGGCCCGCTTTTCGCGCAGGGCCAGGATATAGACGCCGTCGGTGACGGGGATGGGCTGAGACAACTGCCCGGGGCGAAGCTGCTCTAGCGCCTGCAATAGGACGGGCTGCAATTCTTCACCGGTCACCCAGCCTGTATCGCCGCCGGTCGCGGAGGTTGCAGCGGCTGAGAACTGCCGGGCGACGCTGGCGAAGGGTGCGCCCTGCTGAAGCTGGCCGATCAATTGGTTGGCACCGCGCATGGCATTTTCAGCCCCGCCGACCCGTGTGGCCTCGATAAAGATTTCGCTGACCAAAAACTGCGGCTTGGCAGCCGCCGCATTTTGGCGGGCCAAGGCGGACTCGATCTGGTCGTCACCGATCCGTAGACGCGAGCCATAGCGGCCGTTGATCCAACGCTGCCAGCTGATTTCAGCTCGGATTTGCGCGCGCAGGGTTTCAGGATTTACGCCGGAGGCTGCAAGGCTGCTGACCATCTGCTGAGCCGTGGCGCGGTTTTCCTGCGCCATGCGGCCGATCTGCCGGTCAATATCCTCATCCTTCGCGATGATGGTGAACTTCTGTTCCTTTTCGACGCGGTGCAGTTCCTGCATCTCAAGGGCCTCATCGACCAGAGACCGCAAAGACTCGCGCTCGATTTGCCCTAGGCTATCAGCGGTTGGTTGCATGCCCGAGGTCACGATCAACAACAGCATGCGCTGGCGCAGATCATAGGTCGAAATGATGCTGTCATTAACGACGGCGGCGACGCCTTCGCTCAGATAGTTGACGGATGCTGCTGCAGCACCCGCTGCCTGAGCAGAAGCCGATGTCGGCATTGCCGCTTGGGCAAGCACAGAGACGGCTGCAACCGCAGCCGCCAGATGTTTAACAGTCAACGCGCGCATCATCGTGGATGTCGTTCCTCTCATGCGCCCGCCAGAGTCGCTCTAGCGGTCGTCATAGTCTGTGTATCCTGCATCGCCCAATGTGGCGAGGGTTAGGCGAATGAGCACGTTATCGGACGG
>CANFKD010000123.1 GCA_947447115.1 Caulobacteraceae bacterium
CACGAATGACGCGGCTTTGGACCTTGTCGCCTTCACGGCCTGCCAGCGGACTATTGTTCACGGACACGGTGATGGAGATGGTCGGCGGATCGATGGGCTGTGCGGGCAGAGCTTCCATCAGGCTGAAATCGCAGATGGTGTCAGCGACGGTGGCCTTGGACAGACCGGCAATGGCGACAATGTCACCGGCTTCGGCCTCGTCGATGGGCTGACGCTTCAGGCCCCGGAAGGCGAGGATCTTGGTGACGCGGCCACGCTCAATTTCAGTACCGTCACGCGATAGGGCCTTGATCGCCATACCGGGCTTAATGCGGCCCGCCTCAACGCGGCCGGTCAGGAGGCGGCCCAAGAAGGGGTCGTTTTCGACCAGAACCGCCAGCATCTGACCGGCCTCTTCCGAACGCTCAGCCGCCTTCGGGCTCGGCACATGCTCGACGATCTTGTCATAGAGGGCCGCAAGGGTATCGCGCGGATGACTCATATCATTGACCGCCCAGCCCTCTTTGCCCGAGGCATAGAGATGGGGGAAATCCAGTTGCTCGTCCGTCGCGCCAAGGGCAGCAAACAGGTCGAACGTATCGTTCAAAACCCGGTCAGGATCGGCGTGCGGACGGTCGACCTTGTTCAGGACCAGAATGGGGCGAAGGCCGAGCTTCAGCGCCTTGCCGAGTACGAATTTGGTCTGGGGCATAACGCCCTCTTCGGCGTCCACCAGCAACAGACAGCCATCCACCATGCCAAGTATACGCTCCACCTCGCCGCCGAAGTCGGCGTGGCCAGGGGTGTCGATAATGTTGATGCGGGTCTCGCCCGCTTCGCCGTTCCAAAGCACGCTGGTGCACTTGGCCAAAATGGTAATGCCGCGCTCGCGCTCCTGATCGTTGGAGTCCATCGCCCGCTCAACCGTCGCTTCGTTGGCTCGGAACACCCCCGACTGCGCCAGAAGCTGGTCGACCAGCGTGGTTTTGCCGTGGTCAACGTGGGCGATGATGGCGATGTTACGCATGGGTTGGCTGGTCGTGGACATGGTTTGGGAACCGATTTTGTGCGGGTGCGAAAGGAAACAGGCGCGCGGCTTGTACGCGACTGTGAGCAACAAAGCCACCCCGACCGGCTCGAAACTCGATAATGGGTGCAGAACAGCCACCATTTGGCGGCGAGAGGCTCGGCGGGGCCGCGACAAAAAAGTCGAGCACCCAACCTTGTTTTTTCCTGAGGAACACTCATCTCAGGGGCTCGGTAGGCGCTCAGCCATAGCCGAGTCGCGAGACTCGCATCGATCAGCAGAAATATATTGCGCTGCACAATTTCTTCGGAAATGGGTAGTATGCTGATTTATAATCGAAAATCACCGCTACTGTCAAAAAAGTCGATAAAAACGCGTTTTGACTGTTGTTTTGCGCTTGCTATTTTGTGCATCGCACATTAGATATGTCTTGTGAGGCGTCGCTGATGCCTCTGCCCTTCCTGGGCGTTTCCTCCCTAATGACTGGCCGCGCCTGATTGGCGCGGCTTTTTTTTGGCTAAAGTTCTTTAGGCCAACCGTTCGGCCCACGGGCATGCCGCCAAAATTCCGATCAATCGATCCAGATTGCGCTTCAAGCCGGCAAAGCCTTGGCTGAGGGTCAGATCGGCCTCATTCAGATAGAGGCGACGATTAATCTCGATCTGAAGGGCGTGGATCCCCTTCGACGGGCGGCCATAGTGCTCGGTCGTATAGCCCCCAGCATAGGGACTGTTGCGCGCCACCTGATAGCCCATGCGCGTCAGGCTTTCATCGACCAGCCGGGTTAGGCCAGAGCCGCACGAGGTGCCGTGGCGATCGCCCAGCACAAAATCACTGCCCGCTCGCCCCCAACCCCCGCCAGAGGCCGCCGACGGCATAGAGTGCCAGTCGATCAGGACCGCCAGGCCGTGGTCCTGCTGTGTCTGGGCCAGCAATTCAGATAGGGCTTGATGATAGGGCCCATGGACCGTCTCGAGTCGCGCCTGAGCCTCCGTCGGCGCAAGCCGATCGCGATAGATCTCTTGCCCCTCGGCCACGACCTTAGCGATGACGCCAAGCCCCGCAGACACCCGCGCCGAGGTCCGGACCTGATCTGGCGGCAGGTCGCCGTCAAACATGGTCGGGTCCAGTTCGAGCGGGGATCGGTTCACATCCAGGTAGGCCCGGCCATAGGTCGCCGCGATCAGGCTCGCCCCTTGCGCCGGTCCCCCAGCAATCAGTTGGTCAACATAGCCGTCCTCTGACTGACGGATCGAAAGGCCATCCAGCCGCGTCGCCTCCATCAGCGATGCGGGATAATGTCGGCCCGAATGGGGGGAGGCAAAAACCAGCGCTGTTGACCGCGCCGCCTGCGTCAGAACGAAGGGCGCAGGATCAGGGTCAATCTCAGAGAAGATTAAAGGGTTGGGCGAGGTCATTAACCCCATCATCACGACCTTGGCATAAGGGGTCAATGCAGGCCGCCCAAGACCGTGGGATTTATCTCGGCTTTACACCTGCGGGCTTAAGCTTAGGCCAACAGACGACGGATAGGACATGACGCGAATTCTCTTGGCCGAAGATGACGAGTCCCTGCGCGGCTTTTTGGCCCGGGCGCTCGAACGCGCCGGATTTGAGGTCAAGGCCTGCGCCGATGGTGAAGAGGCCGTCGCCGAGCTGGATGATCGCTGGGACCTTTTATTGACCGATATTGTCATGCCCGGGATAGACGGGATCGAGGTCGCTCGCCTGGCTGCTGCGCGCCAGCCCGACATGCGCATCATGTTCATCACAGGCTTTGCCGCCGTTGCCCTGTCCTCGGCCAACCAGACCCCGCAAGGCTCTAAGGTGCTGGCCAAGCCCATCCACCTGCGCGAGATCGTCACCGAAGTTGAAAAGCTGATGGCCGCCTAAAGGGTACCTCTTCGCGGCCTTTCACATTTCCCCACCAGAGCCGCTTGCCTTGAGCGCGCCGGGTCTGTATATCCCCGCTTCCCGCTCCTCACCGGAGCCCGGTCGGACGCGTAGCTCAGCGGGAGAGCACCTCGTTGACATCGAGGGGGTCACAGGTTCAATCCCTGTCGCGTCCACCATTTTTCTCCAATTTGAAAATCGATTTGGGCTTCCCTTTTGGGACAGTGTCGTTTCCTCGTGCTTCGACGGGCTCAGCATGAGGAAAATCCGCGTCATTGCGAGGCTCTGGCCCATCGTTCATCCTCATCCTGAGCCTGTCGAAGGACGAGGATGCCCCTCTTTCACCACCACCTTCCCCGCGAAGGCGGGGGTCCAGATCAGGGCTAACCAGCCGTGGGCACTCCGCAGGTCTGGGTCCCCGCCTGCGCGGGGAACACGGATGTGGGTCTAGGCGCAGGTTAGCTCAGCATGAGGAAAACCCGCATCGTTGCGAGACGAATAAACAAGGCCCCCTTCGGCGCTGCGCGCCACTTACCCCAGAGGGGGAAGTACCGGCGAATCCGGGGTAGGGGGTTCTATCCGCTCCCCTAGGCTTCAGAACCTTGCCGTTGAACCATGACCGCAATAGCGCTGGCGAACAGAAGCCCGAACAGAACCATCGCCCAACCGTTCATCGTCGGCACGGGCGTCACGAGATCGTAAGAAATGGCCCCGGAAAACACCCGTTGAGCAAAAGCTATGCCGCTGAATAGCGGCAGTGTGCTGTTTTGGCCAACACCTGTTTTGATTTGAAGATTAGCGTCGCTGGCCTCGACGGATCCAACTGAGTTCGTCGAGTTTTTATAATAGAAAAACCCCCCATCATTCGACGCCACATAGAGGGCGTAGGTCGCTCCCGCCGGGACGGTAAAGCTAAAGGCCGTCGGAAATGCCTTGTTGGTGCCGACGCTCAGCGCGCCTGACCCGAGCGATGTCCAACCGGCACTCGAGCTATCATGACCCACAAAGGTTGAAGGCCGACCAAAGATTTGAAATGTTCCCGCCGTGCGGACCTCTTGGAAAGTTAGTCCATTAATCGTCACCGCGTTGGTGGCCGTCACGTCGAACATAGCGTTGGAGTTAAAGTTAGCGGTTGGCCCGGTGCCGACGGCAACGGTGGACGCCCATGCCCCATTTGCAAATAGGATGAGAAACAGGCCCGATATGGCTGCCGCCCATCGATTGGAAAGCAGCTTCATGACCGATCACTCCCGAAAACCCAACGCACTTCAGCGGTCACTTAACAGATTGCTAAAATTGGGTAAACACCGGGAGCCTAATGGCCGCATCGCCCCACCCCCTCAATCTCTTAGAATCTTCTCCATCTTATAGTTGTGGATCGCCACGCCCTGAAGTTCGAAATCACGGCGATGAACCACAGTAAAACCCTTGCGAAGAAAAAGCCTCCGCGCCGCTTCGCTGGCCTCTGTGAAAAGATCGGTCAAGCCCAGAGACCGCGCCTCCCGTTCAATATGATCGTAAAGCGCCGAGGCTAGGCCCGTCCCAATTTGGTCCGATCGGCAATAGAGATGATCCAGATGGCCATCGCGCTCCAACAGCCCATAGGCCAAGGGCTGATCCGCCCCATCTACCATGACCCAGATCAGGTCCCCCTTTAGGGCGCGGCGCTCGAAATCTTGCGGGCTGGGGGCCGCGCTGACCCAGACCTCAACCTGCGCCGGATCGTAGTCCCGCGCGCCACCCCCGCGCACCGAATCGCTAAAAACCGCCGTTAGGATCGGTGCGTCACGATGCTCGAATGGACGAATGGAAGGGTCGGTCATGGTGGCCCTATTGATGCGACCGGTTCAGCATGGGTAAAGAAAACAAGGCCCTCACCCAACCCTCTCCCACGGGGAGAGGGCTAAGAGGTGATAAGCTCTCGCCCCCTTAGGGGAGAGGGTGGGGTGAGGGGGTCATCCACGCCCTCTGCGCCTAATCCACCTTCAGGTCCGGACGGCTGGCCAAGAAGGCGGCGCGTTCGGCGGGGGTCATGACCTTGCCGGGTTTGCGGCGGCTGACCTTGGGGGTCGGCGGCAGGAAGGCGGCGGGTTTGGCGTCCTTGCCCTTGAGGTCGGTCAGGCGGGTCTTGCTGGGCTTGGTCATGATCTCATCCTGCTGCACCATTGAGGGGACTATGGAGCCACCCTGGCCCCTTGGCTAGAGCCCGATCTGGGCGAAGGGGACGCTAAGGCCCTGGACCTCGGCCCCCTGCTCATTACGGATCGACAGACGCAAGGATTTGCCGCGCCAATCGATCTCCATCAGGCCCGAATTGTTGGGGGCATAGGCCGGGCCGATCTGCTGGCGGCTCATCTCATCATTGGTCGCCCTCATGGAGCGGTTGAGCGCCGAGGCGGTCAGTTCGACCAGCGGATAGTCCACCAGCCCCGCCTGACGATAGAGCGCGGCCATGTGCCGGTCGCCCGACAGGATCACCACCCCCTTGGCCCCCGTCTGATTGATCAGGCGAAAGAGCCGCGCCCGCTCACGCGGCAAGGTGTGCCACGCCTCATAGCCGTGCCCATCGGCCAGCACCTGCACCGACGAAACGATCAGGCGCAGGTCGGCGGGCTGTTTTAACTGCTCGGCCAGCCAAGCCCATTGGACCTCGCCCAGCATGGTCTTTGCGCCATCCTCGTCGGGAACATAGCGCTCCTTGCCCTTGGCGCCGCGCTGGTCCGTATCTTTCAAGTCGCTGCGGAAGGACCGGCTATCGAGCATGATGATCTGGACCCTCTGGCCCTTGGGGCCAAAGAGGCGCGCGCCATAGACGCCCGGACGGTCCTGGCCAAGCGCGCTATCACCCCAGAAGCCATCAAACAGGGCCTCGGCACGGGTCTTGCCGCCATAAATGGCCCCTGCGTCATTGGCCCCGAAATCATGATCATCCCATGTCGCCAAGATCGGCACGCTCCTATTGAGGGCGGCAAAGTCGGCATTGGTCGCCAGATCGCGATAGGCCTTGGTCAAGATCGGCAGGGCGCGATCAACTGCGGGATCGTCGCCGTAAAGATTATCACCCATAGCCAAGAACAGATCGGGCCTTGAGGCCAGCACCCCGTGCAGGGCCGGAACGGGCAAGGTCTCTTCCATACAGGAGCCAAAGGCAATGCGGGTTAGGACCGATTGAGCGCCGAGCATCTTGGCCGCTGCCGGGCGCTTGACGATCTCTTGCGCCTGCGCGGGATGGGCCAGAGACAGAAGGGCCACAAGGCCAAGGGCACGGATCATGGAACACCTCGAAGGACAGACAGCTCTACTGTGCCAATGATCTATAACTGGGCCGTGACGTCAAACCGATTGCGTCAAGAGGCGGGGCAAATCGCGCTTCTGACCTAGCCCCTCCTCGCCCGCCACTGCTCCCGGCTCTGGCCCCAGATGTCGATGGGGATTTCGATGGGGGGTGGCATCAGATCTTGCCGCAGGATCGTTGAACCCAAGCGCGCGGCAACCGCCTGAGAGGCGAGGTTGGCGGGATCGATGCAGTGGATCACCTCGCTCCAGCCCAGATGGTCAAAGACCCAGTCGATGGCCGCAGTCGCCGCCTCGGTGGCATAGCCCTTGCCGTGGAAGGCACCGCCGAGGCTCCAGCCGACCTCTGTCCCTGGCCAACCCTCCGGCTGCCAAGGCCCAACGCGCCCGACCCACTGGCCTGTGGATTTTTCCACCACCGTAAAAAACGAGAAGCCCTGCATCGACCATGCCCCGGCAATGCCGATAAAGCCGCGCCAGGACACTTCGCGCGGTTGAACCCCGCCGATATAGCGGGCGGTGGCCTCATCGGCCATAAGTTGGGCACAGGGTTCGAAATCCTCGGCCACGGGGGGACGAAGGATCAGGCGCTCGGTGATCAGGGTGGGTCCAAGATCGCTGCTGACCATCGCAAGGCTCCGCAAAAGAAAAAGGCCGCCAGATCACTCCGGCGGCCTCTATCATAGGATGTTTCTAGGCCTTTAGGCCAGAGACGGTTCGATCTCTTTACAGGCCGCGATTAGGCCTTGGACCGAAGCCACCGAAGCAGCGAACATGGCCTTTTCTTCGGCATTGGTTTCGAACTCGACAATGCGCTCAGCGCCGTCCTTGCCGATCACCACCGGCACGCCGACATAGAGCCCGTCCAGACCATATTGACCGGTCAGATAGGCGGCGCAGGGCAGGACGCGCTTCTTGTCCTTGAGGTACGAGGTGGCCATAGCGATGGCGCTTTCAGCCGGGGCATAGAAGGCCGAACCGGTCTTGAGCAGGGCGACAATCTCGCCGCCGCCCTTGCGGGTCCGTTCGACACTGGCGTCCAGCTCGGCCTGGGTCATCCAGCCCTGCTTGACCAGATCGGGCAGGGGCAGACCACCGACGGTGGAGTGACGCACCATGGGCAGCATGTCATCGCCG
>CANFKD010000124.1 GCA_947447115.1 Caulobacteraceae bacterium
GATTTTGGCAAGAGCCTTCATCAACATCGGGGCGAGGATCTTTGCCCAAGCCGTTTGATCTGACGGGAATTTGATCAGATCGTTGCGGATTTCTATCATCAGACAGGGAATGCCGTGGGTCTGCGCGTGTCGGTTCAGCGTGTAATAGAATCGATCCTGACCCGAATAGGGCTCATTGTCGCCAATGACCAGATTGGGGTCGATCGATAGGCCTTCGCGCACGACATCGGCCATCCTGCGGTCGGCATTATAGACCAGCCCCAGATGCCAAGGCCGCTTTTGGCCGTGAAAGATCGGCACATAGCTGTGCAAGGACACGACCGCGCGAATTTGTGGGGCCAGTTCAGCGCGGGCCTGCTCGATGCCGGCGTGAAAGGGCGTGTGATAGGCCTCAATCCGCGCAGCGACTTCATCGGGCGATAGGTCCCCATTGCCCGGAATAGACGTGGTCTCGCTGATCTCTGGGATAGCATCGACGTCACCCGGATGACGGTTGCAATCAATCAACAGCCGTGAGGCGCGCGCCAAAATGGCGGGACAATCTAACAGGTCTGACAGGGCCTCAGTCACACCCGCTGCGCCCGGATCCCAAGCAATGTGATCTGCCCTCTGTTCCTCGTTGAGCCCCAGATTGGCATGGACCTCTGGAATGGCATTGCTGGCATGGTCACAGACCAACAAGATCGGTCCAGCCCCGCTCGGCTTGAGCCTCATCGGCTCAAGAATCGGAAGTTGCACCACGGGACTGCCCACCTAAACCGCCCGACGATCAGGATCGCTGCGCCATACGCGCCAGCTTTCAAAAATACTGAGGCCAGCAATGATCAGCACGCCCCCGATCAAGATCGGCATGGCCAGCCTTTGCGGCAGGGCGAGCGAGGCGACCATCCCGATCAGGCCGAAGCCGAGGAAAAGACGTCCTGCTAAGCGATTGCTCCGATCCCACGCCAACCGGCTGCTGAGGCTCCACGCGGTCCGCACCCCGACAAAGGCGTTGGGCGGCACCTTGCCCATGACCGCACCGACAACAGCAAAGAGCCCGAAAAGGACAATTGAAACGATGTGGCCGCTCATCAATTGCGTCGGGTCCGCCGATAGGGCCAAACCCGCCATCAAGGCCGAGACCAAACAGGGCAAGGCAACGCCAAGACCCTTAGCGATAGCCAGTCCGCGCGCGCTTCATCAGCCTCGGTCATGCGGGCACTGGCGTCGAGCATCAGACCAACGATCAAGGACAGGACCATCATGCCCGCGATGAGCATTACAGCCTCTGTGCGATCACCATACCGGTCGACCGTACCATCAAGGCCAAAATGCATCGGTATGGGACCCGGATTGCCAAACCGCCAAACATAGGCCGCCAGCAGCCCCTGCCCTATAGCGGCGACGGGTGTGACAAGCCGAGAAATCGAAAAGGTCATCCTAGGTCTCCCCGAGGTCATCGCTCAGCCTATCACCTGATCACTGCTGATCCAAGAAGCCCAAGATCGCGCCTGCGAAGGCGTCATTTCGGTCGCCGACGACCATGTGGCCTGCGCCTGCAATGTCTGAATAGACCAGACCCGGAACCTGTTTCTTGAAAGCTTCAGCGGCCTCTTGGGTCAGAAGATCACTGGAGGCGCCGCGCACCAGATGGACCGGGAGCCGTAAGGACGCGACAGCCTCATCCATCCCCGCCTCACGATCATCACCCCGGCTACGGCGCGCCTGAACGCTGGCAATGAAGGCCGGGTCCCAGTGCCAACGATAGCGGCCATCGTCTCCCAGACGCAGATAGTGCTTGAGCCCATCACTGGCCCCGCGCTTGGCCCGGTTGGGGGTATAGGCGGCAATGACCTCTGCGGCCTCCTCAGGCGAGGCAAAGCCTGCCTCGACATGTTTTTGCATAAAGCCGACCACCCGCTCGACCCCCGCCGGAGCGACATTGGGCGCAATATCGACAAGGGTTAGGGACGCGAGGCTACCCGGCCGCAACATCCCCTCCGCAACCAGTCCAGACAGACCGCCCAAGGATGCTCCGACCAGATGGGGCCGCGCCTTCAACTGATCGGCGACGCACAGAAGGTCAGCGGCAAAGTGCGCCGTCTCATAGGCCCCGTCCGGTGCCCATTGGCTCTCGCCGTGGCCGCGAAGGTCAACGGCGACGGCGCGGTAGCCCGCTGTCGCCAACTGTTCGAGCGTCTTGGCCCAAGCGCGTTTGGTCTGGCCTCCGCCATGGGCCAGCAGCACCGTTGCACCTGTGTCGGGACCGGCAATGTGACCGACGATCTCAATGCCGTTCGATCCTGAAAATACGATTCGCTTATGGGACATGGGTAAGGATTACAGGGCAAAGCGCCTTATCGAAATGGTGTTCTTGTCGTGATATAGGCCCACCATGCTTCGCTTGACCGAACTTCGCGTGCCCTTAGGCCATTCGCCAGACGCCCTGACCGCCGCCATCTGCGAGCGGTTGGCGATCCAGCCTGACCAGATCATTGACTACAAGATTGCCCGCCGCGCCCATGATGCCCGGCGCAAGGCTGCGATCCTGATGGTCTATTCGGTGGATATTGCTCTCAAGGACGAGGCCGCCATCGCCGCCCGCTGCGCCGAGGATATCCGCGTTCGGCCAACGCCCGACGTCGACTATCGCTTCACCGCCAAGGCCTCGGGCGAAGAAACGAGCCGCCCCATCGTCATCGGCACAGGCCCCTGCGGCCTCTTTGCAGGCCTGTTGCTGGCCCAGATGGGCTTTCGTCCGATCATTCTGGACCGAGGCAAGGTCGTGCGCGAGCGGACCAAAGATACTTGGGGCCTATGGCGCGGTAAGGTGCTCAATCCGGAGTCCAATGTGCAATATGGCGAGGGCGGGGCCGGAACCTTCTCCGACGGCAAGCTCTATAGCCAGATCAAGGATCCGAGGCACCTTGGCCGCAAGGTCCTGACCGAGTTCGTCAAGGCCGGTGCGCCGCCTGAGATCCTCACCGAGGCCCATCCCCATATCGGCACCTTCCGTCTTGTTTCGATGGTCGAGAGCCTGCGCCAATCCATCGAGGAACTGGGCGGGGAATATCGGTTCCAGAACAAGGTCGTCGATCTGTTGGTCGATACCGACCCCGCCGGCGAGCGCCAGATGCGCGGCGTGGTGCTGGAAAGCGGTGAAAAGTTACTGTCCGATCATGTGGTCCTCGCCATCGGCCACAGCGCCCGCGACACGTTTCAGATGCTCTATGATCGGGGCGTCTATATCGAGGCCAAGCCCTTTTCCATCGGCTTTCGTATCGAACATCCCCAGTCCTTGATCGACAATGCGCGGTTCGGCAACTCGGCCAAACATCCTGATCTGGGCGCGGCTGACTATAAGCTGTCCCACGCCTGCTCAAACGGGCGCACGGTCTATAGTTTTTGCATGTGCCCCGGCGGGACCGTGGTGGCGGCGGCCTCTGAGCCGGGACGGCTCGTCACCAACGGGATGAGCCAATATTCACGCAAAGAGCGCAACGCCAATGCTGGCATTGTCGTCGATGTGACGCCCGAGAAGGACTTTCCGGGTCACCCCCTCGCGGGTATAGCTCTGCAGCGGCGCTGGGAAGAACAGGCCTTCAAGGCGGGCGGTGAAAACTATGTCGCGCCGGGTCAGCGGCTGGGGGACTTCCTCGCCGGTCGCCCCTCAACCGCGCTGGGCGAGGTCATTCCGTCCTACAAGCCCGGGGTCCTGCCGACCGACCTGTCCGGCTGCCTGCCTGATTTCGCCATTGCCGCCATGCGAGAAGCCTTTCCGGTCTTTGGCCGTCAGATCCCCGGCTTTGATAATCCCGACGCGGTGCTGACCGGCGTTGAGACCCGCACCTCCTCGCCTATCCGCATTACGCGGGGCAAGAGCTTCCAGAGCCTCAATACCAAGGGCCTCTACCCCGCTGGTGAGGGCGCAGGCTATGCGGGCGGCATCCTGTCCGCCGCCGTCGACGGTATCAAGGTCGCTGAGGCCCTGGCCCTATCCATGAACCATCAGGATGAGGCCGCTCTAGTTGGCGCGTGAGACGGTCGCAGTCGCGGCATAGAGATCGGCATAGGCCAGAAGCCGCTGACCTTGGGTCCGGGCAAAGGCTTGGCGCGCGCCATTGGCCTGACGCTGCGCATCAAGCACATCGACCAGCCTGAGCGAGCCAAGCTCATAGGCCCGCCGGACCAGACGCAGATTTTCCTCCGCCGTGGTCAGGGCGCTTTGGCGAAGACGAAGTTCCGCCTCGCTGGCCGACACCCCCTCCAGCCCATCGGCCACCTCGACAAAGGCCTTTAGAACGGTGGCGTGATAGCGCGCCTCAGCCCTTTTGGCCTCGGCCTGCGCCTGACGGGTCTTGGCCTTGAGCGCCCCGCCATTGAGCAGCGGTGCGGTGAGGCCCGTGGCCAGACTCCATCCCGTGGCCGAGGCATTGATTAGGCCATCGGGGGAAAGCGCGGTTTGGGCAAATTGGGCCGTGATGTTGAGGTTGGGATAGAGCTGCGCCTGCGCGACCCCAATCTGCGCAGTGGCGGCATGGTAGGTCATCTCGGCAGCCATGATATCGGGACGGCCATGAACCAAGGCTGCGGGAACGGCCATAGGCAGGCTGGACGGCACCTTGAACTGATCCAGCGCAAAGGTCCGCGCAGTCCAATCGCCCGGAGCATGGCCCGTTAAGGCCGCCAAAGCATATTGGGCCACGGCCAAATCCCGCTTGAGGCCGGGCAAGATGGCTTGATCCTGCTCCAGCTGGGTCTGGACCCGCAAAAGCTCGATCCGGCCAGAGGCTCCAGCATCCACCGATTTTTGGGCTAGAGCCAAGGTCTGACGATCATCGGCAATGACCGCTTCGCTGCTAGCAATTTGGGTGCGCAGGGCGGCGATCAGGATGGCGGTTCGGGCCGTATTGCCGGCGACCGTGAGGCGGGCGGCATCCAACTGATAGGCCTGCCCGTCGAGCCTGGCCTTAGCCGACTCTTCGGCGCGGCGGTTACCACCAAACAGGTCCAGATCGTAGGACATCCGCGCGCCGATTGCGTAGCGCGAGATGGTCCGGGGCGGAAATCCAGTGAACCCGAAGGCGGTTGAGTTGATCCGGGCCTCTTCGGGGCCTGCGGTCAGGCTAGCTTGCGGTGCGCGTCCTCCCTCGACAACGGCCATTGCGGCACTAGCAGACTCCAGCGCGGCCTCTGCATCCTGCACCGTGGGGCTGCCCTTCAGCGCATCGGTCACGAGCTGATCAAGATCAGTGGCTCCGAACGCGGTCCACCAGGCCTGACCGGCCGACGGGTCGCCAAAGACGAAGGCCCCGGCGCTCGGCACAGACTGATACTGCGCTGGGGCGCTGCTCGCGGGCGACACAAAATCCGGTCCGACAACGGCGCAGCCGCTGAGCATCAATGCCGACATTCCGAGGCCTGCGGCCAACCTAGTCCGGTAGCGCATGGCCGCCTCCAACCGCGCCCGCAGACGGCGATTTCAGAAAGAAAATAAGGGGAATGGTGCCGATGGTCAGGACCATCGAGAGATAGAAATCATTGACATAGGAGACCATCGCCGCTTGGCGTCCGACCTCTGCGGCTATGGTCGACAGACCCTGTATCGAGCCCAGATCAATCAGGCCGCCCATCTGGTTTTGGAACACAGGGTTGTCGGTCCGGATATTGGGCACCAGCACCGTGTAGGTGGTCTGGAGATTACGCATGAACATGGCCTGCATCAGGGAGATCCCCACCGCCGAGCCAAGACTGCGCGCGAGGGTGATCACGGATGATGCATCGGTACGGAGCTCTGGGGGTAAGGTTCCGAACGCGAGGGTGTTGGATGACACAAAGATCATCCCCAATCCGCATCCCTGCAACAGGCCCGATTGCATTATAATGTGGCTGTCCATCTGCGGAGACGACATGGACATCATCCACATGGCAAAGGCATTGGTCAGGAAGCCGGTGATCAAAAATGCTCGCGGATCAATGCGGCCTATGAGGCGTCCACCAATCATCATACTGACCAACATCCCTGCCCCGCGCGGCATGGTCACGAGACCCACCGTGATCACCGGATAGCCTAGGATGTTCTGCATCATCGGCGGCAACAGCGCCAAAGAGCTGTACATCAGCGTTCCGGTCGCAAGGCTGAGCACTAAGCCCGCCGTAAAGTTCCAGTTTTTCAATAGGGCCCGGGAGAAGAACGGGCGCTCGGCCGTGATGGTATGGACGGCGAAAATATAGATCCCGATCACGGCCATGGCGGCCTCGATGATCACTTCCCACGATTCAAACCAACCCTCGCCCGGACCACGATCCAGCATCAATTGCAAGGCTGTGATGAACAGGGCCAGCGCACCAAAGCCTGTAAAATCAAAGGGGCGCGGCGTATCTGAGCGCCGCTCAGGCAAGTAGCGAAGGACGCCTAACAGAGCGACAATCCCGACCGGCAAATTGATCAGAAACACCCAATGCCAGCCAAACTGCTCGGTGATCCAGCCGCCAAGGGCAGGACCCATAACCGGTCCTAACACCACCCCTGCGCCAAAGGTGGCCATGGCCTGAGGGTGACGTTCGGGCGGGTTGATGTCGAATAGGATCGACTGAGACAAGGGTATAAAGGACGCGCCGCAGATGCCTTGAATGATCCGAAAGGTGATCATGGCCGGAAGGTTTGGCGCTAAACCACAGGCGAGAGACGCAAGGGTAAAGCCGATGATCGAGGCGACCATAAGGGCCTTTCGGCCGATCCGCTCGGACACCCAACCGACCAACGGCGTCATCAGGGCTTGAGCCACGATGAACGAGGTCAGGACCCAAGTAATTTGATCGAGGCCAGCCGAAAGGCTGCCCTGCATATGCGGCAGGGCAACATTAGCGATCGTGCCATCCAACGTATACATGGTGGCAGCCAACATCACCGAAAGGGTGAGCGGCCCTCGCGCTATCGGCCGGTCTTGGCTCACGGGGCGACCTTAGCCTTCGCGGGGTCCGCATTGGATTGAGTATCGACCTTAACGGTCGCGCTCATGCCCGCGCCGATCAGATAGCCCGGTGGGGTATTGATCAGGGTCAGACGCACAGGGATGCGCTGCACCACCTTGACCCAGTTACCCGTCGCGTTCTGAGGCGGCAGGGCTGAGAAGACCGCGCCAGTTCCGGGGCTAAAGCTCGCCACCTGCGCCTGAAAGACCTTGCCGGGATAGGCATCAAAGCGAACGGTCGCGCTCTGACCCGGCCGCATCTTAGCGATCTGACTTTCTTTGAAATTGGCATCGATCCAAGGATCACCGGCAATTAGCCAGAACAGGGTCTGGCCGATGGCGACA
>CANFKD010000125.1 GCA_947447115.1 Caulobacteraceae bacterium
CTCCGCCAAGCAGATCATCAATCGCTGGATCCGGGGCGAGACGGTCAAGACGGTCCAGACCGTCACCAAGGCCTTTGAAAACTGCGCCTATGACGTGGCCGCCAATGCGCTCTATCGCTTTGTCTGGAATGTGTTTTGCGACTGGTACCTGGAACTGGCCAAGCCGATCCTCAATGGCGACGATATGGAGGCTAAGGCCGAAACCCGCGCTACGGCGGCTTGGGCGCTGGATGTGTGCCTAAAGCTACTGCATCCCGTCATGCCGTTTGTGACCGAAGAGCTTTGGAGCAAGCTCGCCGAGTTTGGCGCGCCGCGCGATAGCATGCTGATCAGCGCCAAATGGCCGGTCTTCCCGGATGCTTGGGTCGATGCCGAGGCCGAGGCCGAGATCGGCTGGGTCATTGATCTGGTCAGCGAAGTGCGCTCGATCCGGTCGGAGATGAATGTGCCGCCCTCAGCCCGAGCCCCCTTGACCCTGATCGGGGCCGGAGAGGTCGCGCGGGGCCGTCTGGCGCGCAACCGCGATCTGATCGTGACGCTGGGCCGGCTGGAGTCGGCCAAGGAGGCGGATGCGCCGCCTGCTGGCGCTGTGCCCTTCGTTCTGGGTGAAGCGACGGGGGCCTTGGCCATTGCCGAGTTCATCGATCTGGCCGCCGAAAAGGCCCGCCTGAACAAGGAAATCGCCTCCTTCACCGGAGATATCGAACGTACGGCTAAGAAGTTGGACAATCCCGACTTTATCGCCCGCGCCCGTGAGGATGTGGTTCAAGAAAACCGCGACCGTCTCGTCGAATCCCAGGCCGCCAAGGCCAAGCTGGAAGCGGCCTTGACCCGGCTGTCGGCTATTGGTTGAGCATCAAGGCTTTTGGGTGAAGACCCGATAGCCCTTGCGCTCGGCGGCGGCGAGCATTTCGGTGTCGCCGCTGGTATCGCCATAGGCTGCGATGAGCTTGAGGTCGGGGCCATAGGCCTGCGTCAACCGCGCAACCTTCTCAGCGGCCCGGCAGTTGAGGCCGATGAACCCGCCCGTGACCCGGTCCTGATCGTCAAACTCTAACCGCGTCCCGATCAGGCCCTCCGCGCCAAGGCGTTTGGCAAAGGGCGCGATAAGGATTTCGGGGGAGGCCGTGCAAATGACCCGCGTGGCCCCTTGGGTGCCCCATCCATTCCAAGCCGCCAAGGCGTCGGGCCGAAAGAGTTTGCCTGCGGCTGCGCGGGCAAAGGTGTCCGCTGAGGCCTCCAAGGTCTTTCGATCAAGGCCGCCGAGAAAAATCCGGACTGCCGCCATTTTAATCAGGCCACGGTCGCGATGGATCAGATAGGCGAGGGCGGCGGGAATCAGTTGAACCATCCCCAGCAAGAACCGAGGCGCACCGCTGTGCCAAGCGATGAAGGCCATGAAACTGTCCCTAACCGTCAAGGTGCCGTCGAAATCGAACGCCACTAAGGCCTTATCGGATGGGGGAACGGTTGGGTCTAAAGCGGTCACTTGATTCTCTTTTGCCCTATGGGACTGGCGCGGACTGTCTTGGTGACCCATCTGTAGGGGGTTCTGGTCACAATGTTTGGCGAAAAAGAACAACGAGCATGGTCCTAACCGCGACGAAACAGCTTCAAGGGGTTGTGATCGTGCGCGGGATCAGAGATTGTCAAGGATTAGAGCCTATCCGGACTATATCTTCCTTAGTTGGTTTTGAGACTCTGTCCGGAACGTGATGTCAGCCCCTCGGGGTCGGCGTCGTAGAGTGAGAGCGATTATGACGAAAGCTGCGAGCGGCGACACGAAAAGCACGCTGTATTGCTCCTTCTGCGGAAAGAGCCAGCACGAGGTGCGCAAGCTCATTGCCGGACCAACCGTATTCATCTGCGATGAGTGCGTTGAGCTGTGCATGGATATCATCCGTGAAGAGCACAAGATCTCCTTCGTCAAATCCAAAGACGGCGTGCCCACGCCAAAGGAAATCTGTGAAGTTCTCGACGACTATGTGATCGGTCAGGAGCACGCCAAGAAGGTCTTGGCCGTCGCCGTGCACAATCACTACAAGCGCTTGAACCACGCCACTAAGAATAACGATGTCGAACTGGCCAAGTCGAACATCCTGCTGGTCGGTCCGACCGGTTCGGGTAAGACCCTGCTAGCCCAGACCCTCGCGCGCATCATCGATGTTCCCTTTACCATGGCTGACGCCACGACCCTGACCGAAGCTGGTTATGTCGGTGAGGACGTCGAAAACATCATCCTCAAGCTGTTGCAGGCCGCCGATTACAATGTTGAGCGGGCCCAGCGCGGCATCGTCTATATTGACGAGGTCGACAAGATCAGCCGCAAGTCGGACAATCCCTCCATCACCCGTGACGTCTCGGGCGAAGGTGTTCAGCAGGCCCTGTTGAAGATCATGGAAGGCACAGTCGCCTCCGTGCCGCCACAGGGCGGACGCAAACATCCTCAGCAAGAGTTCTTGCAGGTCGACACCACCAACATCCTGTTCATCTGCGGCGGGGCCTTCTCGGGCCTCGAGAAGATCATCTCTGGCCGGGGCAAGGGCACTTCGATCGGCTTTGGCGCGACGGTCAAGGACCCGGAAGAGCGGCGCACCGGCGAGATCCTGCGCAATGTTGAGCCAGACGACCTGCAGCGCTTTGGTCTGATCCCAGAATTTATCGGCCGCTTGCCCGTTATCGCGACCTTGGAAGATCTGGATGAGGCCGCCTTGGTCAAGATCCTGACCGAGCCTAAGAATGCGCTCGTCAAACAGTATCAACGCCTGTTCGATATGGAAAATATCGGCCTGACCTTCACTGAAGACGCGCTCAGCGCCATTGCACGCCGGGCAATCTTGCGCCGCACGGGGGCACGCGGTCTGCGCTCGATCATGGAAGGCATCTTGCTCGAAACCATGTACGAACTGCCGACCTATCAGGGCGTCGAAGAGGTCGTGGTCAATGGCGAGGTCATTGATGGCCGCGCCCAGCCGCTGATCATCTATTCCGAGCGCCGGGGTGAAAAGGACGTCGCCTCCTAAGGCACCCTTCGCAAACCCTTGAGTGACAAAGATCAAGCCCGTCGCCAGTGCAAACTGCGGCGGGCTTTTTGTTTCGGCAATCCACGGGCAGATGTGGTCACTAGTTGGGGATGAATTGTCGCTAGTTCTTGAATGCGGGAGAAAAACCGCCACATTGAACATAACCGGTCGCCTGAATTGGCGGTGTGGTGCTCTCCTCGGCCAGAAGGGTCATAGGGCGAGCGCCTTGTTTATAGGGTCGGACCAAGGCGT
Organism: Caulobacteraceae bacterium; assembly: GCA_947447115.1. Classification (GTDB taxonomy): domain Bacteria; phylum Pseudomonadota; class Alphaproteobacteria; order Caulobacterales; family Caulobacteraceae; genus CAISGS01. Next base: position 3,276 of record CANFKD010000125.1, read on the forward strand.
ACAGGTCTGACCAGGAAGCTGTTGACATGTCTGATTTGAAAACACTGCCTGTTTTGCCCCTGCGCGACATTGTCGTGTTTCCGCATATGGTCGTTCCCCTATTCGTAGGACGTGAGAAATCGGTTCGTGCGCTCGAAGAGGTCATGCGCGGCGATAAGCAGATCCTACTCGCCACCCAAAAGAATTCGTCGGACGATGATCCGGCTCAGAGCGCGATCTATGAGGTCGGCGTCGTCGCCACCGTTCTGCAACTGCTCAAGCTGCCCGACGGGACGGTCAAGGTGCTGGTCGAGGGCAAGTCGCGGGCGCAAATTACGCGCTTCACAGATCAGGCCGACTATTTTGAAGCCGAGGCTGCCTTGGTGGCCGATGAGGCCGGGGAGGGCAGCGAGGCCGAGGCCCTGTCGCGCGCCGTGGTCGAACAGTTCGAAAACTACGTCAAGCTGAACAAGAAGGTTCCGCCTGAGGCCCTATCCGCCATTCCTCAGATCGTTGAGCCCGGCAAGCTGGCGGACTCCATCGCCGCGCACCTCTCGGTCAAGATCGGCGACAAGCAGCAACTTCTGGATATTTTCAGCGTCGTAAAGCGCTTGGAAAAGGTCTTTGCCCTGATGGAGGGGGAGATCAGCGTCCTTCAGGTCGAAAAGAAGATCCGCAGCCGTGTGAAGCGGCAGATGGAAAAGACCCAGCGCGAATATTATCTCAACGAGCAGATGAAGGCGATCCAGCGCGAGCTTGGCGAGCAGGACGAGTCTCGCGACGAGCTGCTCGAGCTGGAAAAGCGCATCAAGAAGACCAAGTTCTCGAAAGAGGCCCGGACCAAGGCCGACGCGGAGCTGAAGAAGCTGCGCAATATGAGCCCCATGTCCGCTGAGAGCACGGTTGTCCGCAACTATCTGGATTGGCTGCTGTCCCTGCCATGGGGCAAGGCCAAGACCAAGAAGATCGATGTGGCTGCGGCTGAACGGATCTTAGACGAGGACCATTACGGTCTTGAGAAGGTCAAGGAGCGCATCCTTGAATATCTCGCCGTTCAGGCCCGGACCAACTCGCTAAAGGGCCCCATCCTTTGCCTCGTGGGCCCTCCAGGCGTGGGTAAGACCTCGCTGGGCCGTTCGATTGCCAAGGCGACCAGCCGTGAGTTCGTGCGCCTGTCGCTCGGCGGCATGCGCGATGAGGCCGAAATTCGCGGTCACCGCCGCACCTATATTGGCTCCATGCCCGGTAAGGTCATTCAGGCCATGAAGAAGGCCAAGGCGACCGATCCCTTCTTCCTGTTCGACGAGATCGACAAGCTGGGGGCCGACTATCGCGGTGACCCGTCATCGGCCCTGCTCGAGGTCTTGGATCCCGAACAGAACGGAACCTTCGCCGATCACTATCTGGAAGTCGATTACGACCTGTCTCAGGTGATGTTCGTCACGACGGCCAACAGCCTGAACATGCCCCAGCCTCTGCTGGACCGCATGGAGATCATCCGCATCCCCGGTTACACCGAAGATGAGAAGGTCGAGATCGCCAAACGCCACCTGCTGAGCAAGTTGGCCACCAATCACGGGCTTAAGGCCGAGGAGTGGATCGTTCCAGACGACAGTCTGCGCGACTTGATTCGTTATTACACCCGTGAAGCGGGCGTGCGGTCGTTGGAGCGTGAATTGGCCAATCTGGCGCGCAAGACGGTTCGTGACCTTGAGCGTGAAAAGCTGACCTCGATCACCATAGATGCCGCGCGTCTGGATAAGTATGCCGGCATTCGTCGCTATCGCTTCGGCGAGACCGATACTGAGGATCTGATCGGCATGGTGACGGGTCTGGCTTGGACCGAATTTGGCGGTGACATCTTGACCATCGAGGCGGTGCGCATGCCCGGCAAGGGGCGGATGAGCATCACCGGCAACCTCAAAGAGGTGATGAAGGAGTCGATCTCGGCGGCCAATTCCTATGTCCGGTCGCGCGCCGCAGCCTTTGGCATCAAGCCGACCCTGTTTGAGAAGACCGACGTCCACGTTCACGTGCCCGAAGGGGCGACCCCGAAGGACGGACCCTCTGCGGGTGTGGCCATGGCCGTCTCTATGGTCTCTGTCCTGACCGGCGTTCCTGTGCGCAAGGACCTGGCCATGACCGGAGAGATCACGCTGCGGGGCCGGGTTCTGGCCATTGGCGGCCTGAAGGAAAAGCTGCTTGCGGCCCTGCGTTCCGGCATCAAGACGGTCCTGATCCCTGAGGAAAACGTCAAGGATCTGGCCGACATTCCGGACAATGTGAAGTCCGCCTTGGAGATCATTCCGGTTGCAACGGTGGACCAGGTTCTGGCTCACGCCCTTGTTCGGCCGCTGACTCCGATCGATTGGATCGAGCCAGATGATTCGGTCGTGGCGGCTGTAAAGGCCGATGAAGGCGACCTAGACGCCGTAATTACCCACTAAACAGCAAATTAACGCTGATTACCTAGGCGGCGCAGAGGAATCTGCGCCGCCTTTGTTTGACGAGGGGGCTTGCCGATGCTCATAGTCGCTCTAGCGCACCGACCATGCAGGATCGTTGCCACATATAGGGTTGGGAGACATTCATGACGAAAGCCGAACTGGTTGCTGCGATGGCAGACAAGGCTGGATTGACTAAGGTTCAGGCCAAGGATGCGTTGGACGCATTTTTGGACTCCGTAACGGAATCCCTGAAGAAGGGCGAAGATGTTCGCCTCGTCGGCTTCGGCAGCTTCCTGCCCGTCGACCGCGCCGCTGGTACGGCCCGCAATCCTCGCACCGGTGAAACGGTTGCACGGGCTGCTGCCAAGACCGCGCGCTTTAAGGTGGGTGAAGGGCTGAAGTCCGCTCTGAACTAAGAGCCCCCCAAGAATGAGATCAAAAGGGTGGGCGCACTAGCGCTCACCCTTTTTCATGACTAGAAGACCAGATCGAAGCGGGCTAAAGGTCCGTTTGTCGGGCGGCTAGCTCAGCTGGTCAGAGCACCTCGTTTACACCGAGGGGGTCGGGGGTTCGAACCCCTCGCCGCCCACCAGCCTTCGCTCTTTGAGCTTCGGCTTGGCAAGCCATTGGCAATCTACCAATCAGACTAGTGTTATGTAAGGTGTGGGGCTTTAGCGCCTGCGCCACTTCCCGGCTTGGGGAAAGTGGCGCGAGTGACGGGACTCGAACCCGCGACCTTCGGCGTGACAGGCCGACGCTCTAACCAACTGAGCTACACCCGCATCGGCCGCGCCCGGAAGCAACGGCGGCGTGAGGCGCGGTTGATAGGGCGGGTACGGGGACCTGTCAACAGACAAGTTGGCTTCGTGTAAGGGTTCTGTGGATGGAATGGAACACCGTGCCTTCGGGTCTGATTTGACGTAAGGTCAACAGATCATTCGGTATGTGCGCTAAGATTAAAATGCCTGCAAAGGGCGGAATTCTATGTAAATCAGCAAGGCTCAGTTTGAAGCTACGACAGGCTTGGGCTACAAGGCCTGCGAGTCGATCTTCGAGCGTTGCTGTCTTTGGTGGCGATGGGCTTTGAAGATCAGGGGCAAGAGGGCCAGATGAACGGATTTTTGCTGCAATATCTGCCGATCGTCATCTTTCTCGGCATCGCGACGGTGCTGGGCGTGGGGTTCATCCTTGCGGCGGCTATCCTCGCCCCCAAGGCTCCGGATCCAGAAAAGTTGTCGGCCTATGAGTGCGGGTTCAATGCCTTTGACGATGCACGCATGAAGTTCGATGTGCGCTTTTATCTCGTCTCGATCCTGTTCATCATTTTCGATCTCGAAGTGGCCTTCCTGTTTCCTTGGGCGGTGAGCCTGATGAAGCTGCCACATGAGGTTCAGCCCTTTGCCTTTTGGTCGATGATGACCTTCCTCGGCGTTCTTACCGTCGGGTTCATTTATGAGTGGAAAAAGGGAGCCCTGGAATGGGAGTGACCCTACCGGCCCAATCTGGCCTGTTGAAGCCCGCCCAGTCGGGCGCGACATCAACGGTCGAG
>CANFKD010000126.1 GCA_947447115.1 Caulobacteraceae bacterium
ACATTCTACCAAGGGGTTGGTGCCATCATGGCTCAAGATGCTGTTGAACACGATTATCACCTAGTCAATCCAAGTCCGTGGCCCCTCGTGGGTTCGGCGGCGGCCATGTTTATGGCCATCGGTGGCATCATCTGGATGAAGGGCCTGTTCGGCCTTGAAAAGCACACGCTGTGGCCGTTCCTGCTGGGCCTGTTCGGCGTGCTCTACACCATGCTCGGCTGGTGGACAGAAGTGGTTCGTGAAGCCAACCAGGGTGACCACACCCCGGTCGTGGCCATCGGCCTTCGCTATGGCATGATCCTGTTCATTGCGTCCGAAGTGATGTTCTTCGTCGCCTGGTTCTGGATCTTCTTCGAGATGGTCCTGTTCAAGGGCGTCCGTACCCATTCTGGCATCGAAGAGGTTGCCAGCGCTTGGGCCACTTGGCCGCCAAAGGGCGTTGAGACGGTTTCGGCTTGGCAACTGCCGCTGGTCAATACCCTGACCCTGCTGCTGTCCGGGACGACCGTGACCTGGGCGCACCATGCCATCCAGACCAATGATCGTAAGGGCGCACGTTTGGCCCTGATCTTGACCATTGCCTTGGGCAGCCTGTTCTCGATGATCCAAGCCTACGAATATAACCATATCATCCACGAGAACCTGTTCTTCTCGACCGAAGCGGCCAATGCGGGTCTCTATGGGTCGTCATTCTTCATGGCCACGGGCTTCCACGGCTTCCACGTTCTGATCGGAACGATCTTCCTGACCGTCTGCCTGATCCGTCTGATGAAGGGTGACTTTACGCCCAAGCAGCATTTCGGCTTCGAAGCGGCAGCCTGGTACTGGCACTTCGTGGACGTGGTTTGGTTGTTCCTCTTCGCCTTTGTCTACGTCGTCTTCGGCGCAGCATAAGGTGACAAAACCCAATCCCGTGCTGGCGGGCCTCGCTTGCCGATGCCCCCAGTGCGGTGAGGGTGCCCTTTTCGAGGGTTTTCTAAAGGTCAATGAACGGTGCGAGGCCTGCGGTCTCGACCTTCGAAAAGCGGACAGTGGCGACGGAGCCGCTGTGTTCGTGATCTTGATCGTCGGCTTTATCGTCGCCTTTGCGATGTTGTTTACCGAGTTCACCCTGCACCCGCCTGTTTGGGTGCATCTGGTGGTCTGGATGCCTTTAACGGCGGGACTGTGCCTTGGCCTCATGCGACCCTTTAAGGGGGTCATGATCGCCCTTCAGTTCCATAACCATGCCTCACAGGCCCGAAATGATGACTGACAAGCCCATCGTCCAAGGTCGCCTACCCATCGGATTGACCGTCGTGACGGCAATCTCCCTGGCTATTTTGGTCGCCTTAGGGGCTTGGCAACTGGAGCGTTTGGCGTGGAAGCGGGATCTGCTCGCCCATATTGCAGCCCTTCAATCTGCGCCTGCCCGGCCGATTGATGAGGTCCTCACTACCGATGCGCGGCTTGATTTTGCGCGGGTCACAGCCGTCTGTCCGGGCCTAGCGACCGCGCCCTATGTCAAACTTTACAGCCTCGTTGAGGGTAAGATCGGCGTGCGGTTGATCTCGGCGTGCGTCTTGGCGAGCGGCCCCTATGGCTCGATCCTGGTCGATCGTGGTTTCCTCGCTGAGACCGTCACCGATCGGCCATCCCAATCGGTCAGTACGGTTCCGACGCCCGTGACCGGTGTCCTGCGCCAGCCTGACAAGGCCAATTTCGTTACCCCCGCGCCGCAGAACGATCAGTACTATTCGCGTGATGTCGCGGCCATGGCTAAGGCTTTGCAGGCGGATCGTCCCGCGCCGGTGATGCTCTTTGCCGAGACCTCGACCAATCCTGAGATCAAGGGGCTACTACCCATCGCGGTCCCAGCAGAAATTTCGAACCGGCATATGGAATATGCCCTGACATGGTTCGGTCTTGCCGCCGCCCTTTTGGGCGTCTATGTGGCGGTTCTGGTTCGCGGTCGGCGGGTTTAAGATGAACTATATTTCAACGCGCGGGGCGTCCCCTGCGATCGGTTTTCTGGATGCCGTGCTGGCGGGCCTAGCCCCAGATGGCGGCCTCTATGTGCCCGAAGTCTGGCCCTCCTTTACACCGCAAGAGATCGCCAGCTTCTCCGGCATGGCCTATGCCGAGGTTGCGGCCAAGGTGCTGGGCCGCTTTGCTGGTGACGAGATCCCCAGCGATGTCTTGGCCAAGATGACGACCGAGGCCTATGCCTCCTTCGCCCATCCCGCCGTCACCCCCCTGACCCAGCTCTATCCCAGTGTCTGGCAGATGGAGCTGTTCCACGGCCCAACCTTGGCCTTCAAGGATGTGGCCATGCAGTTGCTGGCCCGCCTCTATGACTACGCCTTGGCGGCTCAGGGCCGGACCATGACCATCATCGCCGCTACCTCTGGTGATACGGGCGGCGCGGCGGTTGAGGCCTTCCGCGGCGCGCGTCATGCCCGCATGGCGGTCCTGTTCCCCGATGGCCGGATTAGCGAGGTCCAGCGCCGCTTCATGACCACGACGGGCGATGCCAATGTCCGGGCTGTGGCCGTGCAGGGCACCTTTGACGACTGTCAGACCATCGTCAAAGCCATGTTCCAAGATGATGATTTCCGCCAAGCGGTAGACCTGTCTGGCGTCAACTCGATCAACTGGGCCCGGATCGCGGCCCAGAGCGTCTACTATTTCACAGCCGCGGCAGCGCTCGGTGCGCCGGGCCGGGCCGTATCTTTCGCTGTGCCCACCGGTAATTTCGGCGATGCCTTCGCTGGCTATGTCGCCAAGCAGATGGGCCTGCCGATCGAGCGGATCATCGTCGCCACCAACGGCAACGACATTCTGGCGCGGATGCTGCAAGAGGGCCGCTATGCCAAGGGGTCGGTCCTTGCGACCCAAAGCCCCGCCATGGATATCCAGATCGCCTCAAACTTCGAGCGGCTCTATTTTGAATGTGTCCGCCGCGATGGGGCCGCGACGGCGCAGGCCTTTAAGGCCTTCAACGAGACCGGCGGCGTCACCATTCCGGCTGACGCCTTGGCCACCATGCGCCAGACCTTCATCGGCATGGGCGTCAATGAGGCTGAGACGACGGCCACGATCATCTCGACCTTTACTGATACCGGCCAACTGATTGATCCCCACACAGCGGTTGGCGTCTGTGCTGCGCGCCGGATCGGTGCTGTTGAGCCCACGACCCCTGTCGTCGTTCTGGCCACCGCCCACGCCGCCAAGTTCCCTGAAGCCGTTACCGAGGCCGCAGGCGTTGCACCGGTTCTCCCGCTCAAGGCCAAGGGCGTTGCCGAACGCGAAGAGGTCTATGATCGCCTTCCCGCCGATTCCGACACGATCAAAGCCTATATCCGCGCCTTTGCGGCCAAGGGCATGAGCCGTTGAGCGCAAGCCTGCACCGGCTGAGTAATGGCGTTCGTGTCGTCTGCGATCCCATGCCGGGGCTAGAGACCTTTGCCCTATCGGTCGTGATCGGACGCGGCGCGCGTTATGAGACGCAAGACCAGTCCGGCTGGTGCCATCTGCTCGAACATATGGTCTTCAAGGGCGCGGGCTCTCGCTCCTCGCGCGACATTGTCGAACATATCGAGGCTGAGGGCGGCAATATCAATGCAGCCACGGGCTATGAGCGGACCAGCTTTCAGGTGCGGGCCCTCAAGGGAGGTCTGCCTCTGGCCATGGAGATCGTCTCTGACCTGATCCGCCGCCCGACCTTAGTGCCCGCCGACATGGTTCGTGAAAAACAGGTCATCGCCCAAGAGATCGCTGAAGCCGCCGATGCGCCCGACGACTATGTGTTTGATCTTGCCCAGACAGCGGCCTTCGGAGCCCATCCTCTGGGTCGCCCGATCCTTGGCACCTCGGCCAGCGTCGAGACTGCAACGCCTCAGTCGTTAGAGGCCTTCCGCGCCCATCTCTATGACCCCTCGGCCATTGTGGTCTGCGCCGCCGGTGCGGTGGATGAGGCTGAACTGCTAGCCCTGTCAGAGCGCTGGTTTGGCGATGCGCCCGCTTCGGGTCTTGACCTATCCGCCACAGCCCCCGAGCCGGTCCAATTTGTTGGCGGGGCTCAGCCCAAGGTGCGGCGCTTGGAACAGGCCCATCTGGTCCTGATGCTTCCCGCCCCCAGCGCTCGCGATGATGACTATTTTGCCCTGCGGGTCTTTTCGGAGATCTTGGGCGGCGGCATGTCCTCTCGTCTGTTCCAAGAGGCCCGCGAGCGGCGCGGTCTGGCCTATGCCATTGATGCCTATGCCGACACCTATGCCGATGCCGGAGTGCTGGGCGTCTATGCGGGTTGCGCAGCCAAGGACGGGCTCGAGTTGGCCAAGGTCACAGCCGGTGAGATCATGGGCCTTGCCGAGCGGACCGAGCCTGGCGAATTGGCCAGAGCCAAGGCGCAGCTTAAATCCTCGCTCTTTATGGCGCGGGAGTCCGCCCTTGCCCGCGCAGAGCAGGCCGCCGGACAGGTGCTGCTATTTGACCGGCTGTTCAGCACCAAAGAGATCGGGGCCTCCATCGATCAGGTCGAGGCCTCTGACGTCCAACGCCTTGGCGCAAGCCTCCTAGAACCGCGCATGACGGCCACGGCCGCCTTGGGTGCCAAGGGTGCAGCGGCGGCGGCTGAGGGCTTTAGCCGCGCGCTCCACGGCTAAGGAAGTGCGCAATCAGCGCTTCGACGCCGACCGATCACGGATGGGTTTAAACTCTGAGCCCGAACGCCAAGCGGGCCAACGGGCCGAATTGGCGAGATTTAGTCCGATCTCATAGAACAGGGCGACATCTTGCGCCGCGCCGCGCAGGTCCCAGTCGGGTTTCCAGACATCGCAGGTCTGGTGATAGCAGTTGGCCGTATAGTCCGCGACCCAGCGATCTCCAGCCGCCCTTCCGCCCTCGACCAGATCAGCGCCGCCGCCCAGTCCCATCAAGAGCAGAACCGGCACGCCGCGCTTGGCGACCGAGAAATGGTCCGCGCGGTAAAAGAGCGCCCGCTCGGGCTTGGCGTCGGGGGTGATGGTGCGGCCCTGCTTGGCAGCGGCTGCGGCCAGATCATCCTCTAGCTCATTTTGGCCATAGCCGACCAAGACAACATCCTTGGCTGGGCCGGCCGTCTGAAGCACATCCATGGTTAGGTTGGCGACGGTGGTTTCCAACGGCAAGGTGGGGTGGACGGCATAGGTCTCTGACCCCAGAAGGCCGCGTTCCTCAGCCGTCCAAGCGGCAAAGACAAGCGTCCGGTCAGGACGGGGCCCCTGAGCAAAGGCCCTGGCCAACTCGATTGTGCCTGCAACGCCAATCGCATCATCGGCAGCGCCGGGGCGCACGGTGCGCCCTTGGGCGTCGGGTGCCCCCACCCCATAGGCATCCCAGTGGGCGGAGAACATGATGCTCTCCAGCGGGCGGGTCTTGCCAGTCAGCTTGGCCAGCACATTGTGGCTTTCGACGGCGGTGAACTGATTGCCGAGTTTGGCGCTGAACAGGGCTCCGGGCAGGGTGACGGGCTTGAAATCTGACTGGCGGGCCTGCTGCTTCAGCGCCTGAAGGTCTAACCCGGATTGCTGAAACAGGCGCGCGGCGACCTCCTGTTGGATCCAGCCCTGAACGGGTACGCGCTCCTTGATCGGATCGGCGCGAACAATATCAAAGCTCTCGCCTCCGGGGGCCGTGACCGTGCTCCAGCCATAGCCCGCGCCGGGCGTATCGTGGATGATCAACAGGCCAGTGGCCCCGCGCCGCGCCGCCTCTTCGAACTTGTAGGTCCAGCGGGCATAGTAGGTGGCGGCGAGGTCGGAAAACTTTCCATAGGCCCCATCGGCGGGTTTGGCCTCAAAGTCGGGATCATTGATCAGCATGACCAAGATCTTGCCGCGCAGATCGACGCCCTTGAAATCATCCCAACCGCGTTCGGGGGCCGAGACGCCATAGCCGACAAAGACCATCTGCGCCCGGTCCACCGCGATCTCAGCGGTTGGGCGTTGGCTGGTCAGATAGATGTCCTTGGCTTGGATGAGTGGGGTTTCCCCCACCTTGGTCGAGAGGCTGAAGGTGCTGGCCGTGCTGACCTGAAAGCGGATCAGGGGCACGCGCTGGGTCCAGCCACCCTTTTCCCCGCCCGGCTCTAGGCCCAGCTCTTTGAAGCGCTGGGTCAGGTAGGCGATGGTTTTGGTTTCCCCGGCAGTGCCGGGATTGCGGCCTTCAAAGTCCTCGGAGGCCATGACCTTGATCGTCTCAGACAGTTTCGCCGGATCGATTGGCCCAGAGCCCTGATAGACAAGGGCAGGCCGCTCTTGCCCATGGGCGCCACCAACAGCAGCGGCGGACCAGAGGGCGGCGGCAAGGGCTGCGAGACGGCGCATGGCGGATCCTAATCTGAGAGTAAGGGTACTGGAGAGCCTAACGGCGAAAACCCCGCGCTCCGGAGGGAGGCGGGGCCAATTCGTCGTCGATAACCGAAGGTCTCTTAGTCGAGACGCAGGTTGTCGGCGGAAGCCTTGCCGGTGCGGCGATCGGCTTGCAGGTCGTAGGACAGACGCTGTCCATCCTGAAGGCCCGAAAGACCAGCCCGTTCAACGGCTGAAATGTGGACGAAGATGTCGCCGCCGCCATTGTCTGGCTGAATAAAGCCAAAGCCCTTGGTAGAGTTGAACCACTTCACCGTGCCCGTACCCGAGCCGGTGGTTTCACCCATGGGGGCCGAAGGGGCTGGACGCGGACGTGCTGGCGCACGATCCGAGCTGCCGCCACCGGTGCCGCCACTCAGAACGCGCAGCTCACCGGCCGAGGTCTTGCCCGACCGACGGTCTTGCTCAAGCTCATAGGCGATAGACTGGCCTTCATCGAGGCTGCTTAGACCGGCCCGCTCGAGGGCTGAAATATGGACGAAAACGTCCTGACCGCCGTCACTTGGTTCAATGAACCCAAAGCCCTTGGTCGAATTGAACCACTTAACTGTGCCTGTCGGCATAGACCTTCCTCACCACTTCCACCTGCGAGTCGGACTGCTGCGCACAGCTCGGCCGCCCTC
>CANFKD010000127.1 GCA_947447115.1 Caulobacteraceae bacterium
CTGGTAGAGCACCGTCTTCGGGAGGCGGGGGTCGCAGGTTCGAATCCTGCTACTCCGACCACCCGTCAATCCGCCGCGCGATGCGCGGCTGGGATTGACGAGGTTCTCGTCACAAGCCCGCGTGCAACGCGGATGAGCTTGTGACGGAAGGGGGATCAGGAGATATCGTGGTGTGGTATGTCTACATCCTTGAAAGCGAAAGCCGTCTGGGGAAGTTCTACACAGGCTTCACCGGAGATTTAAAACGCAGACTCTCTGAACATAATGCTGAGGGAAATGCGGGCCACACTGCGAAGCATCAGCCGTGGAAACTCCATGCCTATTTTGCATTCAGGGACAAGGTGGTGGCCCAAGATTTCGAATCCTATTTGAAGACGCAAGCAGGGCGCCGATTTCAGAAACTACGATTTAGGACCTAATGGCTTGCCGTGGCACTTCCATTGAGATCAAGAGACACTGGGCCAACATGGCGATATGCGCGAACCGCCCTTCACTCCCCCCCCCCACCCTTTCCGGTAAATCTGTCCATCTGTTCATTTGACCAAGCCACAATCGTCACTAGGTTGTGATAGGGTAAAATCTCAAACCCCATTCTTCAGCACGCCCTTTGGCGGGAGCCTTTGATGAAGCAGTTTATGGTCACGGTCGCTGGCGTCTTTGTCGGACTGTTGATGTTCTTTGTCGGCTTGCCGTTCGTGCTGATCATTATGGCGACGGGGGCTTCTAAGCCTGCGGCAACGCCCAGCCAAGCGGTCCTGTCGCTGGATCTTCGCCAAGCGCTCACAGACCAAGATAATCAAAGTCCATTGGCGGCCTTTAATGGCGGCGGTCTTTCGGTCATGTCGATCACCCAGACCCTGCGCCATGCCCAGAGCGACAGTAAGGTGAAGGCCCTGTTTGTGCGCCTGCCCGATGGCGGCATGGCCCCAGCCTCGGCCGACGAGCTGCGCATGGCCTTTAAGGCGTTCCGCAAATCGGGCCGCAAGATCTACAGCTATAGCCAAGGGCTCTATCCCTCCGGCATCGTGACCTCGACCTATATGCTGGCCGCCGCCACCGATGAGGTCTGGATGCAACCCGGCGCGCCGTTCCAGGTGACCGGCTTTAGCATCGAGGACATCTTCTTTAAGCGCGCCTTCGACAAATATGGCGTCAAGGCCGAGTATGAGCAGCGCTACGAATATAAGAACGCGGTCAATCCCTACCTCTATAGCGACTATACCGCCGCCCATAGGCAGTCGAACCTGTCCTGGATGGGGTCGGTCTATACCAGTGCCCTGCGTGCCGCCGCCGCCGATCGCAAGGTCGATGCCGGGGCCCTGCGCGAGCAGATCGAGGCCGGTCCCTACTCGGCTAAGGAGGCGCTGGATCGGCGCCTGATCGACCGCTTGGGTTACCTCCATGAGGCGCAGGCCTTGGCGCTCAAGGCCGCTGGGGACGATGCCAAGTTCGAAGAGTTTGACGACTACCGCGCCAGCGCCCAGCGCCCCGTGGTCGCGAGCAGCGCGGCTGAAAAGGCTAAGCCGACCTTTGCCGTGATCCACGCCGAAGGGCCGATCATCAATGGCAGCGGCGGTGGTCAAAATGCCTTTGCCAACGACCAGACCATCTTTTCCGATGATGTGTCCGAAGCCATCTATGACGCCATCGACGATAAGGACGTGAAGGCCATCGTCATGCGCGTCTCCTCGCCCGGCGGTACCGACACAGCCTCTGAGCAGATCTTGGCCGCCGTGCGCGCCGCCAAGGCCGCTGGCAAGCCCGTGGTGGTCTCTATGGGCACCTATGCGGCCTCTGGCGGCTATTGGATCTCATCGCAGGCCTCGGCCATCGTGGCGCAGCCCTCGACCCTGACCGGCTCTATCGGCGTCTATGGCGGCAAGTTCGCTCTGGGCGAGGCCCTGAGCCGCTTTGGCGTCGATGTGCGCCACACCGCGGTGGGCAGCGACTATTCAGCCATCTATGGCATGGGCGAGGGCTTTACCCCCCAGCAGCGCGACGGCTTTGCCAAGTCGATCGATGAGACCTATGAGGGCTTCATTGCCCGCGTGGCTGAGGGCCGCAAGCTGCCGCCCGAGCGGGTGCGCGAAATCGCCAAGGGCCGGGTCTGGACCGGCGAACAGGCCAAGGCCCTGGGACTGGTCGATGAGATCGGCGGCTTCTATGACGCGGTGGATCGGGCCAAGGCCCTGACCGGCCTGACCGGCAAAGAGGTGCGTCTGAAATCCCTGCCCGGCCAACGCTCGCCCTTCGAGGCCTTCAGCCATGCCCTTGGCGTCAGCACCATGGCCGTGCGGTCGATGGCGGCGGCAGGCTGGCTGCTGGGCGACCCTCAGGCCAAGGCGGTGATGGACCAGATGATGCAGGCCCGCCTGCGCGAACAGGCCCACGCCAACGTGCTGGCCCCCACGCCGGTACGATAGGGCCAGACAGATTCCCGGCCGGGCCTGAACCCGACCGGGCTGTGTCGTTCCTACTTGGCGGGCTCAACCCCGGGACCGATGTTCTGGCCAATAAAGGCCGTGGCCTCGGTCAGGATCGTCTTCCAAGCCGGACCTTGTATCGGGGTGAAATAGTGGTCCGTGTCCTTGACGGCCAGCAGCCTGACGGGCTTGCCGGCCTTTTCCATGGCCCTTTGCATCAGTTGGCTCTGCTCAATCGGCACGGTCTGGTCCTTGTCGCCATGGATCAATAGCAGCGGCATACCGACCGAAGCAGCATTGCGGGCCGCTGAATTGCTGATCAAGCGATCGCGTACCTTTTCCGGATCGCCGATGGCCTGCAGCCAATATTTGTAGGTCATGCTCTGCGCGCCGCTGCCGCCGCCCGATATGACCTCTTTCTTGTTGGTGGTTCCGTCACGAACCCAGCGCTGCATCTCGACAAGGTCAGAGACACCCGCTCCCGCCACAGCGCACTTGAACAGGTCCTTATTCTTAAAGCTCGCCGTCATGGCCACATAGCCACCGTAGGACCAGCCAAAGATGCAGACCCGCTTGGGATCGGTAATGCCTTGAGCAATGAGGTTGCGCGTGGCGTCGGCCACATCCTCCTGCATTCGCTCGCCCCACTGACCATGGCCCGCCTCAACGAACTTGCGACCAAAGCCGCCGCCGCCTCGGAAATTGGGTTGGAACACCGCATAGCCCTGACTGGCCAAGGTCGTGGCCATCGGGTCAAAGCCCCAAATATCGCGGCCCTCAGGGCCCCCGTGAGGCACAATCACCGTCGGCAGGCTCTTAGTGTCGGTCACGCCGGGCGGGGTCCACAGATAGCCCCACTGCTTTTGACCGTCGCTGGTCGTATATTCCAGCACCTGTTCATCCGGCAGATCAGCCTCGGCCACAGTGGGACGCTGCTGGAACAGAACCTCCAAACGCTTGGCCTTCAGATCGAACAGATAGTAGGTGCCGAGATCCTTAGGACCATTGGTATGGACAACCCACTGGTCTATATCCGCGCCGCCAATGCTGGTCAGCTGCACATTGACCCTATCGCCAAGCGCCCGATTAAGCGCGGTCCACTGGCGTCCGAAAGCCGCATCCTTGGGCTCGCAGGTCGCGCGGTAGGCCAGCCAGCAGGCAGCCAAAAGCTTGTTATTATAGGGATTAATAAGGGAATCGGTTACGTCGTGACCGGCCACCGTCTGGAGTGTCTCTATATAGGTGCCGGTATTGGTGTCATAGCGATAGAGGCCGGAGGTATCGTCGCCATCCTTGCGGGCCAGAACAAAGGCCTGACCGGGCTGGTCGGTCGGTCCCTCGCCGACAAAGGTTGGTCCCGAATTGGCCCCCTCGGCACCCCGGAAGCGAACCACTTCCTTCCAGTCCTTATCGCCGCGCGCACGCCGCGACCACATAAAGCCCTTGCCGCCGGCAATGACGTCCTGACGCAGGACCGGTACACCGTCGCTGTCGACCACCCAGTTGAAGGTATTGTCCTGTCCGCGATCCACAATCTCGCGCTTGCCGTCACGAACATTGACCTTCCAAAGCTCTGAGCCTCCCGCCTTCGGGGCCACGATCAGAACGTCGGTTTCAGACTGTTCAAGCAGGCTGACCACCCGTGTGCTTACTGTGCGCGGATAGCCCTGCTGCGATGAGGGGTCATAGAGCGAGATCAGGTCCGAACCGTCGAGATTGCTCGAATAGACCCGCCCAACAGTGATGAAGCCGTCTTCAACAATGTCCGTCTTTTTCGCACTGCCTGTGCCCGGCACGACGTGAATGCGCTGGCTGAAGCTGAAGACCAGACGGCCATTGCCTTTAAAGCGGACAAAGCCCAGCTGCATGTTCTGATCGGCTCGCGCGACATGAACAGGCTTGATGTCGCCGGTCTTTAGGTCCGCGAGGATCAAGACATCTCCGACCGCCTCACGCCGAATGGCGGCCAGATGAACCCCGTCCTTTGAGATCACAGGATTGCGGATCTCGCCATAGCCTACCAGGGCATCGATCGGCACCCGAGCCGCGGCAAGGGAAGGCACCCACGCCACGGTCAGGGCCGCGACAGCACCGGCCGTCACCGTGACCATCCGCTTCAGAGGGGATTTAAACGCGATCATCTCAGATCCTTTGGGTTTCGCAGGCGTCAAGATATCAGCCTGAACCATCGTGTTGATGGTGAACAGTTAAAAAAATTTCACAACCCAAGAATAGAAAATCGGCACACCGTCACTCTGGCCCTAGGCTTTTGTCAGGTGCGCATATTGACTTGATCAAATCCCATCGCGGATGATCGGCCCATGATGACCCTTCGGCTCAGCCTGTGACCCGGCCCATATCGGCGGCCACCGCACAAGACCTCAATCGGATCCAAGCCCTGATTCAAGCGGGTCAGCTTGATCGGGCGCAAGGGGCGTGCCGCCAGTTGCTCAAGCGTGAGCGTAGCTGTGTTACAGCTGCAGAATTCCTCGCCCAGATACTGCTTAATCAAGGCGCGGCCTTCGAGGCCGAAGCGCTTCTGCGGCCTTTCTGCCGCAAAGAGGGCGCAAGCTTCGAGATCCAGTCCCTGCGGGCTGCCGCCCTCAAGGCCTTGGGCGACAAGGCCGGGTCTTTGGCCCAATACCAAGCTGCCGCTAAGCTGGCCGTCAATGATCCGGTTGCCGCGCACAACGTCGCCGCAGGCTTTGGCGACCTTGGCCGCGATCAGGACGCCGTTGCCGAGGCCGAGCGGGCCTTGCGGCTAGGTGGCCGCGCGCCGGAAACGCTCCTCGTCCTTGGGCGGGGCCTCCAAGGCCTTCGCCAATTTGACCGCGCCAAACAGGCCTTTGAAGCGGCCCTTTTGCTTCGCCCGAACTATGCCGAGGCCCTGCGTGATCTTAGCCATCTGATCTGGATGTCGACCGGTGACGCCTCCGCCGCCCTCGCCCCCGTCGATCAGGCCCTCGCTCAGGCCCCTAAACAGGGCGATCTGTTATTGGTCAAACTGCGCCTGCTCAGCCACCTCCACGGTGAGCCCGCCGCGCTGGCCTTGGCCAGAACTGAGATTGCGGCCATTGGGCAGGACCCGCGCTTGGCTCTGGAATTTAGCTGGCTCCTCTTAAAGGACGCTCCCGCCGATGCTCTGGCCATCGCGCAGCAATTGGTGGCCAGCTTCCCCGCCGAGCGCCTACCGAAAAAGGCCGTGGTTCAAGCCCTGTTGGCACTGGGCGACGCCAAGGCTGCCGCAGACCTCGCCACGGAACTGGTCGCAGAGCAGCCGGGCGACCAGCAGGCCATTGCCGACCTGACCAGCGCTTGGCGGCTCAGCAGCGATCCCCGATTGGGAGATCTCTATGATTATTCCGCCGTGGTTCAGGCCCTGATGATCGACTGCCCGGCGGGCTGGACCCACCTGCCTGATTTTCTCGATGATCTGCGCACGTCTCTCAACAGCGTCCATCTGCTGAAGGCTCACCCGATTGAGCAGTCGATCCGGGGCGGATCGCAAACCTCGCACAATCTGGTCACAAGTGATGATCCCGTCATTGGTGCCTTCTTCCAAGCCATCCAAGGTCCCATCCGAGCCTATCGCGATCACCTCGGCCAAGGACCCGACCTCTTGAGACGGCGCAATGCCGGAGGCCATCGGATCGACGAGGCCTGGTCTGTTCGCTTGCGACCGCAGGGCTTTCATGTCGATCACATCCATCCCAATGGTTGGATATCGTCGGCCTTCTATGCCGATGTGCCGCCGCAGGTGCAGACATCCGACCGGCGCGAAGGCTGGCTGAGGCTTGGCGCGCCGCCAACGCCGACTGCCCCGACCCTAGAGGCTGGCCATTTCGTGCAGCCTAAGCCCGGCCTTTTGGCCCTCTTTCCATCCTATATGTGGCACGGGACTGTCCCTTTTGGCGGAGCGGCAAGCCGAATGAGCCTCGCCTTCGATCTATTGCCCGGAGTGGTGCGCCGCTAATACTCGACTATCGCGCACATTTCAGGGGTGGGCCGAACTGCACGAACAAAATATCCTCAAAACAGCCTCATCAAGGACAGACGTGCCATAAAACATGGAGTGCACATCTTGAACCGTTGCGATTATGCGACAGGCCCGCCGCAACAGTGACCGTTTTGTGACCTTACAGTTGACCCCGCACGTTCGGTGCCAATAGTGAAAACATCGTACGATAGGCGAAAGCCCTTCGTAGTGGTGGCGCGTACCCACGAGGTCGCGCCGTCTCAGGACTATATCAATCACCTTGGAGGGGGATTTAGATAATGAAAATTGGCTCAACCCGCGGACGCGTTATGGCGTCAACAATGTTGTGCGGTGCGCTCGCGATCTTCGCTGCGCCTGCCTACGCTCAAGATGCTGCAAAGTCGGATACGGATGTCACCGAAATCGTCGTCACCGGTTCGCGCTTGCAGCGCAAGGACTTCGTGGCCACCAGCCCCGTTGCCACCGTTGGCGGCGAGCAACTGAAGCTGACCGGCACCATCGCGGTTGAGCAACTGCTGAAC
>CANFKD010000128.1 GCA_947447115.1 Caulobacteraceae bacterium
CCATTCGAAGATGCTCCTGTGCGTTCTGGCAACCTCCAGAATAGATCCAACCCAAACAGCGGGGATTACCCCTGCATCTGCCCCTTGGGCTCCCCGCCCGGATGGACTAGATTGGTGCCTATGCGCGCTCTGATCCGTCCCCTCGCCCTTTGGCAGCCCCTCATCGTCGCCCTCGCCTCTGCGGCCCTGCTGGCCGTGGCCCATGGGTTCGAGACCTTTGGCGGCCTTGCCCCCTGCACCCTCTGTTTGAAACAGCGCGAGGTCTATTGGGTGGCGCTGGGTCTGGGCCTTACGGGGTTTGCCCTTAGCCGTCTCAGCGGGTCGGATCGCATCCGGCGTGGGGTGGCGATCGGATTGACAATCGTCTTTGCCTACGGGGCCTATTTGGCCGCCTATCATGCGGGCGCTGAGTGGAAATGGTGGCCGGGGCCAACCACCTGTTCGGGCGCAGGAACCGGTGTCAGTGCCCAGGCCATGGCCGATCTGCTCAATGGGGCCAAGATTGCGCCGCCGCGCTGCGACGAAGCGGCCTGGGTCTGGCTGGGTCTTTCCATGGCCGGGTGGAACTTTCTGGTCTATCTGGGGCTCGCGGCCTACAGCGCCGCCAGCGCCCTTTACAAGAAGGCTTAAGGCCATGAGCGACAAGCCCATTCCGCCCCGTCCGGGCCTTGGCGCCTCCGATGCGCGGCTCGGCGAGATCTTGCGCGTGGACCATGCCGGAGAGCTGGGCGCGGTCCATATCTATCGCGGCCAAAGGGCAGTCTTTGCCAAGGCTAAGGACAAGGATCGCATTGCCGAACAACTGGCTGAGATGGAGGGCCATGAGGCCGTGCATCTGGCCGCCTTTGATCAACTCCTGACCCGTCATCAGGTCCGCCCGACCCTGATGGCCCCCCTCTGGCGCGTGGCGGGGTTTGCACTTGGCGCGGGAACCGCCCTGCTCGGCGAGAAGGCCGCCCATGCCTGCACCGCTGCGGTCGAGACCGTAATTGAGGAACATTACGCCGCCCAGATCGCCGAGATCGCCACTGACCGCCCCGAACTGGCTGCAGAGCTGAGCCGCTTTCGCGACGAGGAACTGTCCCACCGCGATCTGGCCGTGGCCGAGGGCGCGTTAGAGACTCCGGGCTATCCCTTGCTGGCCGGTCTGATCCGCGCAGGCTGCCGCGCCGCCATCAAGATCAGCGAGCGCATCTAGGCCTTTCCTTTGCGACCATTTGCACCAAGAGTGCGCCCATGAGCTTGGCAGACTTCCTTCGCCCTTGCGGGCCCGTGGTCGACACCGCCGCCGCCGAGCGGCTCTATGAGGTGCTGTCCAAGGCCGCAGAGCGTGACGGCTGGAGCGCACGTCTCAAACAGGTCTGGCCGTCCCTCGAGCCGATCGCCGGGGCCTCGCCCTATCTGGCCGGACTGATGAGACGCGCGCCGGGACAGCTTCGCCAAGCCCTTGAGGCCGAAGATCCCATCGCCGACATTCTGCGACAGACCGAAGATGTGGCCCAAGAGACCGACCTGATCGCAGGGGCCAAGACCCTGCGCGCCCTCAAGGCCGATGCGCATCTAACCATAGCCTTGGCCGATCTGGGCGGGGTCTGGGACCTGACCGCCGTCACCGGCAACATCACCGAATTTGCCGATCTGGCCGTCCAATCGGCCTTGGCCATGGCCGTTCGCACTGAGGTGACCAAGGGCCGCCTCTTGCCTGCACCGAACGAGGCAGCAGGCCCCATACCGGGGCTGTTCTGCATTGCTATGGGCAAGCATGGGGCCTTTGAGCTGAACTATTCCAGCGATATCGACATCTCGATCTTTTACGATCCAGGCCAGATGCTGATCCCAGAGGGCGGCGATGCTCAGGCCGTTGCTTTGGCCGTGACAAGGTCCTTGGCGCAGCTCCTGCAAGAGCGCACGGCAGAGGGCTATGTCTTTCGGGTCGACCTGCGCCTGCGTCCCGACCCCAGCTCGACCCCGCCTGCGGTGTCAGTGGCTGCAGCCCTCGACTATTACCAGACCGTCGGCCAGAACTGGGAGCGGGCGGCCTTTATCAAGGCCCGCGCCATGGCCGGGGATGTGCCGCTGGGCCAAGGCTTTCTTGAGGAGCTGTCGGGCTTTATCTGGCGCAAGAACCTCGATTTTGCCGCCATTGCGGACATCCATTCGATCAAGCGACAGATCCACATCCACAAGGTCGATGATCGGCTGACCGCCAAGGGGGCCAATCTCAAGCTGGGACGCGGCGGCATTCGCGAGATTGAGTTCTATGTCCAGACCCAGCAACTGATCCTTGGCGGCCGCAACCCGTCCCTGCGCTCGAACCGCACGCTCGATGCTCTGACAGCCCTGTGTGTCGCCGGTCAGGTGAGCGCCGAGACTGCCGCTGAGCTGCACCGCGCCTATCTACATCTGCGCGGCTGGGAGCACCGGATCCAGATGCTGCATGACGAGCAGACCCACCGCCTGCCCGAAAGCGATGCCGACCGGCGGCGCGTAGCGGCCCTGTCTGGCGCGCCGGACCTGCGCCGCTTTGATGCCCAGGTCACGCGCCTGCTCAAGCAGGTGAACCATCATTATGGTGAGCTGTTCCCGGACGGCGAGGACCTGTCCTCATCCTTTGGCAGTCTGGTCTTTACCGGGGTTGAGGATGATCCGGAGACCCTTGCCACCCTGGCGCGGATGGGTTTTTCCAACCCGCCTCAGGTGGCCGCGACCATCCGCTCTTGGCATCATGGCCATATCAATGCCACCCGCACCGAGCGGGGCCGCGAGCTCTTCACCCAGCTTGCCCCGCGCCTGCTGGACGCCACCAACGCCACCGGAGCCCCGGACGCCGCCTTCCTGCGGTTCGGCGACTTCTTTTCGCGGCTGTCCTCAGGGGTTCAGCTTCAATCCCTGATGCTGGCCCAGCCCAAATTGCTTAAGCTGTTGGTTCAGGTCATGGCCTTTGCCCCTCGGCTGGCGAGCACCCTAGCCCGCCGCCCGGCCGCCCTCGATGCCCTGCTCGACCACAGCTTTTTTGAGCCCTTCGATGTCGATGCGGAGGCGCAGGCCTTTGCCCATGTGATGGCCCTCACCGAGGGCTTTGAAGGGGCGATGGACGCGGCCCGGGTCATGCACCGCGAACAGGCCTTCCGTATCGGCCTTCAGGTCATGAGCGGGGCGGCCAGCGCTGAAGAGGCCGGCCGCGCCTTTGCCGGACTGGCCGATATGGTCGTTCGCAGCCTCGCTCCTGTGGCTCTGACTGAGACGGTGCGGATCGGCGGGAACTTTTCCGGTCAGGTGGCCGTGGTGGCGCTGGGCAAATGCGGGTCCGGCGAGATGACCGCCCGCTCGGACCTTGATCTGATTACCCTCTATCAGGCCGACGATCCGGCGGGCATGTCTGAAACCAAGGCTTGGGGGGCCGAGACCTTCTATGCCCGCTTCACCCAAAGGCTGGTCGCCGCCCTCTCGGCCCCGACGGGCGAGGGCGGGCTCTATGAGGTCGATCTGCAGCTGCGCCCTTCGGGAACGGCTGGCCCCGTCGCGGTCAGCCGCACGGCCTTTGATGGCTACTATGCGAGGCAGTCAGACGGCGAGGCCGAGACTTGGGAAATCCTCGCCCTGACCCGTGCCCGGGTGGTTTGGGCCAGCAGTCCAGAATTTGCCGTGGCCGCGACCGCTGCCATTGAGACTGCCCTTCGCCGCCCGCGCGATCCGAAACAGGCTGTGCGCGACATGCTCGATATGCGCCGCCTGATGGAACAGGAACGCCCGGCCAAGGGCGATTGGGACCTTAAGCTGGTCAAGGGGGGTCTGGTCGATATCGAGTTTATCGCTCAGCTCCTGCAGATCATCCACGCCCCCCATGGCGGGCCGTTAGAGGTCAATACGGCCAAGGCCTTGGCGACCGCGAAGGCCCGCGGCCTAGCCGGAGCCGATCAGATCGCGGCCCTAGAGGCGGGGTGGAAGCTGCAACAGAACCTGACCCAACTGCTCAAGGTCGCCCTCGAGGATGATGCTGATCCTCTGCTCGAGTCCGCCCCCTTTCGCACCCTTCTGGCCAAGGCCGCAGGGGTGCGGAACTTCAAGTCCGTTCCGGCCTATTTGGCCATGATCCGTCAGTCGGCGCGCGAAGCCTTCGAGCAGATTGCCAAGGACCTACAGCGATAGGTCGCACGATGGGAACCTCTTGCATCAATGCGACGGATTTCGTTTGGGCGCACGTTTGATCTTATGAACGGTCAAAACACGTTCCCCCCAAACGGAGATTTCAGATGAAAAAATTCCTCTACGCGGCTGGCTTCAGCCTTGTCCTGAGCGGCGTTGCCTTGGCTCAGCCCGCCATGCCTCCTCACGAGGGTCCCGGCCATGATCGAATGCCCATGGAAGGCGGCATGAAGCGCCCGCCCATGCCAAATCCTGACACCAACGGCGATGGTAAGGTGACCCTTGCAGAGTTCCAGCAAAGCCATGCCGACCAGATGATGAAGCTTGATGCCAATAGGGACGGCAAGATTACCGAGGCCGAGTTTATGGCTCGCCCTGCCATGATGGGCCATGACGGCCCGCCGCCGCCCAAGGGCGAAGGCGAAAAGGGCAAGGATCGTCCGATGCATCGCGAGATGATGGAAAAGATGCGCGGCCAACGTCAGGGCATGATGTTCGATATGCTCGACGCCAATGATGATGGCGCGATCACCCGCGCCGAAATTGATCGCATGACGGCCAAGCACTTCAAGCGTCTCGACAAAAACGGCGACGGTGTCCTGACCGGTGACGAAATGCCTAAGCCCCCCATGATGGGTGGCCATCACCGCGATCACGGCCCACACTAGCTCGACCTAAAGGCTCGCACAGACTGGCTGGGGGGCTGTCCGTGCGAGCCACTCTACCGATGCAAAGAGGCAACCCTTGACCAAACGCCCGCCCGATCCTGACACCGACCTGGTCCTTCGGGTTGGACGCGGTGATCCGGCTGCCGTTCAGGCTCTGATGGCGCGAAAACTGCCCCGGATGCTGGCCCTGGCGCGGCGGATGTTGGGCGACGCATCAGAGGCAGAGGATGTGGCGCAGGAGGTGATGTTGCGGGCATGGCGTCAGGCCCCAACCTGGCAGCCCGGCACCGCGCGGTTTGACAGTTGGATGCACAGGGTGGCCTTGAACCTTTGCTATGATCGGCTCCGTCGCCAACGCGAACGACCGATGGCAGAGCCCCCTGACCAGATTGACCCGGGTCCTGCCCCTGATGCCGGACTTATGGGATTGGAGATCAAGGATCAGGTCGAGGCGGCAATCGCCAAATTACCAGAGCGTCAGAGGGAGGCGATTGTGCTGTGTCACTACCAGGAGCTTGGCAATATCGAGGCGGCGGCGCTGATGGAGATCAGTGTCGAGGCGCTTGAAAGCCTGCTGTCTCGTGGACGTCGCACCCTTCGCCTGCTTCTTAATCCCCTGAATGATCGTCGATTGGAGGGCCTAGCATGACCCCGGAACGGTTTGAACAGTTGGCTGAGGCCTACGGCTCTGATCTTCGGCTCTGGCCCAAGACCGAGCAGGCTGAGGCCGAGCAACTGCGCCAAGAGCGCCCAGTCTGGGCCCGTCAATGTCTGGACGGGGCAGCGGATCTCGACGACCTGCTCGGGCTCTATCGCGTTGAGGCCCCATCAACGGCCCTGCGTGAGCGGATCATGGCGATGGCGCCAAGACCTCAGCGGTCCCTGTTGTCCAAACTCTTAGGAGAATGGCGTGGGTGGGGCATGGGGTTGGCGGCGGCGGGCCTAGCAGGCCTGATGGTGGGTATCGGCTCTGTCAGCCTGATGATGGCCGATCAATCGACTGATGTGACGGTCGCCAGCGCCCTTGATGGTCAATCGGTCTATTCGGAGGCCGTGGCCTTCGGTGCGGAGGAGACATTATGAGCCCGCGCGCTTTGAAAATCGGTCTGGCCCTATCGCTGGTCTTGAACATGTTCCTCTTGATGGCCGTCGGCGGAGCCATCGCCATGCGTCACAAGCTGATGGACACTGGTCGCGGCGATCGTCCCAACTCGATCATGCGCCTGACCAAGGACATGCCACCGGAAAGCCGCAAGGCCATGCGCCAAGTCCTGCGCGAGGCGGTTGTGGCCACCCTGCCCGACCTCAAGACGGCTCATGATGCGCGCATCGCCGCTGCCGATAGCCTGGCCGCCGCCAAGCCTGACCGCGCCGTGATCGACAGCAATCTTCAAAGGGCCCGCGAAGCCGAGATGCGGGCGCGGGCCGGGATGGAATCTGCCGCCGTGACCTATGCCCTAACCGTCAGCCCAGACGATCGGGCTCGGATTGCCGAGAGCTTTAGGCGTCCACCGCCCAGCGCCATGCGTCGCGGTGGGCCGGGCTCTATGAGAGGAGAAGGGCGCGGGCCTCGACCGGATGATGGCCCCGAGGACCGAGGACCACCGCCGCCTGCGCCCTAGTCCGTTCTAACCGCGTAGGGTTCCGCCCGCCTTTTGCACGGCGGCAATGATCTTGGCCGATAGGGACTCGATATCGGCCTCGGTCAGGGTCTGATCCTTGGGCTGGATCGTGACCTCAAGGGCCACGGACTTGCATCCGGCGCCAACGCCTTGGCCTTGATAGACGTCGAAGACGCGGGCATGGGCGATCAGGGCCTTGTCCGCACCCAGCACCGCCTTGATCAGATCACCAGCCGCCTTGTCCTGTTCAACAATGAAGGCATAGTCGCGGCTGAGCGGCATCAGGCTGGAGGCCTCATAGCCGGGCTTGGACTTGCCCTTGCGCTTGGGTTCCGGCACCGAGTCGAG
>CANFKD010000129.1 GCA_947447115.1 Caulobacteraceae bacterium
AGGCCCTAGGGCCATAGTCTGGGAAGGTGTGCGTCAATCGATGACCCGTGAGCCAGGAGACCGACCGGTGCAGGTCGCTCATGCCGTGGCTCAGGGACTGGCCAAGGCGCGAAATGATCTCGTCAGAGCGACGAACGAGCGGTGGGAGCCGTATCGGACCGTGCGGGTGAGCGTCTTTGGGCGTCGGTTCACCAGCGCGGGCTGACCGTTTGCGCGGACGCTCCGGCCATTGTCGCTGGCTGCCCGAGGTTGTTTTGATGAGCCGTTCTTTCCTGTCGTCGCTGCTGGCGACGGCTGTTCCCCTCTGGCTATGCGCCAGTCCTTCCCTTGCTGCGGATAGCGCTGCTGAGTTGATCGTGACGGCCAGTCGCTCTGGCGTCGCCGTTCCGCAAGATCTGCTGGGATCGTCGGTGACGGTGCTGGATGCCCGCACCCTTGCCGAGCGCCAGACCCGCGACGTCGCCGACATCCTGCGTGACGTTCCGGGCCTTGCAGTCAATGTCTCGCCGGGTCTGACCCAGATCAGAATGCGCGGTGCTGAGGCCAACCACACGCTGGTTCTGGTCGATGGGATTGAGGTTTCCGACCCCTTCTATGGTGAGTTTGATTTCGGCACCCTAATCGCTGATGACGGGGCGCGGATCGAGGTCTTGCGGGGTCAGCAGAGCGCGCTCTATGGCTCTGACGCTATCGGCGGCGTGATCCATTATATCTCCGGTAGCGGTCAGGATGCGCCCGGCGCGAGCCTGCGGGTCGAGGCCGGGTCCTTCGGAACCTTCAACAGCGCCGCCCGCTGGGCTGGGGCCACGCAGGGGCTGGACTATGCCGTGACCGCCTCGCTGACCAGCCGTGATGGGACTCCCAACAGCCGTAGTGGTTCACGCAAGCTGGGCAAGGATGCCTTGGCCACGACGTTCAAGCTGTCCTACGGGCTGAACGATCACCTCAAACTGTCCGCGGTGGGGCGTTATGGCGCGGTGCAGGAGGATATCAATAACAGCGACAGTGAGCCGGATTCCAAGACTTTTGGCTATATCGTCGACTCTCCGGGCACGGGCTACCGTAACATCGGCCTGTACGGGCTGGTTCGAGCCGATTGGTCTGGTCTCGACGGACGCTGGACGCAATCCCTAACCCTCCAGGCCGCCGATACGGACCGCAAGGGCTATAGCGACGACCGCCGTTCTTCTGGTGATCAGGGCAAGCGCCAGAAGGGTTCCTATGAGACCAGTCTCCTGCTGGGATCCGGACCGGTGCAGGATCGACTGACCTTCGCCGTCGATCAGGAGCGCGAGCAGTTTCGCAATACCGACCCCAGCGGCTTTGCCTTTACCGGCACAAAGCGCCTGAACAATACCGGCATTGTGGCCATGATCGACCATACGGTCGGTGACAGGCTCGCCATCGGGGCCTCGATCCGGCGCGATCTGAACGATCAGTTCGCCGATGCGACCACCTACCGGGTTCAGGGCAGCTATCTGGCCTTGGCGGATACACGGCTCCATGCGGCGGTGGGTTCGGGGATCAAGAACCCTGGTTTCTATGAGCTCTTTGGCTATATGGACGGGCGCTTCATTGGTAATGCTGCGCTCCGGCCCGAGCGCTCCGAGGGCTGGGAATTTGGTCTTGAGCAGGCCCTATTTGATCGCGCCGTTGTGCTCGATCTCACCCGTTTCGATAGCCGTCTGAAGGACGAGATCTACACCACCTATCCGGCCCCGGCCTATGTCGCCACCCCCGCCAACCGCAAGAGCAACTCCACCCAGCAGGGCGTTGAACTGACCGCTGTGGCGCGGTTGGCGCAGGATTGGCGGCTCAACGGTGCCTTTACATGGCTGAAGGCCCGCGAGGTCGGGCTCGAAGAGGTGCGTCGTCCGGCCAATATCGGCAGCCTTGCCCTGTCTTGGCGTCACCCCAGCCAAACCGGCGGTGTGGCTCTGGTCGCGCGCTATAACGGCCAGCAGACGGATGTGGCCTATACCGATCCGAGCTATGTGCCGGTTCGGGCGCGCCTCAAGAGCTACACCCTGATCAACCTCAATGGCGACTATGCCCTGTCACCGGCGATCAGGCTGACGGCGCGGGTCGAGAACCTGACCGACCAGACCTATGAGGAACTGTTCAGCTTCCGGGGCCGGGGCCGGGCCGCCTTTGTCGGTATCAGTAGCCGCTTCTGAGCAGACCCAAGGCGCAGGCTTGGCGACGGGCCTGCGCTTCAACCTCCGTTCTTTTGGTTGGAGACTTCCATGACCAACAAAATCAGTTCTGGTCTTTCTACTGCACGCCAATTCACTCTACCTTGGCCTGCAGTTCTGTTGACTTCAGTCCTCGTAGGCTCGACCCTGATCGCCTGCGCTGTGCCTCTTGTGGCTGTCGCGATCTTGGCGGCGGCGACCATGACGCGCCGCTCGGCTTTCCTAACGCTCCTGCTCTGCTGGGGCACCAGTCAGGTCCTTGGCTTTAGTCTTCACGGCTACCCGCAGACCCTGTTCACGGTCGGATGGGGCGTTGCGATTGGACTTGGCGGCGCTCTGGCCTTGATCGTCTCGCAGATGATCCTCAGGCCCGGTCAGGTGGGACCTTGGATAGTACCGACCCTTGGCCTTGCCTTCATCGCCTATGAACTGACCCTGTTTGGCTTTTCAAAGGTCACAGGCTGGGCCTGTCCCTTTACGGTCGACGTGGTCGCTGTGGTGGCCACCCATGAGGCCCTTTGGTTTGCAGGCCTTGGGCTGGTCTATGTCGGACTGGGGCGGGTCTTGCCAAGGCAAGGGGCGGTGACGGGCCAATCTTCCCAATGACCGGCCCTCGGATCGTCTCGCTGCTGCCCAGTGCCACCGAGATAGCCGTGGCCTTGGGGTGCGAGGGGCAGCTCTTTGGCCGGTCGCACGAATGTGACTTCCCGCCAGCGGTTCAAGCCTTGCCCGTCTGCACCGCCACCAAGCTCGCCAAGGGTCTGCCCTCCCTAGAGATCGAGAACCGGGTTCAGGCCATCGTCAGTCAGGGTCTGTCCTGCTACGAGGTCGATGCTCTGCTGCTGCGATCCTTGCGGCCCGACGTGATCTTGACCCAGACCGCCTGCGCGGTCTGTGCGGTGACGCCGCGCGATCTGGAGGAGGCGCTGAGCGCTTGGACGGGCCAAGCCCCAACGCTGCTATCCTTTGCGCCGGATCGGTTGGTGGATGTTTGGGGCGATCTGCGCGCGGCGGGCGACCTGTTAGAGGTACCAGCAAGGGCTGAGGCGGTGATCGATCAGTTGCAGGCGCGGTTGGAGGTGATCGGCCGCAAGACCCGTCTTGGCCCCAAGCCGACCGTCGCGGCAATCGAGTGGGTAGACCCTCTGATGGCGGAGGGAAACTGGGTGCCAGAACTGATCGAACTGGCCGGCGGCCAAAGCCTGTTCGCTGACGTGGGTCAGCATTCGCCTTGGCTCGAATGGGACAGTCTTTGCGCCGCTGATCCCGAGGTCATTGTCCTGATGCCTTGCGGCTTCACCATTGAGCGGACGGTTCAAGATGTGCTCGAACTGGTCAAGGATCCCCGCTGGCAAGGGCTTTCAGCCGTACAGCGCGGCGCGGTCAATATCGTCGATGGCCACCACTATTTCAATCGGCCCGGCCCACGGCTGGTGGAGTCCGCTGAGATCCTCGCTGAAATCCTGCATCCTGATCTGTTCGACTTTGGTCACAAGGGGCGGGGCTGGATTCAAATGGCCCTTCATCAAGAACATTCTATTGGCGCGCTCAATATCTTGTGAGACCCTTTCTCAAAATAAGCGTGGGGAGACAGGTCGATGAACGCACCGACAACGACGCCAGAGGCTGTGGCTTGGCATCTTCAGGGCAATTGGGCCCCCGTCTTTGATGAGATTGAGGCGGGTCCGCTAAAGGTCACCGGCGAGATCCCTAAGGACCTGTTTGGCGACTATGTGCGCGTCGGTATGAACCCCCGGTCGGGCCATAGCGATCACTGGTTCTCGGGCAATGGCATGCTCCATTCGGTCCAGCTCGAAAATGGTCAGGCGCACTATCGCAATCGCTATGTCCGCACGCCCTATTATGAGGCCGACATGACCATGATGTCGGGCATGTTCGATCCGGCAGCATCTCCCGCCAATACCAACATCATCCGCCATGCGGGCCAGTGGCTGGCGCTGGAGGAGGCCCATCTGCCTTGGGCGGTGGATCGTGATCTCAATACGATCGGCGCACACGATTACGGCGGCAAGCTGACCGGGGCCATGACCGCCCATCCGCGCGAATGTCCGGAAACGGGCGAGCTTTTGTTCTTTGGCTATCAGCTCGCTCGCGCACCGCACCTGACCTATTACCGCGTCGACCGCGCCGGACAGATGGTCGAGGCTGAGCCGATTGACCTGCCCAATCCGGTGATGATGCATGACTGGAACGTCACCCGAAACCATGTGGTCTTTATGGACCTGCCGGTGGTGTTTGATCTTGGCGCAGCGATGAAGGGGCAAGCGCCCCTGTCTTTCAAGCGCGAGGCGGGGGCGCGGCTCGGCGTCATGAAGCGCAACGGCGCCAAGGGTCAGGTGCGCTGGTTCGAGATCGAGCCCTGCTATGTCTTCCACCCTGTCAATGCCTATGAGCAGGGCGACAAGATCGTTATCCATGTCTGTCGCCAGCAGCAGGCCATGGTCGGCGGCTTCTCCAACCTCTATGGGGGTGAGGCCACGACCGGCAAGATCTGGCGCTGGACCATCGATCTGGCCAAGGGGACGGTCAGCGAAGAGCAGATCGACGATGCGGCTTCGGATTTCCCGCGCGTCAATGACAGCCTCGTCGGCCTTAAGGCTCAGTTTGGCTACACGTCCAGCCTAAATGAGCGCGCCCCATCCCTGACACTTGGCCAATATCTCTACAAATATGACCTCGACAGTGGCAAAAAGCAGGTCCGCGACTTCGGCGCTTCCAACCATCTGGGCGAGCCGATCTTTATCCCCCGGCCGGGAGCCAAGGCTGAGGATGACGGCTGGATCATGGCGCTAAAGCATGACGAGGCCATCGACCAGTCGGCTCTGGTCATTCTGAACGCGCAGGACTTTGACGGCGAGGCCGTGGCTACCATCACCATGCCGCGCCGCATTCCCTATGGCGCGCACGGCAACTGGATGTCGCGGTAGAGGAGGGGGCTAGGCCCCCTTTGAGACCAGCACCAAGATCGTGGCGATCAGATTGACGCTCATCATGATCGTGCCGAGGAACAGGTTGGTATCGACCTTGCGGATCTGACCGCCGATGTTGAAGGCGAACGGTTTGATACAGTTGACGTCCGACAGGCTTCCTTCAAAGCGCTTCATATTGAACAGGGTCAGATAGAAGGTCAGGCCCCAGTTGAAGTTCATCAGGGCTGCGATCAGCACATGGCCCTCAAAGGTCGCGCCCCACAGGAAATAGAGGATGAACAGCGATACGCCCGTCTGAGCCAGCACTTGCCAGACCACATGGAACCGCGCGTGCGGCGGCCATAGGGGATTGGTGGCGTGGGTGCGGTTGAAGTCTGCCCTCATTGGGCCAACGCCGGTCATGACGGCGACTAACGTGATCAGGATTTTTGCAACCAGGTCCATTTGATCTCTCCCTTTCGGCGCATTGGCCTGTTGACTGAAGGTTAGCCGAGATTTTTGGGATTGTCCTCATAAATTGCAAGATTGGTTCTATGCGCCTGGATGTCGCCGAAATCCATTGATTGTATGCAAGAACTGGTCTTTGAATGGGATAAGGTAGGCGCTCAAGCCTGCTTAGTTCATCGGCGCTTGATCGCTGTTATGACGAGAGGAAATGTGTATGAGGACCTTGCTCAAAGTCGGTGCCATTGCCGCCGTCTTGCTCGCTGCGAGCCCTGTCAGCGCCCAGTTTGTTCCGCCTAGTCAACCGATGGCGCAGGTCGAGGCCTCGAAAATGACCTCTGAATATTGGGCCCCGAAGCGGGGTGTGACCCCATACAAGGCGCCCAATCGCGTCCACTGGAAACTGGCTGAAATTCTTGCGGCCCATAGGGGAGACGGTGACTGGGTTCAGCCTCTTGTACGCAATTCCGAGCAGGAGGCCGACTATATCGCCCTAGCGGAAGGCCACAAGACTGAGGCCAAGATGTATGCCGATGACCGCGTGGTCTTTATCGTGCAGGACGGCCAGTTGCGGGTCAGCATCGACGGTGCCGAGCCCTTTGTCGCGACCAAGGGGTTCATGGTCACCGTCCCATTCCGCCATCCCTATACACTAGAGGCCTTGGGCGATAAGCCCGCCCTGCGCTTTGAGGTGCGCCACGCTGGAGCCGTGCCGCTTTATCCTTTGAGCAGCAAACCTAAGGACCTGCCGGGTTATAACTACGTCCGTGTTACCGGAACACCGGGGCCGTCAAAGCTCAATAGCCTCAACAACAACCCCCTCTATGTCGATTTTTGGAAGGACGTGGCGGTTGGGGATCACACCAACAGCGCAAAGTTTGTTTGGGATGATAATTTCACCAGCAACATCCTGCGCGGCAAGGCGGCACCTGTTCCGCCTGTGACCAACAAAGGGCACTTCCATGCCGATTGGACCGAATTCTGGTTCATCATGGAGGGCAAGATTGGCTACCAGATTGAGGGCTTCCCCTATTTCGAAGCCGATCAGGGCGACATTGTCATCGCCGATACGGGCCGCTGGCACCGGGCGGGCAATAGTCCGAA
>CANFKD010000130.1 GCA_947447115.1 Caulobacteraceae bacterium
AAGCTTCGCGCTGAAGAGGTTGTTGCGACCCGTCGTGATGCCCAGACCATCTATTATCGTCTGGTCGATCCGGCTGCGATCCGCATCATCGAGACCCTGAGCGAAATCTACAAGCACTAGCGCCCAGCCGTTGGAATTGACCGCGTGATCTATTATCTCGCCGATCATCCCGACAAGGCCCGCGAAGCGGACGAAGGCACGAACGCCCTGCTCTCAGACCAGTTGAGCCTCTTGGACAATCAAGCGGTTCGCTGGACTGCGGCGCGCAAGGCTCAGGTTGTGTCGGCGGTGTCGCTTGGGCTGCTGAGCGAACAGGATGTGCTGCAGCGATTTTCCATCTCCTCCGAAGAGATTGCGGACTGGCGCCAACGTTTGCGCCTGCACGGATTTCGGGGATTGAACCGGCGCGATCAGCACGGACGAAGCGAACCAAAGGGCGAGGACTGCGCCAAATGACCCACCAAACCACGGCCCAACTGACCGGCCTACTCGATCAGGTCAACCAGATCATGGACCGCCAGATGCGGCACCGGATCACGCAGCATAATCGCGTGATCAGTCGCCTTGGCTCCTTGATGCGGCTTGGTGCGCCAGCCCAGGCCACGACACCGACCAGTCCGCTCGCGCTCAAGAGCCCTGCCCCGGCCCCTGCGCCTAGCGCGCCGGAGGATCGGCGCGGCAAGATGCTGACCAGTCTCTATCGGGTCCTTAACTCCACGGCCCGCCTTGGCGAACTGGATGATGATCTGGACGAGGTGGTCAATACGGTCATCCAGCGCAGCGAAGATACCCGCGCCAAGATGGTCGAGCTGGACCGAAAGCTGCAAACCTTGTCATCAGTGTCGCGTCAGCAAAATATGGCTCTGGCCCGCGCCGCCGAGGTCGCCCAGAGCCTAGAAATTGCCCGCGTCAATGCCGTGACCCATGCCGATACCCTGCGCAATCGCCTGATCAGCCGCACCGAAGAGGTCCGCGAGCTGGAGCGTCAGCTCAAGCAGATGCGCGAACAGCTGATCATCGCGCAAAATACCCAGATCGCCGTCTTCGAAAATGGCTGGTCTGACGAGGGGGCTTAAAGGGCGTCCTTACGCTCCAGATGGGGCGTTAGATATTGGCAGACGGCGGACTTGGCTTCCGCGATCCAAATGGCAGGATCCTCGGACGGATTAAACAGGGCAAGGTCCAGAACGCTGTTGCCGATATCCACGGCGACGCGCGCCACCTGCATGGCGCGGGTGGGGTTCAAACCCCCTCGGGCGATCAGGAAATCCGACAAGAAGGACGCCGTCTCAAGCGACTCCTCACGGTCGAAGGACTGCAATTCAGGCAATGTCAGCACGGCCAGTCTCAAGGCATGCCCCCCGGGCATATCTTTCCGACGACGTGCGGCAAATTCGATAATCTGCTCCATCGTCACGCGCCAATCTGCGCCGTCTAGGACGGAAGCCACGGATATATCTGCAGCCTTGAGCCAAATTTCGCGGTTTTGCTTAATGATCGCCACAAGGATCGACGATTTGTTCGGGAAATATTTGTAGAGGGTCGCAATGTTGACACCGGCCGCGTTCGCAATGACCGTGGTTGTCAGCGCTTCATGACCCTGTTCCTGCAAAAGGATCTCGGTTGCCTTCAAAATACGCTCCACCGAGCCCTCGTCCTTGGCGCGGTTGGATTTGGCGCGAATGCGGCTATCGAACGACAGGGACATTAGGAAGATAGCTCCGGTTGAACGGGACGCGATTCATCGCGTTTAAAAGACACCATAAATAAAGCAATTACTTGCTTACCGTGTCAAGCTTGACATGTATAAATGGCACGGCGGATGAACCCCGAAGCGACCTAAGAGGTTTGTTGAGGCTCAAAATGGGGGGCTAGATATCGCGTAACGGCGGCCTTGGCTTCGGCAACCCAGACCTCATCACCCGGGGATCGGTCAAAGAGCGACAGGTCTAGAATGCTCGTTGCAATCTCAACCGCCACGCGCGCGACCTGATCGGCATCGGTCCGGTCCATCGCCCTTTGCTCCACCAAGAGTTTTGCGAGAAACGAAGCGGTAACCTCGGTCTCCTCGCGGTCAAAGGGTTGCAGATCGGGCGACAGACGCATGGCCAGCCTCATGGCCTTCCCACCCGGCTGATTTATCCGCCGTTGGGCGGCAAAATCGATGTTGGCTTCCAACGTCTCACGCCAATTCGCACCTTCTAGGACCGCATCCATCGCTCGGCTTGACGCCTCCAGCCAACCGGCACGGTTTCTTTGACTCATCGCTATGAGGATCGACTGCTTGTTGGGATGATATCTGTAGAGCGTCGCGATGTTGATGCCGGCCGCCTCGGCAATACGATTGGTGGTCAGGGCGTCATAGCCCTGCGTCTGCAAGAGTATTCCGGTCGCTTCGAGAATACGCGCCGCAGTCTCTTCCCCCTTGGTATGGGCCGGTTTAGCCCGCATTCGATTACTATAAGAGAGGGGCATTTGTACGAGACCTCCGTTTGACCAGCCTTCTATAAAGGCCCTAATTACGGGCGATTAAGCTAAAGCAATTAATTGCTTATTATGTCACATCCGGCAATGGTCAACGGCAAAACGGTTCAAGAATAGGGGACGATAGGGATGGGATCGGAACTTTGGCGCCTCGACGCGACGGACCTCAGCGGCCTGATCCGTTCAGGACAGGTCTCTAGCCGAGAGGCCGTCACCGACGTGCTGGCGCGCATGGATGAGGTCAATCCTGCCGTCAATGCTGTCGTCCGGCGGATGGACGAAGAGGCTTTGGCTGCCGCCGATCAAGCTGATGGCGCCCGCGCGCGCGGTGAGGTTCTCGGTGTCCTGCATGGCGTTCCGGTAACCACCAAGATCAATATCGACCAAAAGGGTCATCCGACCGACAATGGTGTCGTCGCCTTCAAAGCGCTGATGGCGCCGGAGGATGCGCCGACCGTGGCCCATCTTCGTAGGGCCGGAGCAATCTTTGTTGGACGCACCAACGCGCCAGCCTTTTCCATGCGCATGTTCTCAGACAATGATCTGCATGGCCGCACCCTCAATGGCCAGGACCCTTCCCGCTCGCCGGGCGGATCGTCAGGCGGCGCAGCTGCAGCTGTGGCCACCGGCATGGGCGCGATCAGCCTTGGCAATGATATTGGCGGCTCGGTGCGTATTCCGGCCTATTGCAACGGCATTGTCGGCCTTCGGGTCAGCCTAGGCCGGGTGCCCGCCTATAGTCCGATGGTCAAGGATCCCCGGCCCATGGGCTCGCACCTGATGTCGGCCATGGGGCCCCTCACCCGCACGGTTCGCGATGCGCGGCTGGCCCTGTCAGTCTTGGCCCAAAGGGATGATCGCGACACGCGCTGGGTTGATGCCCCGCTGGAGGGTCCGGCGCGGCCTCGGCCTTTGCGGGTGGCGCTGGTGCCGGAATTGCCCGGCGGAACCACCCATCCGGCCCAAGCCGCCGCCGTGCGCCGCGCTGGGGCCCATCTGGCGGCGGCAGGCTATCTGGTCGAAGAGGTCTGCCCGCCCCAGATCGAACAGGTCATTGATGTGTGGCACGCCATTGGCTCGGGCGACGTCTTTCGCATGCTCGCGCCCCATATGGAGCGGTTTGGCGATGCCGATGCCGTGACCTCCATGCGCCTGTGGCTAGAGCATAAGCCCATCCCCGACCCCTTGGCGGTGCTGGAGGCCTTTGGCCTACGCGATCTGTTACTGTTCCGGTGGCAGACCTTCTTCCAGACCTATGGGCTGGTGATCACGCCGACTCTTTCGGACCTGCCTCCAAGCGTGGGCCAAGACCTGACCTTCGAAGGTCAAGGACAGCTCGTCAATTCCATCCGCCCATCCCTGATCTGCGCCACCCTTGGCCTAGCCGGTCTAGCCGTGCCCGTTGGGTCCCACGGCGCGCTCAGAACCGGCGTTCAGATCATCCCGCCACGCCTGCGCGAAGACCTCGCCCTAGAGGCGGGAGTGGTGATTGAGGCGGCAGAAGGGGTTGTCGTCGCGATCGATCCGGCCTGATCTCAGACCACCACCGGCAGCTGCTCCAAGCCCCGGAAGAACGGCAAGAGCCGCCACTCGGCGGGGCTTTCGGGATCGGCGAGGCGCATGTCGGGGAAGCGTTCAAACAGCTTGGTCAGGGCGATCTGAGCCTCGAGCCGCGCAAGGGGTGCGCCGATGCAGATATGAGCCCCGCCGCCGAACGCGACATGAGGGGCCTTTTTACGGGTGATGTTGAACCGGTCGGGGTCCTCGAACACATCTGGATCGCGATTGGCAGCCCGCAGCGAGACCAGCATCGATTGACTGTTACGGATCGGACAGCCGCGCACCTCCATATCGCGCGAGGCGATGCGGCCGGTAATGTCGACCGGCGGATCGAAGCGCAAGATCTCCTCGACCGCCGCGCCGATCAAGGACGGGTCAGCCTTGAGCTTATCCAATTCACCCGGATTGAGCATGAACAGGCGCACGCCATTGCCGATCAGGTCGGTCGTGGTCAGGTTGCCTCCGACCAGCAGGGCTGACAGGTTGATGATCAGATCGACATCATCGATCTGCGCCCCCTCGGCCTGAAGGGTGACCATGTCGGTAAAGAGGTCATCCTGCGGAACGGCGCGGCGCTCCTGCATCAGGGCGTTCATATAGAGGCTCAAGGCCTCCGAGCAGCGGGTCATCTCAGCGGTCTGGGCCTCGTTACGGACCGGATTGAGGGACTGGATGATGCCCTCGGACCAGGTGCGGAATTCGGCGAGCATCCCGTGCTCGACACCCAATATGGCGGCGATCACATCAATCGGGATCGGCAGGGCGAAATCAGCCATCAGGTCGAAGGATTTGCGATCCCCGATCCGGTTCAGCGTCTCCTCGACGATCCGCTCGACCTCGGGCCGGAACTTGGCGACCCGCTTATAGAGGGCTTGAGCCAGAGGTCCACGCACGCGGGCATGGTCGGGATTGTCCATGGTCAGGATCGACTGGCGAGGCGGACCCTTGATCGGGTCAATCGGCTCATCAAGGCCTCGCCGGGTCAGGACCGCAGCCTCTTCGGCATGCTCTGCCCCGCGCCAGAGGGTCAAGTCGGTGACGATGGCCCGTACATCCTCATGCTTGCTGATGAAGAAGACGCCCGCCATGTCATCGCGCATGACCGGATGCTCGGTGCGTAGCTTGTTCAGGATGGCATAGGGATCGGCCCGGAACTCCGGATTGAGCGGCGTCAGGGTCAAGACGAGCGGCGGTGCATCATCAGCCATAGCAATATCTCCCAAGCCCGTCTTAAGGCGCGCCGTTCATGGGAGACTATAAGGGAAACCAGACCCCAAACAAAAGGCCTAAGGCGCGTGCGCAAACCCCGCCATCTCGCGCAATCCGCGAGCACACCCTTAGCATCCTAACGTTGCTTTCTCGTCGATTTTTAAATTTCAAATTTGTGTCGCCAAGGCGTCATCAATGGTCCGCAAGAAGCAAATTCTTTGAAACGCTGTTCGTCTTTGAGTCCTTCAACACGGACCGTTCGGTATCGGGGGATACAATGACAATTCGAGCCACTCGCCGAATGCACTATGCCGGCGCCATTTCCATCTTGGCCTTCTCAGCGGCCCTATCCTTGTCGTCCACAACGGTTATGGCCGCTGATGCGCCAGCCGCCGCTGAAGACAGTGAAATTGTCGTCACCGCGTCCTATGCCAAAAGCTTGCAAGCGGCAGCCGCGCTGAAGCGCGCCTCCGATCATGGCCTCGATGCCATCAATGCCGAAGACATTGGCAAGTTTCCTGCGCGCAATGCGGCGGATGCTCTGCAGTTGGTGACGGGTGTCACGGTTGAGCGTCAGCGCGGCGCGGGTCTCTATGTCAGCGTCCGAGGCCTTGGCCCACAGTTTCAAAATGTTCAGCTCAATGGCCGCTCGATTGCCGTCAATGATCTGATCGAAAATGGCGGCGCACGCGGTCGTCAGTTCCGCTTTGAGGTCCTTCCTGCCGAGCTCATTTCGCAGATCGAAGTCGTCAAGACGCCGACGGCCGATATGGATGACGGCGCTCTGGGCGGTAACATCAATATCAAGACCTTCAAGCCGCTCGACCTCGGCACGAAGGGCGCTTTTGCGGTCCGCGGGACCTATAATGACGTGCGCGAAAAGGAAGATCCATCGGCATCGGGCCTGGTGAGCTGGCGCAATGGCGACAGCACGGTCGGCCTTTTGGCGTCTGCCCTCTATGACGATAGCCATAACCGGACCGACCGGCTCTATCAGTCGGGCTGGAACCTGAACAGATTTACCAGTGTTCTTGGCGCTGGCCTCTATACGCCGACCCGGACCCGCCCAACGATCGAGACCGAACATCGGACCATGAAATCCGCGAGCTTTGCAGCTCAGTGGCATCCCAA
>CANFKD010000131.1 GCA_947447115.1 Caulobacteraceae bacterium
CACCCATCCACCACACAGCCCAGAGCAGGCCCGTGGCTCTCGCCCCAGGTGGTGACACGAAACAGATGGCCGAAAGTGTTGTGCGACATGATGGAGCGGTTCTAACCGAAGGAACGAAAAAGCCAAAACGGGAGTTTGAGCTCAGGCCGCCCAAGTCTTGGCAAAGCGGCGGCGTTTTTCTTGGGCGGGGGTGCCCGGGTCTGTTGAGGCGACAAGGTCTGCGGGCCGGTCGCGATTGGCGAACAGGTGGACATAGAGGCTGCCGCGCGCGT
The DNA here is from genome assembly GCA_947447115.1 of Caulobacteraceae bacterium. Lineage (GTDB taxonomy): Bacteria > Pseudomonadota > Alphaproteobacteria > Caulobacterales > Caulobacteraceae > CAISGS01. The sequence goes on from CANFKD010000131.1 coordinate 273, forward strand.
GGCTGCGGGTGGCGGGCAGGCCCAGACCGTTCAGGCAGATCACCGGTCCTGACTGACGGGCCACAAAGATGTGCCTGGGCCCCGCCGGGGTCTGGATGGCCAGACGGCCGCCATTGTGCATGAGGTCGGACGGGGCATTGACGGTCAGGTGCAGGTCATCGCCTTCGGCCCGCAGTTCGCTGCGATTGCGGATATGGACCTCATAGACATCATCGCCGACCCGAAGCCGGTCGCCATCGCGAAGGCCTGCCGGAAGGGTCACTACCCGGTCGGGTTGGCTTTGTGACGGCAGGCGCCGCTCGCCGCCGGTAAAGGCCTCTTTCGGTGTGATGGTTACGATGACGGGTGGGGTAGGGGCGGTGGCTTTAGCGCTCACGCCTGCCGCTTGGAATTTCGCCTGCAGGAGCCGGTAAGCCTGCAGGGCCTCATTGAAGCGCTGAGCATCGCCGCCGGGGCGGTCGGGATGGTCAGCCATGACCCGGCCTCGGAACGCACGGCGCACCTCTTCCAGTCCGGCGTCTGACGTCAGACCCAGTGTCGCGAGCGCCCGCTGCGCCTCAAGCCTTTGGTTTTCAGACCCCATCGGGCCATCATTGCGACAAGTTGGTCAACGAGCGGTTAAGCGGCTTTGTCTTAGGCAAAACCCGCCTATATTCCAGTCATGAGCCAGTCAGACCTGATCCCCGCCTCTCCGACCGAGGCCGACTATGAAGCCGCTGCTGAAAAGGCGGGTCCGCCCTTGAATGACAAGGCCGACCCCATCGCCCTGTTCGGCGAGTGGTTGGAGGCGGCTAAGGCTTCAGAGGTCAATGATCCCAATGCCATGGCCTTGGCGACCGTCGATCCCGAGGGCCTGCCCGATGTACGGATGGTCCTGTTGAAGGATGTCGATGCGGGCGGCTTTGTTTTCTACACCAACCTGACCAGCGCCAAGGGCCGCGAACTGGCGGCCAACCCTAAGGCGGCCTTGCTGTTCCACTGGAAATCTCTGCGCCGTCAGGTTCGCGTGCGTGGGCCTGTCACGCCGGTGACGGATGCTGAGGCCGATGCCTATTTCGCCACCCGTGCGCGGGCCAGCCAGATCGGAGCCTGGGCGTCGGATCAATCCCAGCCCTTGGCCGATCGTTTTGCGCTGGAAAAGAAGGTGATCGAGCAGGGCCTTGCCTTTGGTCTTGGCAAGGTGCCGCGCCCACCGCACTGGTCCGGGTTCCGGTTAGAGCCTCAGTCCATCGAGTTTTGGCGCGACCGGCCCTTTCGCCTGCATGAGCGGTTGGTATTCGGCAAGGTGGCGCAGGGTTGGACGACCCAGCGGCTCTATCCCTAGGCCTCAGACCTTCGGTTTGTTGCGGCCAAAGTTCGGGGTTGGGTCTTCTTGGCCCAGAGCAATCAGACCTACGCGGATCTCGCGGGTGCGGGTGAACAGCTCTTGCAGCTTATCGGCCTCACCCCAGCGGATGGCGCGCGACAGGGCCTGAAGGTCCTCGGTGAACCGGCCCAGAACCTCAAGGACCGCATCCTTGTTCAGGATGAAGACATCGCGCCACATGACCGGGTCCGAGGCGGCGATACGGGTAAAGTCGCGAAAGCCACCGGCCGAGAACTTCATCACCTCAGACTGTGTGACCTCTTCAAGGTCAGCGGCAGTGCCAACGATATTATAGGCGATCAGGTGCGGCAGGTGGCTGGTCACGGCTAGAACCATATCGTGGTGACGCGCATCCATCAGCTCGACCTGAGCCCCAAGCATCCGCCAAAAGGCCGAAAGATTGGCCACGGCCACGGCATAGGCCTCATTTTGATCGCTCACCGGGGTCAAGATCACCCAGCGCCCGTCAAATAGCTCCGCAAAGCCCGCATCTGGCCCCGACTGCTCGGTTCCGGCGATGGGGTGGCCGGGGATGATAAAGACATTGTCCGGCGCGCCAGCGGCGAGAACCTCCGCCATCGTGCCCTTGACCGAGCCGACGTCCGAGATGATGGCGCCAGCGCGGTAGTGCGGCGCGGCCAGCGAGGCGGCCTCAGCAATGGCCATAGGCGGGGCGGCAAAGACCACCAGATCTGCACCCTCAACCGCCTTGGCAATATTGTCTGTGACCAGATCGGCGATCCCCAAGGTCGCTACGCGCTCGCGCACGACGGGGCTAAGGTCATAGACAGAGATAGACCCCGCCGCGCCATAGGCGCGCACAGCCCGAACCAGCGACGAGCCGATCAGGCCGCAGCCGATGACAGCGATGCGTTCGAATTGCGGTCCAGCCATAGCCTTACCCCTTTAGGCGTTCATAAAATCGCTCAGCGCCTCGATCAGAGCCCGGTTATGCTGTTCTAGACCGATGGTGATGCGCAGATAGAGCGGCAGCCCATAGCCTGCCACGCCGCGAACGAGAAGCCCGCGTGAGGCCAAAAAGGCTTCGGCCTCAATAGCGGTCTTGCCGGGGGTCTCGGGAAACCTGACCAGCAGGAAGTTGGTGGCAGAGGGGGTGCACTCAAGACCCAGACCGCCAAACTGTTGAAACAGCCAAGGCCGCCACTGCTCGATATGGGCCACCGAGGCCTTCTGGAAATCATCGTCGTGCAGGGCCGCGATCGCCGCCTCTTGCCCGGCAATGGTGGTGTTGAAGGGCGGACGGATACGTTCCAGCGCCTCGATGATCGGGCTGGCCGCGTAGCCCCAGCCGACCCGCAGCGAGCCGAGGCCGTGGATCTTTGAAAAGGTGCGGGTGACAATCACGTTCGGCGCCGTGCGGGCCAGATTCAGCCCATCGCTAAAGGCCGGATCGGTGGCGAACTCGGCATAGGCCCCGTCGAGCACCAAAAGCACGTTGCTGGGCAGACCCGCATGCAGGGCCCCAATCTCTTCGGCGGTCAGCCATGTGCCCGTCGGGTTGGACGGGTTGGCGATGAAGACGAGGCGCGTGCGCTCGTCGACACAGGCCAGAACCTCGGCCACATCGATACGAAGGTCCGGTTCCTTGGCAAAGCGCACCTCGCCCTGACAGGCCCGCGCGCCGATGGCAAAGGCGGCAAAGCCATATTCGCCCTGCACGATATTATCGCCGGGCTCCAGATAGACCTGATTGAGCAGGGCAAAGATCTCGTCCGAGCCACAGCCAAAGGTCAGGCGGTCGGGGTCCAGATCATAGCGCTCGGCAATCGCGGCGCGCAGACCATTGGCGCGGCCATCCGGATAGAGATGCAGCTTCATGGACCCTTCGACAAAGGCCTCGCGGGCCTTGGGGCTGCTGCCGAGGATATTTTCATTGGCCGACAGCTTGACCGGGTCCTTGACGCCCTCGGCATGGGCGCGGCCGGGCTTGTAGGCCGTAATATCCAAAATGCCGGACTTGGGTGTCGGGCGGGAGGCGTCGCGAGGGGTCGAGGTCATGGTGTCGAGGCCTTTAGGGGGCGGTGGGATGGTGCTTTTTTACACGTCGAGCGCGGTGGGGCTAGCGCCTATGACGCCGAACAGCCGCCCCGGCCCCTTGGCCAGACGGCTATCACCGCGCTGATAGAACCCGGCAAGGGCAAAGAGTTTGAACCCGCCAGCCTGCGCGACCAGTTCCGCCGCCACGCCGTCCTTGGCGAGCGCCTCTTGCACCGCCGCAGCAGAGCCCGCTGCATCGGTCACAAAGTAGGTCTCATCACCGCCGGTTGGCTCGACGGCCATTTGCCCAACAGCTAGCGCGGTCAAGGGGCCGTGGACCGCCATGTCTGGCAGGGCAGCAAAGACCTGCAATGTCGGTTCTGCCAAAAGACGCAGCCACCAGGGATGATCGCCGGAAAGGGATAAAATGCCAATACCGCCCGGTGTGCGCGCTGCCGCCAATGCATCCTCGGCCTTGGCGGTCATGGTCAGGGAGACGCTTGAGCCAAAGCGATGGCGGGCCAGTTCGGCGGTGCGCAGCGGCTCCTTGCCGCCCCAGACGCTGAGATGGCGCGGGACCTGTCTTTGGACCCCATCGGCCATCAACTCGCGCCAGACCCGCACGATGAGGGGCCGGTGCACCGAGGCGCGCGGCAGGGCCAGAAGGCGTCGAAGGGCAAGGGCCTCCAGACCCGGATCAGCGCCCATTCCAGCGCTAATGGCCAGACCGGCGCGCTCGTCGATCAGGCGCAGGAGGGCCTCATCAATCTGGTCGATGCGCGCCCGGGCGCTGGCCTGTTCGTCGCTCATATCAATAGACCTTGGGGGCTGGACCGATGGCGACGGGACCCAGCGTCGTGCGACCAGCCTCAAAGCTGATGGTCGCCTGAGCGGACTTACCATCGCTCGTCAGTTCGCGGGCTTGAACCACGGCAGCGGCGATCTGGGCGCCATTGGGCTCCATCAGACCGGTCTCGCCCATGGCCAGCAAGGCCCCTGAGCCCCTCGTCAGTTGGGCATCGAGGCTGCCACGCAAGCGTCCATCGACCCCAACCGTCAGGCTGCCAGAGCCCATGCCAAGGCTGGTATCGCCAAGGGTCAGGCCGCCCTTGCGCAGGGTCATGGTCCCGCCCGCACCGGTCCAGTGCCGCACCGCCTGAGGCCAGTCTGGACCGGTCAGATCATCACGTTGGCTGAGCAGGGAGTCCCAGAGCACCGAGACCGGCTTGTCGCCCGCCAGACGCGCGGTCAGGCCGCCTGCCGCTGCCTTGCCGCCATCAATGCGAAACAGCAGGGCGGCCTCATCCTTACCGCCGGGCACCAGATGAAATTCCAGCTTCTCGGCCTTGCTGAGCGCAAAGGGTCTCGCGCCGGGTTCGGGCGTGAAGATCAGTTGAACCCCCTCGACCGCGATCCGGGGCAGGGGGGCACCCGTGGCCACAAAGCTTGCCCGCAGGGCCTTGCCGGTGACGCGCAGGCCGCCGGCTACGGGGCGCGTGACGACGGCGCCGTCGCTAGCCACGATCATCCAATGTTTTGTGTTGAAGGCGCTGGCCTCGGCCTTAAGGAGAGGCATATCCAGCGCCCAACCTGACGGCTCACGCAATCGCGCCTCGGTCAGGGTGACATAGAACCGGAAGGGATAGCCCGCGACCTTGCGCTCTTTCCAAGCGACCTCGAAGCCCGCCTTACGCAGATCGGCGGCCGCCCGGTCCATATGCGTTTCCATCTGCCCCCTGAGCACCATCCATCCTGCGCTCCAGCCGAGAAAGGCGAGGGCGACCAAAATATAGGGGGCCACCAGCCAAATGCGGCGAGGGGGTTTGCGAGGGGCGTCTTGGTCGGGCATGGTCAGCCTGAATGTCTTACGGGGTTGAGGTGATTAAACAGATGGCGTTAGAGGATCAGGGCGATCGCTGGGTCTTTGGCTATGGCTCATTGATGTGGCGCCCGGGTTTTGCCTTTGTAGAGCGAAGAGCCGCCATTCTCCATGGCCGTCGTCGCGCCTTTTGCATCTATTCGGTTCACCATCGCGGCACCTATGAGCGTCCGGGTCTGGTTTTAGGCCTTGCGCCCGGTGGTGCGGTGCGGGGCGCTGCCTTTCGCGTGGCCGCTGCGGACTGGGCCCAGACCTATGCCTATCTGCAAGAGCGCGAACAGCCGACCGAGACCTATTTCGAAGCTTGGGCCAAGGTACGGCTCGATGATGGTACCAAGGCCTCGGCGCTGGTCTATCTCTCCGACCGCCAACATGCCCAGTGGGCGGGCCATCTGAGCCTCGAGCAACAGGCGCAACTGATCGCGGGTGCCAAGGGTCTGTCGGGCCGCAATATCGACTATCTCTCTGACCTCGTGGACCACCTTCAGGCCGATGGCCTGCGCGACCGATCGATGGAGGCCTTGCTGCGGCGGGTGGAGGTTTTGGAGGGGTAGGGAAGACGTTGGATAGAGTGCGGTTGACCCCCTCACCCAACCCTCTCCCCCAGGGGGGCGAGGGCTTAATCGGTTCTAGCCCTCTCCCTGTGGGAGAGGGTTGGGTGAGGGCCTTGCTTTAGGTTTTTCCGTGTTCCCCGCGAAGGCGGGGACCCAGACCATTTCACACAGCCTGAACGCGGCCCACTGAACCCCCGCCTGCGGGGAACGCGGCGGATAGACCGCAGGTGCCCTTCCACCCGCGTCATTGCGAGGC
>CANFKD010000132.1 GCA_947447115.1 Caulobacteraceae bacterium
AAGAACATGAGCGACCTAGGCTTCAACAAGATCGCTGGCGCCGTATTGGCGACTGGACTGGCCATTGTCGGCCTCAAAGAATTGACGAGCATCGTCTATAAGGTCGAGCCGGCTGAAAAGCCCGGCTACGCCATTACGATTGCCGAAGATACGGGCGCTGGCGGCGCAGCTGTTGCCGAGCTGCCGATTGACTGGGGCACGGCCTTGCCAAAGGCGGACCTCGCTGCCGGTGAAGCCGTCTCCAAGAAGTGCGCCTCTTGCCACAGCTTCAATCAGGGCGGTGCCAATCTGGTCGGTCCGAACCTTTATGGTGTCGTCGGTCGCAAGCCCGGCAGCCATGCGGGTATGGCCTATTCCGAAGGCATGACCGCTTTCGGTGGCAAGACCCCGGCTTGGGACTATGAGCACCTGAACGGTTTCCTCACCGGCCCACAAAAATATATCACCGGCACCAAGATGTCGTTCGTCGGCCTGAAGAAGCCCGAAGATCGCATCAATATGATTGCCTATCTGCATAGCCTCGGTTCGACCTTGCCGATCCCGGCTCCAGCCCCTGCTGCGGCAGCCGCACCGGCCGCTGCACCTGCAGCCGATGCAGCAGCGGCTCCTGCAGCAGCGCCCGCCGCAAAGCCAGCGGCCTAATTGATCTGATCAAGCCTTTCGTCAGCCCTCAGGGGCGGCGAAAGGCGGTCGGCTTTCCACTTCCCGCCGCCTCTATTCGCAAGATCGCGCCGTCTAGCGGCTCGCTGGCCACCGCCATGTGATGGGCATTGGCGTGCAGCAGGGTGACGGCGTCCTGCATCATCCCGACATGGCCTTTCCAAAACACCAGATCCCCGCGTCGCAGGTTTGAGCCGTCAATGGCGGTACCGATCTGGTCCATCTGCATGTCGCTATCGCGCGGACAGGCCAGCCCGCAGGCATAGAAGGCCTGCTGCACCAGCCCTGAACAGTCTAGCCCAAGACTCTCGCGCCCGCCCCACTGATAGGGCGCGCCGAAGAACCGTTCGGCGACGCTGACAGGGTCGGTCTCGAACTGGCCGATGGGGGAAAGTTGGCTTTCCACGAACCACCCAGCCCGCGCGGTGCGAACAAAGCGGCCGTCGCGCGCCTCCACCGTCAGCAGAGCGTTGAGACTATAGAGGCCAATGGGGGCGGACTTGATGGAGGGCTCGCTAAAGCCATAGGTGCGAAGGGCGCTGACCCTGTGGGTGGGCACCAGAACTGGGGCCGACAGGGCGTCTAGCGCGACATAGCCGACATAGCCATCGCGGCGCGCCTGGCCCCAGCCAAAGCCATCGACCTCGGCCAACAGGTCAAAGCCTTCGCCAAAGATCATCTGGTCCCACTGTTCGGCGTCGCCCACGGGCGCGGCACGGATGGGCACAACGGCGGCGCTGACCTGCATCAGTAAAGGGGCCTGATAGGTCTTGGCCGGGACGATCCCTTGTAGGGCTATCGAGGCCAGATCGCCGCGAGTGGCGGTTACTCGAGGATCATAAGGCCTGGTCATGAATAGCGGCTCTTAATCATGGCCAAGAGCGCGCGGATGGCCTGAGCCTCACCGCCGCTGGGAAAGCCAGGACGGCTGCGCGGGTTCCAAGCGAAGATGTCCAGATGGACCCAAGCCCCCTCGGGCGCGAACCTTTGCAGGAACAGAGCCGCCGTGACCGATCCGGCCTGAGCCCAGCCGTCGGGATCGTTCTTGATGTCAGCAATGTCGCTGTCCAGCGCGGGCCGATAGCCGTCCCACAGCGGCATGCGCCAGAGCGGATCAGCCGTCAGGTGCGCAGCGTGGGCGATCTGGGCGGCGAGGTCATCATCGGGCGTATAGAAGGGGATCACCTGAGGCCCTAGCGCCACGCGGGCGGCGCCGGTCAAGGTGGCCATGTCGATGGTCAGGTCGGGTTCAAGTTCGCAGGCGCGGGTTAAGGCATCGGCGAGGATCAGGCGACCCTCTGCATCCGTATTGCCGACCTCAATGGTTAGGCCCTTACGCGAGGCCAGCACATCGCCTGGTCTCATGGCATCGCCCGAAATCGCGTTCTCTACGACGGGCACCAGCACGCTCAAGCGAACGCTAAGGCCGAGGGCCATGATCATTTGGGCCAGCGCCAAGGCATGGGCGGCGCCGCCCATATCCTTCTTCATCAGCCTCATCCCTGCCGAGGGCTTCATATCGAGGCCGCCCGTGTCGAACACCACACCCTTGCCGATGATGCAGATATGGGGATGGTCCGCCTCGCCCCAACCGATCTCGATCATCCTTGGCGCGCGGGCAGGATCGGCGGCGCGGCCCACCGCATGGACCGCCGGATAGTTTTGGCTCAAGAGATCATCGCCAGTAATGACGCTGATGGTGGCACCATGGGTCTTGGCCAGATCGCGGGCGATGGTCTCGATCTCGACCGGGCCCATATCATTGGCGGGGGTATTAACCATGTCCTTGGCCAAGGTGCAGGCGTCGGCAATGGCATTGATCTCGGCCAGATCAACGCCTTCGGTGACCACAAGCTGAGCCTTAGGTCCGGTCTTGGTCGATTTGTAACGGTTAAAGCCATAGCCCCCTAGGGCCCAGGCTAGGGCAATGGCCGGGGCTGAGGCTTGCGGCGTCGAGGCCATGCGATATTGTCCCGCCGGAAGGTTGGCCGCCAGACCGCGATAGGTGTTGGCATCCGCCTGTCGCCCATCCTTGGGAGCGGTGCCCAGCCCGAACAGTACCTGATCTATCTGGCCGTCGGTCAGGGGTACGATCAGGACCTCACCTGCGCGGGCCTTAAAACCAGACAGGTCCGCAAAGCGGCTTAAAGACCCCGAACGCTCTGCCAAAAATTCAGAAAGTTCAGCCTCGTGGAGGGCATGTATCGGGAAAACAGGCCCCTCAAGGGCGGTCGACAGGAGTACAGACATTACAGACCTTCATAGCCAAAACCGTTGCGAACCCCTGAGGTGCGCGCTTGAGCTTAGCATGAAATTGAGCCTCGTCAGAGGTCTGGGCCTAGGCCTTGATGTCGAGGACCATCTGCATCATGGCGTCGGCGGTCTTATAGACGCTCATATTGGAGCGAAAGGATTGCTCGGCCGTGATCAGTTGGACGGTCTCGGTGATTGGATCCACATTCGGTGATGCGACCATACCTTGGCCATTGGCAAAGCTGGCGTCGGGTTTGTAGCTTGCAAAATAGTCGGGCTCTGCCGTGATCTGGGCCGAAACGCCTGCAACCTTGCTGGCCGAGGGCGACAGGCTGATCTGATCCACACGGCGCGGCGCATAGACAGAGGGGGCCTTAGGATCGGGAGTTGAACCATCGGCGGGCGGCAAGACCCCGTCAGATTGTGCATTGGCCAGATTGGACGCAGCCGCGTCCAACCGCAGGGTTGCGGCGGCCATGCCAGATTGTGCGATAGATTGAGCTTGCATGGGATGAGCATGGCGCAATTCAGGTCAAGAGTCTCGCCTATATTCACAAAATTGAACATTCCAGCAGCGGACCGCTCGCAATCTCGTCTTTACGGGCCAACCCCAGTCAAGTTCGGCCTGTGCTAACGGCGCGCAGCCATGAATTGCAATTGCGCAGACCCTTCACCCTCAACGCATGCGACAAAATGTCTTTAATTCTTTTCTATCAATTGGATACCTGTTCGTAACCTATGGAATCGGCCTGTGACAACCTGCCGCTACATGACAATTATGTTGTGTCCAATCCGAACGTGGCTGACCCTGAAAGGTGCGTATCCTGAACAATCAAAAATCAAGGAACGCATCAGGAGGGAAAACAATGAATAAGCGCATTCTCATGTGCAGTGGAGCTATGCTCGGTACTGCCCTTTCAATCGCAGCGATAGCGACAACCGCCACCGCCGCAGACGCCCCCAACCCCGCCGCAGACAAGATCGAAGAGATCGTCGTCACAGGGTCATTTATTAAAGGCACCCCAACCGACGCGGCCTTGCCCGTGGCCGTGCTCAGTGCCGAACAACTCAAGCGTGAAGGCTCGCCCACCGTTCTCGAACTGATGAAGGCCTTGCCCGTCAGTAACGGTGTCTTGGGTGAAACCAACCAGTTCGACGCCCGTGCCCAAGGTTCCGAAGGCTCTGGCAGTGTGAACCTGCGCGGTTTGGGTTCGCCCCGGACGCTGGTTTTGATGAATGGTCGGCGCATGCCCATCAACCCGCTCGGTCAGGGCGGTGCAGGCATTGTTGACACCAACATCATTCCGGCATCGGCCATCGGTCGCCTCGAAGTCCTGAAGGACGGCGCGGCCGCGACCTACGGCTCTGACGCCATTGCCGGCGTGGTCAACTTCATCACCAAGAAGGACTTCCAAGGCTTTGAAGTTGGTGCGTCCTACAAGCATGTCGCCGATTCCGACGGCGACTATAATATGAATTTCACCTATGGCTGGGTTGGCGACCGTGCCAACGTCCTGATCGCCGGTGGCTGGGACCATCGTTCGGTTCTCTCGGCTCAAGACCGGGATTGGGCCAACAAGGGTTATCTCGACAACCCCGATGGCGGTTGGTCCGGTGGTGGTAACCCCGGCATCTATGCACCCCTGTCTTCAGCAGCTGGTCTTCCTCTCGCAGGCGGCCTAACCCGTGACGCAGGCTGCGCAGGCGCTGGTGGTTTTGCGGGCTTCTCCGGAACCTCGCCGCGCTGCTACTTCCACTTCGTGCCCTTCGACAATATCGTCGAAAAGGAAGATCGCTTCCAAGTCTATGGCGAGGTCAATGCCGATCTTACGGACAAGACCAAGCTGCACATCGAAGCGCTCTATGCCCATACGGATGTGCCAAACTGGCAGACCTCACCCTCTTACCTGACCCTGTCATCGCCAACCTCTGAAGCCATGCCAGCAGGTTCGGGCACCGGGCGCTATATCGCACCGGCCAGCAACCCAGGCGTTGCGGCCTATTTTGCCTCGATCGGTCAACCTGTCCCATCGGGCGGCGTGCAGCTGTTCGCCGGCACCTGGCGTCCGTTTGGGACCGGCGGTAACCCTCAGTTCGATTATGGTCCCTCGACCGGTACCCGCGGCTATGAGGCCTTCCGGGTCTCTGGCAGCCTGACCGGCGAGTTCTCTAACGGTATTGGCTGGGAAACGGCCATGACCTACGGGTCGGAAACCGGTCGGCGCAGTGGTTATGACAGCCTCGTTAACCGCCTTGAACTGGCCCTTCGCGGTCTGGGTGGTCCCAACTGTAACATCGCCGCCAACACCCCCGGTGCCAATGGCTGTATGTGGTACAACCCCTTCTCCAACGCCATCAAGGCTGATGCGCTAACGGGTAAGGCTAACCCCAACTACAATGCAGCTGTGGCAAATTCGCCGGAGTTGTCGAAGTGGTTCTTCCAAAAGAGCTCCACAACCCAGACCGCCAGCACCTTTGTGTTGGACGGCGTTCTGAACGGTAAGCTGAATGTCAGCCTACCCGGTGGTCAGATCGGATGGGCGGCCGGTGGTCAATATCGCCGCAACTTCTTCACCTCGGACTATAGCTCGCTGGGCAATGCGCAGGCCACACCTTGCGTCAACACCCTGGACTTCGGTGTCACCAACTGTACCGGTGCGGTGCGCAACGGTCCGTTCGTGTTCCTTGGCGTTGCGACTCCTCAGGACCTGACCAGCGATATCTTTGCTGGCTTTGGCGAACTCAGCCTTCCCATCACCGAAAAGCTCCAGGCTCAGGTCGCGGCGCGTTACGAAGATTACGGTGGGCAGGTTGGATCGACCTTCAACCCCAAGGTTTCCTTGCGCTATCAGGCCACTGAGTGGCTGGCTCTGCGGGTTTCGGCCGGCAGCACCTTCCGCGGCCCCCCTGACTCGCAGTTGGCTAACAACAACGTCACCTCCTTGCAGCAGATCACCGGCAGCTTCCGTGCCGTGGACATCGGCGGCAATCCGAACCTCGCGCCTGAAAAGGCCAAGACCTATAATCTGGGTGCCATCTTCAAGATTGCGGGCTTGAGGGCGACGGTCGACTACTGGCAGTTCGACTTCGAGAACCCCATCGTTGCTGAGCCGGTCGC
>CANFKD010000133.1 GCA_947447115.1 Caulobacteraceae bacterium
GCCCGCCAGAACCGCATAGAGCAGGCCGGTCCGATCTATGCCGGTTCGCAACCGTTCTTCATCCCCAACATCGGCCAGCATCGAACGCAACAGAACCCCAGCCGCCGCATAGGGCAGGCCCGCGAAAAATAGGCCGACTGCCATCATGGGAAGCGAAACAGAAGGCCAAAAAACCAGCGCAGTTTGAGTTATGGCATAGGCAATAGACGCCACGACCAGCGCCCTATGTTTGCCAATGGAACTGCTGAGGCGAGACCAAAGCGGCGCGCCGACCAAGGCGGCGACGAAATAGATCAGGAGCATCAGGCCCGCTTGGGTCTTATTCAGATGCTTGATCTGTTCAAAGAAGAAGAAAAATAGCGATCCCGTGATGCCCGGCGCGAGACCCAAGGTTAGGTCGGCCAGCATGATCCGCCGCACAGAATCGTTCTGGAACAGGTCGAAATAGGCTTTCAGATTGGCCGGGCGGTGGGCGACGGGCGCCAAGTTTACGGGCTCCCCCACAGCCTTGACGGCCAGTAGGATCGTGAGGGGTAGGAGCAGAACGATGAACCAGCCCATGGCCTGCAGCCCCCCGGCATAGTCCATATGGGCCACGGCAGAGAGGATGGGGGGCAGGGCCAGAACAAGGATCATGCCGATCACATTGCCTGCCTGCCAATAGCCATAGACCCGAGAGCGCTGGTCATAGTCCGATGACAGGACCGAGCCCCACGAGGTGTGCGCTAAAATAACGGCGGAATAGCTGATGTAGGTCACCGCCAGCCAGAACCACAGATAGACAGGCCCAACACCCTTTTGGGCCATGAACAACATATAGGTCGAAAGGGCCAAGATCGGCGTATTCAGCAACATCCAAGGCCGAAACCGGCCCATGCGCGTGCGGGTGCGATCCATCATCTCGCCGAAAATCGGGTCGAGAAAAATGTCCGAAAACCGAACCGCCATAAAGGCAAAGCCGACCATCGCTAGGTTTAGGCCCAGATGGTTGGCGTAATATTCTGGCAGATAGACCACCAGAGGCAGGCCCAAGGCGGCGAGTGGCAGGGCAGGAGCAGAAAAGGCAGAGAGGGTAAATCTGCTTGGCGGCCGGCCCTTGGTCATAGAATGGTCATCCCCGGTCATGCCGATCTATTCCGTCGGCCTAGACGTCATCTGACCGATAGTCGCGGGCAACTGCAAGCGGGAACTCTTATTTCTTTGGGATATCCTCATGCCCTTCGGCGACCCTGCGGGCAAAGCCGTGAATGGCCTGCTCAGCATCACCCCAGGTGCCAAGGCCTTGAGCCCAGCGGATGTCGCTCTCGTACCAGCTATAGCCCAGCTTGACGCGGCTACCATCGGCATTGATCTGCTCGCCGCGAATTTCTGCGCCGCCAATGCCGAAGCTTTGCATAGAAAGGCCGGGACGATCGGACATCTGTTTGAAGGTTGGATGGTTGGGCTTGGCATCGACCAGCACCAACTCCAGCGACGCCCCGTCCGCCGCATCGGCCATGAATCGACCCTTGGCCGTCAGGGTCCGTTCGACGGTTTTTTTCAGATAGTCGGCCAACTCGCCAACCTCCCTAGTGCCATAGGTTTTCACGCCGCCAGAAACGAACTTCGGATCGAGCGTCACCGTCACACGGCTCACCACAGGATCAACCGGCTCAGCAAAGGCCGCCGTAGCCATCAGGCTCAAACCCGCCACCACCATCAAGACCCGCGCAGACCTGTTCATGGAAATCTCCCGTCGAATGATTGATATTCAGCCTGTAGCGAGACTAGGGCAAAATTGGGACGGGGAGGAGGGTTTTGCGAGGGGGGAAGATCGCCACGGCGGCAAAGGCGACTTAATCTAATGGGCCTTAAGGCTTCTCAGTAAACAGGGCAATAGCGCAGAGACCGCAGCCCAGAAGTGAAGCGCTGCCCATGCCGAACCGCTCCATCGGGGTAGAAGAGGCCAGGTTGGCCAATGTATTCAGTGCCATTTGGACCATCAATAGTCCGTTGGTCCAGCGGAAGGGTATCGGCGGGAGTGTGCGTCCAATATCGCCTGATCGAACCAACATAACAGCCGCTGCACCGGCCAAATAAAACACCGCAAAGCAACTAGCGATCCGCCAACTTGGAGAAAGCACAGCCGAAGACCTTCCACCCCAAGCCATCTCACCAAAGGGTGCACCCATGGCTAGGCCAATTTGAAACAGAGCAAAACACCCAAAAAACACACTCGCCGCCCTCTTCACCCCATGCTGAAGTGATTACTTCCAGGGCTCCGTCAGGAGACCTGGCTCCGAACAGACGCCTCAAAAACCTCCAACGGCGACTGATAGCTCAAACATTTTCTCGGCATTGAATTGAGCTTGGATGCCAGTCGGTCGAGATCCGCTTGGGACACATTAGCCATGTTCGTATCGCTGGGCAGATACCGCCTTATCCGGCCGTTCGTGTTCTCGACCGTGCCTTTCTGCCAAGGCGCTTGCGGCTTGCAGAAATAGCTCTCCATGCCGAGCCTGGATCTAAGCTTCGAATAGAACGCGAACTCGGTGCCCCGGTCGAAAGTGATCGTCCGGCGCAGCGGGCTCGGGAGGGGCTCTAAGCAGGTCCCGACACCGTCCATAATCCCTGTGGAATGGCGACTGGTGTTCTTGATCAAAAACACAAATCGGCTGCTGCGATCCACCAGTGTGGTCACGTTGTGTTGGCCAGATTCTCGTTTAAACATAATGAGATCGCATTCCCAATGGCCTAGGTTCCCACGGTTGGCCACTTCAACTGGCCGTGCCGCGTAAGCGTTCTGGGGCGGAATACTAACGCCTCGTGGACGACGCGCGTAGCGTGCGCGTCTGCGCACACGGCGCGTTGGCAAGAGCATTGGAAGACCCGCTGCGCGGCCTTTGGGGCTGTAGACATACCGATAGATGGTCTCGTGACAGACATAGTCATTGAGACATCGGGTTCGGCGTAAATAGCCCGCAATCTGCTCGGGCGACCAGCCGTTACCGAGCTGCTCAACAATGTAAGACCTCAGCGCGATCGAACCCGGTGCGTGAAGTTTTGCACGGCGACGGCGGCGTAGGTCGCTGACTTGCTGGGCACCTATTGCGAAATAACCTCGCAGCCAAGCGCCGGCATCGGTTCGATTACGACGCAGTTCACGGTGGACGGTCGAGACATGCCGGCTCAATCGCCGTGCTATGTCGAGCACTGGTACCTTAGCATCGCGCCAGCGCGCAATCTGGTGGCGCTCAGTAAGGCTGAGCTGAGAATATCGCGATCCCATAGCGCAATCTCCAAAGGGGCTAAGTTTCTAAAAATCCTAGAAACTCGCACTTCGGAATAGAATCCACCCTAGTGACGGCTTAATGCGTCTAAGGAAGATTATGGGAAATTAATATCAATCTCGATAGTTAGACGTCCGCCAACTTCGTTCAAAAAATCCGACGGAAACATCCATAGGCTTCTGAATTATGGCGCCTATCCTCGATCGAACGACTCAAACAAAACATCCGGCTCCCGATCCTCGTTGCCCTTCGCGTCTGTTATGTCGATTTGGATGAAGCCGCCTCGCTTGTAGACGTTTCGGGCGCAACCCCTAACCATCCATCTTGTCTTAACGTGCCGACACGGGCGCGGGATATGGGGGCTTCGAGGCCGTTGGCCAGCCGTAGTCGGAGCTTTCGTCCATCCTCGATTACGTCTGTTATGGACGCTCTGGCCACCCACCATGATCGGTGCGTCTGCACGCCCTCAACGTCATTTAGTCCCGCAATGGCTTGCGACAGAGTCATTAGCACCAGGGCCGAACCCTTAGGCGTGTGAACGCGAACATAATGATCCTCCATCTTAAGGCAAAGGACCATCCGACCGAGGCGTGTCGGTATTCGATCACGCGGGTCTGTGGATGCCGGATCGGGAGTTGTCGGCCCTGCCTTAGGGGATCGCGTGACCCATAGCATTGCCACCGTCGACAGGAAGCTGATCACGAGGCATTGCCCGTACCATTCAAGCAGACTGATCTGACCGATTTCGGGCCATAATCTGAGCGCCAGAGAGTGGCTCAATAGAGCCGGAAAAAGGTTCAAGATGGCGATAGCGGGAGGCGTCCAAAGCCAAATGGGAACTGCCCTATTGGCCGCCCACCGCTTTAGAATTGGCACGCTCAAGCCGAAAGCTGGTCCACACCCCCAAATACAGACCACCCAATAGGCCGTTCGCGTCAAGAAGGGCGCGCTCAGATAGCTGCCGAACGGCCCAATCGCGCCGAGGATCACGCCAAGGGCCGTTAAGGCCGCGAGCCCCATGGCCGCTGAGCGCCAAAACCTGCCCTTTGCTTTCCAAGTCTCCATACTCATCCCTAGCATGACTTTCTGGAATCTATAGCCGTTCGCCCGGCCACGAACCCGTTCGCCCATTGACCCAAATTGGCTGGCGCAACAACCGGCAGTCGCTTCAAACGGCCATATCACCTCAACAGAAAGCGAAGCTATATGTCCAAGACATCTCTGATCGCCGCAACCTCAATCCTTCTAGCCTCTTGGGGAGTAGCCGCCATGGCTGCACCGCCGAGCTCGCCAAAGGCCGCCCAGATTTCCGTCACCTTCTCACAGGTGAACGTCATGGATGGGTCTCAGCCCGACATTGAGGTGGGGATATGGTCGCCCCCAGAGGCCGCCAACACAATGCGTCCCCTGATCCTCATTTCCCATGGCAATGGCGGCGATTTTCGTAGTCATCAAGATACTGCCGAGGCTCTGGCTAGGGCGGGGTTCATAGTTGCGGCCCTAACCCATACCGGTGACAACTGGCGCGACCAGAGCCGAGCCACAGACATGGTTGACCGCACACGCCAACTCTCGGTCTTGATCGATTTTATGGTAGGCCAATGGAAAGGTCGGGCAGCAATTGACGCTCAACGGATCGGCGCATTCGGCTTCTCTTCCGGCGGATTTACGGTACTGACGGCAGCCGGTGGCAACCCCGACATGTCACGACTGATCGATCACTGCCGCGCCAACCCAACCTTCTATGATTGCCGCCTCGCGGCCGAGCATCCGGTGGCGACTACCAATCACCAAGGTGCGCCACTCATGCCGCACGACACGCGGATCAAGGCCTTGGTCGTCGCTGCGCCCGCAATGGGCTTTACCTTCGCAGGTAAAGGCCTAAACGATGTCTCCCAGCCGGTCCAATTGTGGCAGGCCGGAAGCGATCTTGTCCTGCCCTCCCCCTTCTATGCAGAGCCAGTGCGCGACGCCCTACCGCGCCGCCCGGAATACAGTCTTGTCGATGGTGCCAATCATTTCGACTTCATGCCACCCTGCTCGCCCGAACTGGCCGCCTATGCGCCCGTTATCTGCGCTAAAACCCTAGGCTTTGACCGGGCCGCGTTCCACGAGCGGCTGAACCGCGAGATGACCCGCTTCTTCAAGGACAATTTATGACCGAGGTAAGGAAGCCGCCTCAATCATCCCCCACTCCACTCATACAAAACATCGGGCTCGCGCTCCTCATTGCCAGAGCCGTCGGTAATATCGATCTGCACGAAACCATGGGACTCATAGAAGTTCCTAGCGCCGTCGTTGCGTTGGAAGGTCCAGAGGCGCAGGCGCGGTTGGGTAGATTGGGCTTGGTCTAGTAGCCTCGTGCCCAGGCCCATCCCCTGATGCTCTGGGGCGACGAACAGGTGGTCGATCCAGCCGTCTCTAAAGGCGATGAAGCCGATCAGTCTCTGGCCCTCGAACCCGCCCCAGACGGCACAGGTCGCGCAGACCGTATCGCGGAAATAGGCCAGATCCTCATCCGGGGTGTGAATGCCGCTCAGCCACGGCAGCCGATCGTCAAAGGATGCACGGTGAACGCGGGCTATGTCGGACGCGTCTGCGGGCGTGAGGCGGCGGATGGACAAGGTCATGTGATCGACGAGCCTTGGTCCAAAGCCTGCAAGGCCAAGGCTTCCTGTCGCAAACGGTCGGCTTGCGGCACTTGACCCAATAGGTCC
>CANFKD010000134.1 GCA_947447115.1 Caulobacteraceae bacterium
AAGGCCCACGGCAAGACCGACTATTTCAAAGCCGCCGGCGCCAAGATGGGCCCGACCATGGCCGGTGCGCCATCGGTCGAATATCTCGACGCCGTGGAGTAGGCCATTATGGATCTGGCCTTTGCCCCCGAAGATTTGAAGTTCCGCGACGAGGTCCGCGCCTGGATTGAACAGGCCTATGACCCAGACCTGCGCCGTCAGATGGCTCAGTCCAAGAACGGCTATCTGGACAAGGCTGGCCAGGTCAAATGGCAAAAACTGCTCGGCGAAAAGGGCTGGGCGGCGGTCAATTGGCCCGTCGAATTTGGCGGTCCCGGCTGGACGCCGTCGCAGCACTATATCTTCAACATGGAGATGTCGCTGGCAGGGGTTCCGACCTCCTCGCCCATGGGCCTGAAGATGGTCGCTCCGGTGATCATGGCCTTTGGCTCCGACGAGCAGAAGAAAAAGCACCTGCCGCCGATCCTCACCTCCGACATCTGGTGGTGTCAGGGCTATTCGGAGCCCGGTTCGGGTTCCGATCTGGCCTCCTTGCAGATGCGCGCCGTGCGTGATGGGGACGACTATGTGCTCAACGGCTCGAAGATCTGGACGACCCACGCCCAGTGGGCTGACTGGATGTTCTGTCTGGTTCGCACCAGCCAAGAGGCCAAGCCGCAGAACGGTATCTCGTTCCTGCTTCTGGAAATGAACTCACCCGGCATCACCATCCGTCCCCTGCCGACCCTCGATGGTCCGGTCGAAGGCGAGCAGGAGATCAATCAGGTCTTCTTTGAAGATGTCCGCGTGCCGATAGCAAACCGCATTGGCGAAGAGGGGATGGGCTGGACCTATGCCAAGTACCTGCTCGAATTTGAGCGCGGTAACGCCTATGCGCCCGGCCTGATGAACATGCTTCATAAGGTTCGCAAGATCGCCTCGACCGAGGCTTCGGGCCAAGGCACCAGCCTGATCCAAGATGCTGATTTCCGTCGCAAGCTGGCCAGCTTGGAAATCAAGGTTGAGACCCTGAACGCCACCGAACTGCGTATCTTCTCGGCCATGGCTTCGGGCACGCCCGTGGGTCCGGCCTCGTCGATGCTCAAGCTTGAAGGTTCTGAGGCTCAGCAGGCCATCACCGAACTGACGCTCGAGGCGGTGGGCAACTATTCTGCGCCCTTCATCGCTGACACCTGGGCTGAAATGCGCGGTGAGACCAATGAGGCGCGTCCCGGTCCAGACTATGCGGCACCAGCAGCACCCACCTATCTGAACTACCGCAAGGCCTCGATCTATGCCGGTTCCAACGAGATCCAGCACAATATCATGGCCAAGCTGATCCTTGGCCTCTAAGCCGAGGGCAAACCTTTATCGAAGCCTTTCCTGCCGGGCAGTCCTTCAACAGGGGCTGCCCGGATCTGTATTTTCCTCAAATTTGCGAGATTTCCCATGGCCGCTGACGCCCTGTTTCGTCCCTTTCAATATAAGTCGCTGAACCTGCGTAACCGCGTGGTCATGGCCCCCATGACCCGCTCCTTCTCGCCGAACGGCATCCCGACCCAAGAGGTTGCGGACTATTATGAGCGCCGCGCAGGTGCCGATGTGGGTCTGATCGTGTCTGAAGGCACGGGCGTTGACCGCGGTGCCTCGACCAATGATCCCAATGTGCCCAAGTTCTGCGGCGATGAGGCCCTTGCCGGTTGGCAGAAGGTGATTAACGCCGTCCATGCCAAGGGCGGGGCGATGGCACCCCAGCTCTGGCACGTCGGCGCGGTGCGCAACCGCCGCACCGAATGGGTCGCTCCGGGCCCTATCGACAGCCCCTCGGGCCTCTCTTCGCCCGGCAAGCAGTTTGGTGAGGCCATGAGCGATGCTGACGTCGCCGACGCCATCGCCTCCTTCGCCCGCGCCGCTGCGGACGCCAAGCGTCTGGGCTTTGAGTCCATCGAGCTTCACGGTGCTCACGGCTATCTGATCGATCAGTTCTTCTGGGACGGGACCAATGTGCGTGAAGACAGCTTCGGTGGTACGGCTCTGGCCGAGCGCGCCCGTTTCGCGTCGGAAATCATCAAGGCCTGCCGCGCCGCTGTCGGTGAGGACTTTGCCATCATCATCCGCCTGTCGCAGTGGAAGCAGCAGGACTTTGCCGTCAAGATGGCCCACACGCCCAAGGAGATGGAAGCTTGGCTCCAGCCTATGGCCGACGCCGGAGCAGATATCTTCCACTGCTCGCAGCGCCGGTTCTGGGAACCTGAATTTGAAGGCTCGGACCTGAACTTTGCCGGTTGGGCCAAGAAGCTGATCGGTCGGCCAACCATCACGGTGGGCTCGGTCGGCCTGACGGGAGAATTTGTGGCTGGAATGGCGGGCGAGGGTTCTAAGCCTGCGTCGCTCGACGCCCTACTGACCCGTCTGGAAAATGACGAGTTCGATCTGGTCGGTGTCGGCCGTGCCCTGCTGGTCGATCCCTACTGGGTGGAAAAGGTCCGCGACGGCCGCGATGCCGAGCTGTTGGACTATAATACCAGCGCGCTCGGAACCCTGTTCTAAGTCACTGGAATTTCGATAATATGGATGGGGTGAGGGCCAGTTTCAGCCCTCACCCCTTTCTTTTAGGCGTTGTAGTTCAGCTTAAGGCCGGGGCGAGGCCAGCGGCACTTATAGAGCTTGCCCGTGCCCGACGCTGTGATCCAGGCATCCTTCATATCGGCGCCGCCAAAACATATGTTGGTGACTAGAATGTCGGGGAAGGGATAGTGCTCGGTCGTGCCGTCTTCGTCGAAAGCGGTGATCCCGCCATTGATGATCGTTGCGACGCAGACCTTGCCGCCGGCCTCGACGGCGAGACTATCGAGCAACTGGAAGCCTGGCAGATTGTGCACGACCCGCGCGGGCTGGAACGGCGGCGGCTCTGCGACCACACCCGGCGCGGTCAGGTCGAAGGCCCACAGGCGGCCAAGATTGGTGTCTGCCATATAGACAGTCTTCTCATCGGGCGAGAGGCCGACGCCATTGGGCGACACGAAATGGTCCTTGATGCGGGTAATGCTCGAACCGTCCGGCTGAGCATAGTAGAGCGCGCCGAACTTGCGCCCCTCTGGCGTCGAGCAGCCGTGATCGGTGAACCACATCCCGCCCTGCTTATCGAAGACCAGATCGTTCGGCCCGACCAGTTTCTTGCCATCGCACTCGCTATAGAGGGTGCGCACTTCGCCGGTCGTAAGATCCACGCGTTGGATATAGCCTCCCGTATGGCTGGGGGGCGTGGGTCCGGGGATGGTCATGTCATTGACGGCGAGCCACTCAAAGCTACCGCCATTATTGGTCACATAGATCGCGCCGTCAGGGCCGATAGCGGCTCCGTTCGGTCCGCCGCCGACATTGGCCACCACGCTGGTTGTGCCGTCTGGCAGGACGCGGGTCAGGGTACCACGCTTGATCTCGGTCAAGATCACGGACCCATCGTTCATGGCGATAGGGCCTTCGGGGAACTGTAGGTTTTCAGCGACCAGTTTGATGTCCACAGGCGTCTTCCTCTTGCGGCCGCCTCGTCAGGTGAGCGGCGTTCAGGAAGCAGATTAGCGCAATGGTTCGCGCCGTCACCCCCTGCTGGGCAAGCCTTTTGGGAATAGGCGCTTAAAGTCGCTCAAGCACCCGAAAGACGAACGGGAACTGATCGTCAGGCCCTGCCGGATGGGCCTCCCGCTTAGTTTCGCGCCATTCCGTTTCGTCAAAATCAGGGAACAGGGTGTCACCCTCTACCTCGGTCTCGACCTCGGTGATGTAGAGCCGTTTGGCCTTGGGCAGAAGGCCCGCATAGATCTGGGCACCGCCGATGACGCAGACCTCTTCGGCCCCATCCTCTTCGGCCTGCTCGCGGGCAATGCCAAGGGCCTCATCCAACCGCTCGCAGGGCAGGGCACCCTTGGGCTCGAACGATCCATCGCGGGACAGCACGATATTGAGCCGACCGGGCAGAGGCTTGAACGGCAGGGAGTCCCACGTTGCGCGGCCCATAATCACCGGCTTGAACAGGGTCACGGCCTTGAAGTTCACCAGATCAGTCTTCAGCCGCCAAGGAATGCCGCCTTGAGCACCAATGACATTATTGCGCGCGCGAGCGACGACGAGAGCGATAGGGATCAAAGCCATGACAAGGATTTAGTCGCTTCTGCGCCCGAGGGGAAGCGCCAGTTCAAACCGCGATTGGCGCCTTGATGCCGGGGTGGGCGTCGTAGCCCTCGAGTTTGAAGTCGGCATAGTCAAAGCTGAACAGGTCGGTCTTGGGGGCCATGATCAGGGTCGGGAAGGCCCGAGGCTGGCGGGACAGTTGCAGTTCGCACTGCTCGACATGGTTGGAATAGATGTGGGCGTCGCCCAGCGTATGGACAAATTCCCCCGGCTCCAGCCCTGTCGCCTGCGCCACCATCAGGGTCAGGAGGGCGTAGGAGGCGATGTTGAACGGCACGCCCAGAAACATGTCGGCGGAGCGCTGATAGAGCTGGCACGACAGCTTGCCGTCGGCCACGAAGAACTGGAACAGGCAATGACAGGGCGGCAGGGCCATGTCGTCCACCTCTGACGGGTTCCAAGCGCTGACAATGTGGCGTCGGCTATTGGGGTTGGTCTTAAGGCTCTGGACGACTTGCGCCATCTGATCGATGACGCGCCCATCGGGGGCAGCCCAACTGCGCCATTGCTTGCCATAGACCGGGCCGAGATCACCGGCCTCGTCGGCCCATTCATCCCAGATGCTGACCCCGTGATCATGCAGATATTTGACATTGGTGTCGCCGCGCAGGAACCACAGAAGCTCGACGATAATCGACTTCAGATGCAGCTTCTTGGTGGTCAGGAGCGGGAAGCCAGCGGCCAGATCAAAGCGCATCTGCCGCCCGAACAGGCTTTTGGCGCCTGTCCCGGTCCGGTCCTGCCGAAAGGAGCCGTTGGCGAGGATATCGGCCAACAGATCGAGATATTGCTGCTCAGGATGGGCAGCGGTCATTGCGGCAGAGGCGGGAGCGTGTGCGTTCATCTGATTCTGACCCTTGGTCTGGGGACAGGCTAAAGGGCGGGCGGGCAGAAATCCAACGGTTCTGTTAACCGCCGAACCCGCCTTCGCTCAGGAACATCTTCTCTTCCACCGTGGTTGACCGACCAAGGGCCGGATTGCGGTGTGGAAAGCGCCCAAACCGCTCGATGATCTGGCTATGGACAATGGCCCATTTGAGGCTGTCCTCATCGCCGCTGGCTAGGCTATGGGCGCTGAACAGCTCGACACTGAAGGCCTGATCGCTCGGGTCCTCTGAATGTTCGAAGGGGAGATAGAAAAAGGGCCGCAAGGACGGTTCCATCTCCTGATCATAGCCATTGGCAACGGCCTTGCGAGCAATCGCGCGGGCGCGGCCGTCGGTGGCGAAGGCATGGGCGGTCTTGCGATAGATATTGCGGGGGATCTGGTCGAACAGAAGAATGAGGGCAAGGGCTCCAACCGCGCCTTGCGTTTCCCAATCATCATGCTCGCCGCGCGCAGCAGACATATGCATGGGTTCAAACCGTAGGCTCAGGGCATCGTCAAACCGGTCGTTCTTGGCGAACCATTTGCTGGGCCCCGCATTTTGCCAATAGATCACCACGTCATGCGGCGTCGCTAGTCGTGACATGGGCGGTATTCCTCAAAGCGGCCGGTTCAGATCCACTATTCCAGCACATATAAGGGCAAGAGCTTGCGCGCAATGCACCCAGACCTTGACGTGAGGGCAAAAAAACGCTCGAAAGCAGCCTTTCCGAAAAGCGTCCCGCGAAGGGGCTCTTGAATGACCCGTCTGGAGACTTGATCATGCGTGTTTATTACGATCGCGACGCCGACAT
>CANFKD010000135.1 GCA_947447115.1 Caulobacteraceae bacterium
CTGACCCGTGCCATCATAGACCGACCAGCCAATGACCGGAGAATCCAAGGCCGAATTGGCCGTATAGAGCACCAATATCTTTTGTCTTTGCATGGTTCTGATCGTCCACCCTTGCCCAATCATGCCGCAAAGACGACGATAGTCCAGCCTTTGGTGAGCCCCCTTGCGCGCCTCGCCATTGTCTTCGAGACTGGAGCCATGAGTGCGCCGCCCAAGACCGTTCTGACCACGACCCCCAAGGAGGAGGCTGCGATCCGCCAAGCGGTGCGGTCGGCGGACCTGTCTTTGCTGGGGCCCGGCGCACGGGTGGCGGGGCCGTCCCATATTGGGGGGCTAGTGGCTCTGCTCAGTGATCCGGCCGTGTCAGCCCCGATCTATGACCTGCCCCGCCCGATCAATCAAAAGACCGTTGGGGCTTGGATCACCGATACCGCAAGGCTTCAGGCCCTCGGCGAGGCCGTGCTGGTGGTGACGCTCGATAGCGAGGGACAAGTGGCGGGCTATTCGCGCTTTACCGTCTGGCCAGACCGCGCCTCTGCTGAAATTGCCGGGGCAAGACGCGCGGACCTGCAAAATCTCGGCGGCGGTAAGTCCGGCGCTGCGGGCAGCTTTAACTGGATGTTCGAGGCGCTCGGCGTTCGTCTAATCGGCGTCACCGCCGCCACCGACAATCCGCGCTCCGCCAAGGTCATAGAGGCGGCAGGCTTTGTCCCCATGGGCCAGCGCGACGCCATCCGCCCCGACGGCACGGTGAGAGCTTCGTTTTACTGGGAATTGACCCGCGAGGCTTGGATGGCCCGGAGAGACTAGGGCCAAACCGGCGGGCGTTTGGCCAAGAACGCGCCGATGCCCTCTTCGGCTTCGGGGCCGAGCATGTTGAGGGTCATGACCTGTGAGGCCAGATCATAGGCGGCGTTCAGGGGCATCTCGACCTGCTGATAGAAGGCCTGTTTGCCGACCTGAAGGGTGGCGCGGGCCTTGCTGGCGATCTTTTGGGCGAGGGCCAGGCTGTGAGCCGCGATCTGATCGGCGGGGACGATGCGGTTGATCAGGCCGATGCGCAGGGCCTCGTCAGCGCCGGTCATGTCGCCGGTCAGAAGCATCTCCATCGCCTGTTTTCGGCCCACGGCGCGCGACAGGGCCACCATTGGGGTTGAGCAGAACAGGCCCAGATTGACCCCCGGCGTGGCGAACCGCGCCTCTGGGGTGGCGAGGGCCAGATCACAGCTAGCGACCAGCTGACAGCCCGCCGCCGTGGCCAGACCCTCGATCTGGGCGATGATCGGCAGGGGGTGGTGGACGATGGCCTGCATCAGGTCCGAGCAGCGGGCAAAGAGTTGCTCGTAAAACCCTTTGCCGCCGTCGGGGTCTTGGCGATGGGCGGTCATCTCCTTCAGATCGTGCCCGGAGCTAAAGACGCTTCCCACCCCCTTGAGGATAATGACCCGCACCGATGGGTCCTTGGCGGCGGCGTCAAAAGCCTCTTGCAGCCGCGTAATCATCTCAAGGCTCAAGGCATTGCGAGCCGCAGGATGGTTGAGGGTCAGGTGCAAGACCCCGTCCTGATCCATCTGCGACAGGAGCATGGTGTTGGAGGGGGGCGCGGTCTGGTCCATAACCAAAGGGTGACGCAACTTTGCGCGCCTGCCAAGCCCGGGGTTGGGGATGGGCGCCCAGTGGTGACCGCAGAGACAGTTCCTGTATAGATCAGGCCATGACCCGTGAGGCTGATCTTTTGTCTGAAGTGGCGCAAGGCGCGCCAACACCGTCCCTGAGCTTGGCGGTGAACGGCCATGTGAACCATGGCAAGACGGCGCTGGTTCGGGCCTTGACTGGCATGGAGACCGACCGGCTCAAGGAAGAGATCGAGCGGGGCCTGTCCATTACGCTTGGCTTTGCCCATGCCGAGCAGGGCGGGGTCATGTTCGACCTGATCGATGCCCCCGGCCATGAGGACTATATCCGCGCCATGGTCAGCGGCACGGCGGGAGCACGAGCCGTGCTGTTGGTAGTCTCGGCCACAGAGGGCTTTGGCCGTCAAACCCATGAGCATCTGGCGATCGCAGCGGCGCTCGGTCTAGAGGCCGGTCTGGTGGTGGTGACCAAGGCCGATCTTCTGGGCCCGGGCGACGAGGTCGCTGTCCTTAACCAAATCACCGCCGACCTGCGCGGCACCATTGTAGAGGGCCAGCCCATCATCCTCTGTTCGGCCCATAGCGGCGCGGGTCTTGAGGCCGTGCGGGAGGGACTGCGCGGGCTCGCCCATCGATGCCCTCTGCCGTCCCCGCTCGCCGGAGCCTTCTTGCCCATCGACCGGGCCTTTAGCCTGACCGGCGCAGGCACAGTGGTCACCGGCACCTTGCAGGGCGCAGGCCTGAGGGTCGGTGAGGCGGTCGAGCTTTGGCCCTCGGGCCAGAGGGCCAGCGTGCGCCAGCTTCAAATCCATAACCAAAGCGTGGACCGGGCCGAACCGGGGGGCCGGGTCGCGGTCAATCTGCGGGGTGTTTCAGCCAAGGATGTGGCCAGCGGCGAGGTGCTCTGCAGCGCTGGGGCCTTTTCGCCCAGCACCCAAGTCGATGTGATGATCACCCTATCCGAGCAGGCCTCGAAGGGCCTGAAACATATGGACCAGATCAAGGTCCTGTGGGGCGCGCGGCAAGATATGGCCAGCCTGCGCCTGATGGAGGCCGGCACCCTTGCGCCGGGGCAAAGGGCGCTGGCTCAGCTTCGGTTTGCGACGCCGGTCGTGGCCTATGGCGGTCAAAGGGCGGTCCTTCGCCGCCCCTCTCCAGCGGAGACGCTGGGATCGATTACGGTGCTCGATCCGCTCGCCCCGCCAATGAAGGGACGGTCTGGGCCAAGGCTCGCCCTTCTTGCCGCTGTGGCCTCAGGTGAGGTGGAAGCGATTGTCCAAGCCCTCGCAGACTGGAGCGGTGGCATCCTGTCAGTCGCCGAGGCCGCGCGGCTGACCCGCCGAACGGTCAGCGATCTTTTGCCCCTTTTGGTGACGGACTATCAGCCCCTTGGCGAGGGTCAGCTTGTCCGGCGCGCTGATGTGGCAGCGGCAAAGCAGGCCTATCTTGTTGCCCTGACCACTGCCCACGCCCTTGCACCGACCCGCGCCGCAGCTTCAGTCGCAGAGGTTCGCAAAGAACTGGCCAAAGACCATGGCCGTGACCTGATCGCCCATGCAGAGCAGGTCTTGGCACAAGAGGGTTTGATCCGGCTCGAGGGGGCCAAGGTCGCGCTGGTGAGCCACGACCCTCTGGCCAGCCTGTCCGCCGATAGCCTTGTGCGCCTTGGTGAGATCGAGGCGCGGCTCCTCCAAGCCGGGCTCATGCCGCCCGATGTGGCGACCGTCGCGGGCGATGATGAAGAGGCCGCCGCCCTGATGACGCTTTTGGTAGAGACCGGGCGGGCCGTTGCCCTGCGCAATGGGGCCCTTCGCCAGACCCTGACCTTTCACCACCACGCCCTGTTGGAGGCCCCGCCCAAGCTTCGAAGTCACTTTGCGCCGCCGCAAAGCTTCACGACCGGAGAGGCCAGAGCGGCGCTGGAAACCACCCGCAAATATATTGTCCCGGTGCTGGAATATCTCGACCGCCTTGGTCTGACCCGCAGGGACGGGGATGTGCGGCAGGTGCTGGTCCCGGACGAAATGGGATCGGACCTCGCAGGGGGCTAAATCGCGAGGCGCGCAGAAAAGCCCTTCAGCTTTTTGCGTGAGTGCCGCTACTGTTCGTGACCATCGGAGGCGACTGGGGTCTGGTGGCCTCCCTGGTCTTCAAAACCAGTGACACGTCCACAAGGCGTGTGGTGGGTTCGATTCCCATCCGCCTCCGCCATCCCCTCGGCTCGATCTGGGGGGAGGTATAGATCAATGAGCGAGGAAAGACCCATGAGCGCGGCCCCATCCGGATTTTCCCTGACCGATCAGAACGGCCAGACTCGCGTCTTTCCGACCGGGCGACCCAGCCTGATTGCGTTCCTGAAGGAGGACTGCAACACCTGTAATCTGGTTGCGCAGATCCTTGAGGCCTTCCATCAGGCTTGGGGCGACCAAGCCGATATTTGGGTCTTGGGCCAGTCGAAGGACGGCAATCAGATCTTGCAGGACCGCCACGGCCTGACCTTGCCCGTGCTCGATGATAGCGCCTTAAAGACATCCTTCGCGTGGGGCTTTGAGATTGTCCCAGCCGTCTATTGGTTGCATGCCGAGGGTCAAGGCGGACCCTGCATCGAAGGCTTTGTGCGCGCTGAATGGCAGGCCCTAGCCCAGCAGATCAGCGCCGATCTCAAGGCTTCGGACTGCGGTGTGGTCTGGGCCGACCTTCCCGACTGGCGGCCGGGCTGCGGTTCCAAACATCTGGACCCCGAGATCCATGACCGCCTGCTGGCCGAAGCCGACAATAGCCCCATCCGCGCCCGCCGGATCGAGATTGCCAGCAGCGATGATCTGGACGAGTTCATGTTCGATCAGGGCTTTAGCGATGGCCTGCCTCTGGTGCCCCCCACACCAGAGCGGGTCCTGCGGATGCTGAGCGGCACACAAAGGGGCTCGCAAGAGATCGTCGCGGTGGTCCCGCCAAACATGGCCCCAGCCACGGTCGAGAAGGTCGCGATCAATGCGGTGATGGCTGGTTGCCGCCCCGAATATCTGCCCGTCGTCATCGCCGCCCTAGAAGCGGTGTGTACGGACGAATTTAACATGCACGGCGTCACCGCCACGACTATGGGAGCCTCACCGGTCCTGGTGATCAACGGCCCCATCCGGCAAAGGCTCGGCATGAATATGAAGCTTGGGGCTCTTGGGCCTGACAATCGGGCCAATGCGACCATCGGGCGGGCCTTGCGGTTGATCATTCGCAATGTCGGCGGGGCAAAGCCGGGCGGGGTTGATCGCTCGACCCTCAGTACACCGATGAAATTCACCATGTGCTTTCCCGAATGGGAGGAGGGCTCGCCCTGGGAGCCGCTGCATGTCGAGCGCGGCTTTGCACCAAGCGACAGTGTCGTCACTGCCTTTGCCATGACCAGCGGCCCCGTGCAGATCGTCGATCAGGAATCGCGTCAGCCCGACCAGATCGCCGGAACACTCGGCCTAGGGCTAGAGGGCATGTTCCTGTCCAAGATCCACCGCATGCCCGTCGATGCCCTGCTGGTGGTCTGTCCCGAGCACATCAAGACCCTGCTCAGCGATGGGCCCTATTCAAAGGCAAGACTTAGGGACCGGATCCAAGAGGTCACCCGTCGGCCCCTGCGCGATATGGTCGCCAACGAGATCTCCGGCGCGGGAATCCCTCTGGCCAGCGCCGCCAAGATGACCGAGGCTCAGTTGGACATGCTGGTACCGAAATTTTCCAGCGATCAGCATATTCACATCGTTGTGGCCGGATCAGAGGCGGGCAAGTTCTCGGCCGCCTTCCACGGCTGGGTCACGGGCCCTGCCGGTTCAGTCTCTGTTTCCAGAAAAATAGAATGCTGATAGCCTCCTCTCAGGACTGGAGAAAAACCATGACCACCATCTTGGATCCGACCGATGAGCGGGTCCCCGTCGAACGGCAGATCACCGCGCGAACCGGAGATATTTCCGGCATTGTCGGCCTGCTCGATATCCACAAGCCGC
>CANFKD010000136.1 GCA_947447115.1 Caulobacteraceae bacterium
CGTTCCGCGCGGATGATATTTTGCATCTTCATGGCTTCGATGATGCAGACGATCTCGCCTTCCTTGACCTCTTGGCCCAGAGCGACCTCGATCGAAACGACCAGGCCCGGCATCGGTGAGATGATCAGCTTGGAGGTATCGGCCGCCTGCTTGGCGGGTAGGCGCTTGTGCAGCTCTGCCGAATGGGGCGTCAGCACCACCACCGGGGCCTTAGCGGCACGGTGACGGATGGTGAAACCCTCAGCGGCTGGCATGACGGCAACCGTAAAGGCGCGGCCATTGAGCAGGCCCCTATAGGTCGGCTTGCCTGGACGCCAATCGGTCTCCGTCAAGGATAGGGTCCGGCCTTCGTCCGATAGGACAACGTCCAACCCCGCCGCGCCGTCAACGAGGGTAACCGTGCGCTCATGCTTGCCGACAAAGACAACCCAATCTTCACGCACGCCGCGCTGGGCCAAGCCATTGCCGATGGTGCGGGCGCGGGCCGCCATCACACGGTGCATGGACGCCGCGACTGCCGTCATGACATCGGTCTGGAAATCGGTCGGCACCGTGCCGTTAAAGCCCTCTGGGAACTCGTCGGTGATGTAGTTGGTCGCCAGAGCGCCGGACTTGAACCGGTCCTGATCCATCACCGCAGCAAGGAACGGGATGTTTTGACCCAGCCCTTCAATGTGGAAATCTTCCAAGGCCCGGCCCATGCCGGCTACTGCGGCTTCGCGGGTCGGCGCCCAGGTGCAGAGCTTGGAGATCATCGGGTCGTAATACATCGAGATCTCGTCGCCCTCGCGCACGCCGCCATCATTGCGGACCGTATAGGCGCCCAGATGGGACGAGCCATGCTCCCCCTCGGCAGGCGGGTCATAGCGCACCAAACGCCCGATTGAGGGTAGGAACTTGCGATAGGGATCTTCCGCATAGATGCGGCTTTCAATGGCCCAGCCATTGATCTTGAGGTCTTCCTGCTTAAAGGCCAGCTTTTCGCCGTAGGCCACGCGGATCATCTGCTCGACCAGATCAAGGCCGGTGATCAGTTCGGTCACTGGATGCTCGACCTGAAGACGGGTGTTCATTTCGAGGAAATAGAAGCTCTTATCCTGACCGGCCACGAACTCGACGGTTCCGGCACTGTCATAGCCAACGGCATTGGCCAGAGCCACGGCCTGAGCCCCCATGGCAGCGCGGGTTTCCGGATCAAGCAGGGGCGACGGTGCCTCTTCAATGACCTTTTGGTTGCGACGCTGGATCGAACATTCACGCTCGAACAGGTGGACCACATTGCCGTGCTTATCGCCCAAAACCTGGATCTCGATATGGCGCGGGCTGGTGATGAACTTTTCGATGAATATGCGGTCGTCACCGAACGCACCCTTGGCCTCGGCGCGAACAGCGGGGAAGCCCTCTTCAACGTCCTTGCGGTTCATGGCCACCCGGATGCCCTTACCACCGCCGCCGGCGCTGGCCTTGATCATCACCGGATAGCCGATCTCTTCAGAGATCTTGACCGCGTGGGCTGTGTCGGCAATTTCGCCAATATGGCCCGGAACGCAGGAGACATTGGCCGCAGCGGCAAACTTCTTGCTCTCGATCTTGTCGCCCATGGCCGAGATGGCCCCAGCGTTCGGACCGATGAAGACAATGCCCTCATCCTTACAGCGCTGAGCGAACTCGGCCTTCTCAGAAAGGAAGCCAAAGCCGGGGTGCACAGCCTGGACGCCCGTCTGCTTGCAGGCATCAATGATCTTGTCGGCGATCAGGTAGGACTCCGACGCCGGGGCCGGTCCGATGAACACGGTCTCATCGGCCATCTCAACGGCCAAGCTGTCCGCATCGGCTTCGGAATAGACGACCACCGTTTTGATGCCCATGCGCCGCGCAGTCTTAATGATGCGGACGGCGATCTCGCCTCGGTTGGCGATCAAGATTTTCGTGAACATCAAGGCCCCTGTCTCGTCACAGAACTGTTTAACGGATCAGGGGTTAGCGACGTCAGAGCCGCAATGCAAATCTCTAGCGCTGATATTTTACGTCTGGAGGCAAAATATTCCGTGATTTGCGGGCTTGGCCTTGGTTGACGCAAGGTCTGACCACGCGACTTTTTCCAACAGCACGCTATATTAAGCCGTGAACCGACCTTCGGAGACTCGCATGACCCAGACCATCGCCACCACGGCCCTTGGCCACGACCTGACCCCGCCCAGTGCCGAAGAGCGAGCGCGGCTAGAGGCTGAACTTAGCCAAGAAGAGCGCGAAGTGCTGCTCCATCACGGCACCGAGGCCCCCTTCTGCGGCGGTTTGCTGAACCAGAAAAAACCAGGGACCTATTGCTGCCGCCTCTGCGCCCTGCCGCTGTTTCGGGCTGAGACCAAGTTTGAGTCCGGCACCGGTTGGCCCAGTTTCTTCGCGCCGATCGACAAGGACCATGTGCGCCTGATCGAAGATAACAGCTACGGCATGCGCCGGGTCGAGACCCTCTGCGCGCGCTGCGGCAGCCATCAAGGCCACGTCTTTCCCGACGGCCCGCCGCCGACAAGGCTGCGTTACTGCATCAATTCGGTGTCTTTGGCCTTTGTGGCGGACGCTTAGAGGCCGCAGCCCCCTATCCCGGCTACGCCGGTACTTCCCCCAGAGGGGGAAGATTTAAGCCCATAAACCCGCCTCCCCCGCCTTCGCGGGGAACGTGGCTGAAAGGCTGGTGGATGATCACCCCCTCACCCAACCCTCTCCCCCAAGGGGGCGAGGGCTTTTCACCTCTTAGCCCTCTCCCTGTGGGAGAGGGTTGGGTGAGGGCCTTGTTTCCTAACTGCGTCATTGCGAGCGCAGCGAAGCGACCCAGGGGTCTGACACGGACCTAATCTGATGTTCCCCTGGGTTGCTTCGGCGCAATGCGCCTCGCGATGACGCGGATGTACACATGCCGGACGTGGACGAAAGACCCCCCTACCCCGGCTACGCCGGTACTTCCCCCAGAGGGGGAAGATCATGGCGTGATAAATCTTCCCCCTCTGGGGAAAGTGGCCCGAAGGGCCGTAGGGGGCCTTGCTTGTCTTCTTAACCCTACAACGGAATATTATCGTGCTTTTTCCAAGGGTTGGTCAGGACCTTGTGCTTCAGGCTCTTCAAGGACCGGATAATACGCCGGCGCGTGCCATGGGGCTTGATCACGTCGTCAATATAGCCGCGAGAGGCCGCGACGAACGGATTGGCGAACCTTTCCTTATATTCGGCTTCGCGCGCGGCCAGCTTTTCAGCATCGCCAATATCGGCCCGGAAAATGATCTCCACCGCGCCCTTGGCCCCCATGACCGCGATCTCAGCGGTCGGCCAAGCATAGTTGACGTCGCCGCGCAGGTGCTTGGAACTCATCACGTCATAGGCCCCGCCATAGGCCTTGCGCGTAATGACCGTAACCTTGGGGACCGTCGCTTCAGCATAGGCGAACAGCAGCTTGGCACCGTGCTTAATCAAGCCGCCATATTCCTGCTTTGTGCCAGGCATGAAGCCGGGCACGTCCACCAGCGTGACGATGGGGATACCGAAGGCGTCGCAGAAGCGCACGAACCGCGCCGCCTTACGGCTGGCGTCAATATCGAGCACGCCGGCCAGCACCTGAGGCTGATTGGCCACGATGCCGACGGTCGATCCATCCATCCGCGCAAAGCCGGTGATGATGTTCTTGGCAAAATCCTTGCCGATCTCGAAGAGGTCCGCCTCATCGACGATCTTGAGGATCAGTTCCTTCATATCGTAGGGCTTGTTCGGATTGGTCGGGATCAGGCTGTCGAGCGAGGGCTCATCGCGCATCGCATCGTCGAAGGTCTCGCGAACCGGCGGCTTTTCGCGGTTGGACAGCGGCAAGAAGTCGACCAGACGGCGAACCTGCGTCATGGCCTCAAGGTCGTTCTCAAAGGCTCCGTCCGCCACGCCTGACTTACCGGCATGGACCCGCGCGCCGCCAAGATCTTCGGCCGAAACGGTCTCGTTGGTCACGGTCTTGACCACGTCAGGACCGGTCACGAACATGTAGCTAGTATCCTTCACCATGAAGATGAAGTCGGTCAGGGCGGGGGAATAGACGTCGCCGCCGGCGCAGGGGCCCATAATGACGCTGATCTGCGGGATCACACCGCTGGACATCACATTTTCCATAAAGATGTCGGCATAGCCTGCGAGGCTGTCGACGCCCTCTTGAATGCGCGCACCACCCGCATCGAACAGGCCAATGACAGGCGCGCCATTACGGGCCGCCATCTGCTGAACCTTCACGATCTTTTGAGCGTGGGTCATGGACAGGGAGCCACCGAATACGGTGAAGTCCTTGGAGAAGACATAGACGAGGCGACCATTGATGGTGCCCCAGCCGGTGACGACGCCGTCACCCGGAAATTTCTGGTTTTCCATGCCGAAGTCGGAGCAGCGATGCTCGACGAACATGTCATATTCTTCGAATGATCCTTCATCGAGCAGAAGGTCGATACGCTCGCGAGCGGTCAGCTTGCCCTTGGCATGCTGCGCGGTAATGCGCTTTTCACCGCCGCCGAGGCGGGCCTGATCGCGACGCTTTTCCAGCTCGTCAAGAATATGCTGCACCGGTTCTATCCCCTATCGTCAATGCTGCAGGAGGCTTAGCCGTCCGTCTGGCCACTGACAAGCTTGCAGGCGGCAATTGGCACGGCTCACCTAAAGGAAACTTAGATGTTTCTACCCTTGGAGGGCGGCAAACCAGCGCTCTAGGAGCAAAGCTTCCCCGTGCATGCTGGCCGTCCGGGCGGCGGCCTCATCATCGATTCCCCAGCGGGCCTCTTGGAACGCCTGATCGAGCCGCGCCAAGGTGTGAGCCGACTCCCCGCTCAACTGCCCCATCTGCAGGGCAAAGGCCAAGACCGCTGAACCAAAGAGCGACGCGCCAAAGGCGAGCCCCGCCAGCGAGAAATCATCCAACTGCGCCGCCATGGCCTCGGCCTTGGTTAGGGCTTCAGGCGGTTGAGGCTGGTGAATGATCCCGTGGGTCTTGATCAGTTTCAGTCCCAAGACCGTATCGGCCCATTCCAGCAACGGACCCCAATGTTCGGTCTGGAGCTTGACCAGACCTTCGGGGGCCTCAGCGAAATAGCAGACCATGTCCGAGCAAGCGTAACGCCCGACCTCAGCAGCGGTCTCGGCCCGCGCCTTGCTGACCATATCAATGACCGTATAGGCCAGACGGGTCGCGCCCATGGAGGGCAGGACAATAAACTCTTCTTGCGCCGCCCACTCATCGGCCATCAGCTGCGCCAGCGCCTGTGATGGCACGATCAGCTTGCTGCCCAAGGGCGTCTTGGGGGTGCGCCCATCCAGCGTCACAGCAAAGCCGCCATCGGCCTCAGCGACGCTGACCTGCTTGTAAAAGCGCTTGGGGCGTTCGGTCGTGTCGTTGGCTCTCATGGTCTGTCCAAAGGC
>CANFKD010000137.1 GCA_947447115.1 Caulobacteraceae bacterium
GTCAATACCAATAATCTTACTCATGAGATCTGTCGCTCCATAACTGGCGGACGGTCTAGTCAGGCCTTGGGACAAGCGCCCGGTTTGAATTGCGTCCCCGGTTCGAAAGGGTCTCCGAATTAGGGCCGCAGGTGCGGACCCTCAACGGTCGTTAATGACATGCGAGAAACACTCGCTGCGAAGCCGCATATGGGCAGCCATGGGGTCTTAGCAAGGGCTAATGACCCAACGAACCTGTGGACCTTCACATAATCACGTCTTCGAGGCCCTCATGGACCTTAAAAACCCTTTTTCCGCAACCATGAATCGACCCGGCCGAGCTGTTCAGATTTGAAGCGGACATTCTGACGCGCACTGCCAAGGGCCGCATTGGCTCTGGCCCGATCCTCTGGCCGGACCGACCTGTCGATATAGTCGGCGAGGGTTTTAACCATGGCCGGATCTTGCGTGCCGGAAAGGAGGCTCGGCATGAATTGGGCCGAGGCCATCGAGTCCAGGCCCTTAGCGATCCGGTCCAGATGGGCGAGCGAGAATTGCCAAGCCAAGACCTCGTGACGGTCCGAAAGACGTTGAATGAGGCGCGGCCCAATGGTCACCGGAACCGTATCGCTGATTGACAGGTCCAGCATCTGTTTGGCCAGAGCCGGATCACGCACCCCGGCCATGGCCGAGAACATCTCATTGCGCTCCATCTGGCTCTTGGATGACTTGGCGCGGCGCAGGGCCTCGTCGAACAGGGCCTGATCGGCATGGCTCAAGGCCACGGACTGCAGAGCCGAACGGATATCGGCGGGCATGGCCTGCGGGTCCTTGTCGGCCGCGAGGAAGCGACGCTTGGCCTCCCCAACGACGACAGGATCATCATATTGGCCTAAGGCCGAAATGAGCGACAGGCGTAAGAGCCCAATGCGAGGCGATTCACCGCTGGTCGGACGCCAACCCACCTTACCGAACACCGGGTTGAGCACAGAGCGGCTATAGGCATAGATCGCGTCCTGACGCGGCTCTCCATCAAAAATAGAGGTCAAGCCGCGGAGTGCACCTTGGGTCCGGTTGATCACGGTCGGGTCGTTGGACACCCCGACGCGGGCGGAGAGGTCCAGATAGTCGGCGATGGGGGCATAGCCGCCTTGAGTCAGGGCGAAGCCATCATTGAGCAGGCCAAGCTGATCGCTGGCCTCCAGATCGTCGAACCGGGCCGTCAAGGAGGCCTTAAGGGCGGGCGCATAGTTGGAGCGGAAATAGCCCGCTTGGCCTGCGTTGAGCTTGATCGGCCCACAGCCCGAGACCACCGCCTTGGTCACGGCCTTGCCACTCGTCAAGACCGTCTGGGTCCCGGCATGACCCAGAACAGCCACCCGCACCGGCACGCGCCAAGTGCCTGAAACCTTTGAGGCCTCGTCCAGACCAAACCGGCCCTGACGAAGGGTGATGGCCGTCTGACCCTTGCTGCAGACGGCACTTTCCAGCGTGATCAGCGGCACACCGGGTTGACGAACAAAATCATTCGCGATGGCCAAGATCGGCTTATTGGCGGCGGTCTCCACCGCGCTCCATAGATCTTGCGTGACGGTGTTGCCATAGGCGTGGGTGCGCATATAGGCCCGCACCGCCTCTCGGAAGGCGGCATCGCCCGCATAGTCTTCGACCATACGGATCACGGCCTGACCCTTTTGATAGGTGATGGCATCAAAGGCCTGTGACACCTGCTCGACCGTATTGACGGTTTGGACCACCGGATGGGTCGAGGCCTTGGCATCGAGGCTCATGGCATATTCCTTGCCCGATTCCTCCTGCAGCCAGACCTTCCAGTCCGGGTGCATTTTGTCGGCGACGCGGGCCTCCATCCAAGAGGCGAAACCCTCATTGAGCCAGATGTCGTCCCACCAGGCCATGGTGACCAGATCGCCGAACCACTGGTGCGCCATCTCGTGGGCCACAACAGAATAGACGTTCTGTCGATCCGCCTCGTTCGAGCGCAAGGGGTCGAGCAAAAGAACCCGTTCGAAATAGAGGATCGCGCCCCAATTTTCCATCGCACCAAAGCCGCCGCCATTGGGCACGGCAAGGTGATCAAGCTTGGGCAGGGGATAGGGGGTGCCGAAATAGTCATTGTACTGAACAAGGATCTTGGCGGCATCTTCCAGAGCGATCTGACCCTGATCGAGATCACCGCGCTTGGTGACCACCCCGACATCGACCGTCCCGACCTTGATGGTGCGCCGCTCAAGATCACCGACACCAAAGAATAGCAGATAGCTGCTCATCTTTGGCGAAGGGGCAAACCGAACCTTCTTCAGGCCACCGCCGAGCGATTGACTGGCCGTTTCAGGCATGTTGGACAGGGCCATGCGGCCTTCGGGGACAATGGCCTCTAGGGCAAAGACCGCCTTGCGCGACGGCTCATCCCAACTGGGCACAAAGCGGCGGGCGTCTGGGGCTTCAAACTGGGTGACCAGCATCTGGCCCTTGCCATTGGCGTCCTCATAATCGACCGCGAACAGGCCGCGCGATTGGGTATTGATCAGGCCCGCATAGTTAATGGTCAGGCTGTAATCGCCCGGCTGGATCGGGCTGGCAAAACTGATCTTGGCGGTCTGGACCTCGGTGTCAAAAGCAACCGTCGGGGTCTCGGCCTCATGGCCGCTCAAGACCACCTTGGAAAAGGTCAGGTCCGCCGCATTGAGGGTCAGGCTCTGGGTGGGCCGCTTGACGCTGATGGCGATGGTCACCTTGCCGTCAAAGCGCATCTTGGCCGCGTCGGGGGTGATTTGAATGTCATAGCGTGAAGGCGTGACCTCATCGGGCAAGACCTGACGCTGGGAGGCCGCCTCTGGCTTAACGGGCGCAGACAGGGCCTGAGCGCTACCAAGGGCAAAAAAACAGGCCGCGCTGACAGCGCCCAGCCAAAGGGTCTTTTTCGAAAGCCGGTCCATCTGCCGCATAATCTTTTCCGTCATCTCTAGGTTCAATTTAGACAAGGCTTATCGAAGATTGACGCACCATTCAACGCCAGCCCTTGGATGAAGGCCGTCCGTGATCCATCTAGAACGGATGAGCGGTTTTCAACTTCTACCTGGTCGGCTTGACCCCAAGACCCAGAGCGATCTGGTGGTGGAGGTCGAGCGCATCATTGAAGCGGCTCCCCTGTTCACGCCTGTGACGCCGGGGGGACAGCCCTTTTCGGTGCGCATGACCAATTGCGGGCCCTTGGGCTGGATGTCGGATCGGGCAGGCTATCGCTATCAGGCCCACCATCCGGTGACGGGCCAGCCTTGGCCTGCGATCCCCAAGATCCTGCTCGATCTTTGGTCGGAGTTGGTCGATCCGGCCGTTCCCCCCGAAGCCTGCCTGATCAATCTCTATGGCCCCACAGCGCGCATGGGCCTGCATCAAGATCGCGATGAGGCTGATTTTGGCTTTGGGGTCCTGTCGGTCTCGCTGGGTGACACCGCCGTCTTTCGCATTGGCGGGACCACGCGCGGGGGCAAGACCCGGTCGGTGCGGTTGGCCTCGGGCGATGTTTGCCTCTTGGCCGGAGAGGACCGTTTGGCCTTTCACGGGATTGACCGGGTGCTGGCCGGGTCCTCGCGCCTGCTAGCCGGCGGCGGCCGGTTTAACCTTACCCTTCGCAGGGTGAGCGCCGCAGGGCCGGTGAATCTTTGACAGCCGGGTCATAAGGCCGCAATTTAGGCGAGCACGAAAAGATGGCCGCCAAACAGCCCTTACAGGCGGCTTTTGCGAAGGATTGACCCATGGTTTCCCTCACCCGCCCCGAAGGCTCGCAGCCACAAGACTTTCACCTGTCCCGGCGCTGGATCGCCGGTCTATTCTTTGCCGGTTTCGCCGTGTCCGCCCTGTCGGCGCAGGCTGAGCCGATCGTCACCGACAGTGTCGGCCTGATCACCAGCGAAGAGACCTTCCCCCACCCCGAATCGCCCCTGCCCGCCTATGTCGCGCGGCCAGATGCCAAGGGCCGCTATCCCGTCGTCATCGTGGTGTCCGAGGTTTTCGGGGTGCATGAATATATCCGCGATGTTTGCCGACGCTTGGCCAAGCTCGGCTATGTCGCTATCTCCCCGGCCTTCTTCCATCGCGCCGGGGATCCAGCCCCGCTGAAGGACTTCAAGGCGATCCAAAAGATCGTCGAGACGGCGACCAATGCTCAGGTCATGGGCGACATAGCCGCGACCCTCGACTGGGCCAAGCAGCAGAGCTTTGCCGACAAGCGCTTTGCCCTGACCGGCTTTTGCTGGGGCGGTTCGGTGGCGTGGATGGCCTCGGCACAGTTCAAGGAATTCAAGGCCACGGTTGGTTGGTATGGCCGCCCGTCCAAGCCCGCGGCTGGCGGGTTCTTGGGCGCAGAAGATCGGCAATGGCCCATCGATGTGGTGCCGCAACTTCACGCGCCGGTACTGGGGCTCTATGGCGGCAAGGACAGGGGAATCCCCCAGACCGACACGGACGCCCTCAAGGCGGCTTTGGTCGCCGCGCGCAAGAAGGGCAGCGATGTGATCGTCTATCCGGAGGCCCAGCACGGGTTCCATGCCGACTATCGCGAAACCTACAATCAAGCGGCAGCCACCGATGGCTGGCAGCGGATGCTGGACCATTTCGCCAAGAACGGCGTCAAGCCCAGAACCCCTCCGGCCGTCAAACCTAAGCCTTAGGCCTTGCGGTCGACTGCCGCGCCGGGCTCACCACCGGATTGCCCATAGGCCCCACTAGCAGCCGACGGATCGGCTGCGCCCGAGGCCTTAGACGCCACAACCACCATCGCGGGGCGTACAACGCGGCCAAATAGCTCATAGCCGGGCGCAAAGACCTGGATCACGGAACCAGGGCTGACCTCGGGGTCATCCTGTTCCATCATGGCCTGATGCTGGTGAGGATCGAACCTGTCGCCGCGCGCAGGATTGACGCGCTTGACGCCGTTGCGCTCGAAGGCACCCGACAATTCCTTTTCCGTCATCTCAATGCCGAGCACGAGATTTTGGATGGCCCCTTCAAGGCCCTCACGCGGCATGGATTGCAGGGCGCGGCTGAGATTGTCCGACACGCCGAACAGGTCCTTGGCAAACTTCTGGATGGCAAAGGCGCGCGCATCATTCATCTCGCGCTCTGTGCGGCGGCGAAGATTTTCCCCATCGGCGGCATAGCGCAGGATCTGCTCTTTCAGAGCAGCGATCTCGGCCTGCAGCGCCTCTGCGGACGGGCTCTCCGGCGCAGAATCGGTCTGGCCATCAACAGTCGTGGCCTGATCCATATCGTCGGCGGGGGCGGTTTCTTCAGTCATGCAGCACTCCTTACCTATCCAGCAATCGCCCGATCATCTTGGCGGTATAGTCCACCAAGGGAA
>CANFKD010000138.1 GCA_947447115.1 Caulobacteraceae bacterium
CATGCTCTCCTTGATGTCGATCCCAGCGCAAAAGGCCCTGCCCGCCCCCCGAAGCACCACAATGCGGGTCTTACGATCAAAATAGAGACCGCCGAAATAGTCGAGCAGATCATCGACCATCTGGCCGTTCAGCGTATTGAGCGCCTCGGGCCGGTTCAGCGTCACCCAATCAATCGGGCCTTCTTTTTCGATCAGCAATGTGGCGTAGGGCACGGGCATGGTGGGGTCCTTTGGCTCTAGGCCGTTGGGATCTTGTTGAAGGCTATGCCCTTATCGGCACGCATATCGTCGGGCAGGCCAAGGACCCGCTCGCCGATAATGTTGCGCAAGATCTCATCCGTGCCGCCCTCGACGCGGGTTGCGGGCGAGCGCAGCAGTTGGGCTTGGAACTTCGCCGTCATAGCTGCCAGCTTTGGATCGGATATGGCCCCAGACTGACCCTGAAGGTCGAGCGCGAACATGGCGATCTCTTGCAGGCTGGACCCGGCCACCAGCTTGCCGATGGAGTTTTCTGGCCCTGGATTTTCCCCGCGCGACAGGGCCGAGATGGCCCGCATGCCGGTATATTTTAGGCCGCTCTGACGACAGGCCCACTCGGCCAGCTTGGAGCGAACGCCCCGGTCATTGATGGCCAGCGTCCCGTCGGCCAGTTCCAGTTCCTTGCAGAACTCGAAAATGTCGGGGAAGCCCGCGCTCATGCCTGAACCGATGGACAGGCGCTCGTTCATCAAGGTGGTCAGCGAGACCTTCCAGCCCTCGCCCACGCCGCCGAGCCGCTGGCTGTCGGGCAGGCGGACATTGTCGAAATAGACCTCGTTAAAGCCCGACTGACCGTTGGCCTGCTTGATCGGCACGATGCGCACGCCGGGTGTATCCATGCGCAGGAAGAACATGGTCAGGCCCTTGTGCTTGAGCACATCAGGGTCGGTGCGGGTGATCAGGATGCCCCACTGTGAATAGTGCGCGCCGCTGGTCCAGATCTTCTGGCCATTAATGACCCAGCCGTCGCCATCACGCTCAGCCTTGGTGCGCAGACCGGCCAGATCGGAGCCGCCAGCCGGTTCGGAGAACAGTTGGCACCAGATATCTTCACCCGCCGCCAGACGGGGCAAGAGCTCGCGCTTGGCCTCTTCTGGACCCCAGTCCATGACCGTTGGGCCGCACATGCCGTGACCGATGATGAAGGAGCCGGACAGGGCGCCATAGGGTCCCTCTTCCTGGTTCCAGATCACGCGCTCGATGGGGCTGGCACCGCGCCCGCCATATTCCTTAGGCCAGTGCAGACAGGCCCATCCGGCGTCATACTTCTTCTTCTGCCAAGCCTTGGCCTCCTTCATGGGGTCAAGACCGCCCAGCTCAATCCCACCGAAACCGGCCTTTTCGAGGTGGGGCAGCAGGTGCTTAGGGGCGTTGGCGTCGATCCAGGCGCGGGCTTCGGCGCGGAAGGCGGCTTCGTGCGGTGTGTCGTCGAAATTCATGGCTGTGATGTCCCTTAAATGGCGATCTGGCTTAGGCAGCGTTCTTGGCGCGCAGCCGGTCGATCAGTTTGTCTTCCCATTCATTCAAGCCGCCAAGGCTGACGGCCAAGAGGTTGGAGCGACGATAGAACAGGTGGCAGTCCATGGCCCAGGTGAAGCCCATGCCGCCGTGGA
The DNA here is from genome assembly GCA_947447115.1 of Caulobacteraceae bacterium. Classification (GTDB taxonomy): domain Bacteria; phylum Pseudomonadota; class Alphaproteobacteria; order Caulobacterales; family Caulobacteraceae; genus CAISGS01. Next base: position 1,653 of record CANFKD010000138.1, read on the forward strand.
CTTGGATATTGTTCTTGGCGCAATGTTGGAAAGCCTTGGTCGAGCTAACCCGCATGGTCGCGGCGGCTTCAGCAAGGTCTGCCGAGCCGGTCGACAGGGCATAGGCCCCGAAATAGCCGTTTGAGCGGGCCAAGGTGGCCGAGACATACATGTCGGCCAGCATGTGCTTGATGGCTTGGAACGAGCCGATGGCGCGGCCAAAGGCAAAGCGCTGCAGGGCATAGTCACGTCCCATTTCCAGCGCCTTGTCGGCCCCGCCGATCTGTTCAAAACCGGTCAGGATGGCGGCGCGGTCGAGCGCTTCTTCGTAAAGACGCCAACCCTCGCCCGCCGCGCCAACCAGTTCCGCCGCTGCGTCCTTAAAGGCGATCTTGGCTTGGCTACGCGAGGGATCGATCGTGTCTAGCACGGTGCGCTCGATGCCGGACTGGTTCAGATCGACGAGATAGAGCGACAGACCCTGCGCATCCTTGCCCGGCGCATGGCGGGCCAAGACAATGGCAATGTCAGCAATGTCGCCGTCCAGTACCGGCGACTTGGCACCGGTCAGGGTCCCCCCCTTGGCCGACAGCGCGACATTCGAAGGCCGAACAGACCCGGTTGCCTCAACCGAGGCCAAGGTTCCGATCACTTCGCCTGAGGCTAGCCTAGGCAACCATCTTTGCTTTTGCTCTTCGCTGCCCGCCGCCTTGAGGATTTCAGCGACGAGGAAGATCGAGGAAGAAACCGGCACCGGTGCTAGGGCGCGGCCCAGCTCTTCGGCGATGACGCAAAGCTCTAAATAGCCAAGGCCCAGACCGCCATATTCCTCGGGGATTGCTGCGCCCAAAAAGCCCATCTCGCCCAGACCCTGCCACAGGGCCCGGTCAAAGGGTTCAGAGCCTTCCAAAATGGCGCGCACGGCCGTGGTCGGGCACTTGTCCGCCAGATAACGGCGCGCCTGTTCCTTGAGTTGCTGTTGTTCAGCCGAAAATTCGAAATCCATCTGTGCGTCCTCACCTAGCCCCGTCTTAGCGCAGAGCCTCATTCTAGAGCGCAGATTATCCCTTCGGGCGCGCGAGGGAAGTCAAACTTTACGCTGATCAGGGACACGTGATGGCACAGGCGGCCAGCCGGTTCGAAGCGGCTGGTTACGATGGCCAAGGTGCCGTAGCGGATTCAAGGGATTAGCCCCACCACCTTAGGCCCCATAAGGGTTTGCGGCGCGTAGCAAAAAAATTTAGCGCGGCATCCGCTTGGCGCGATTTACCGCCTCATCCAGCGCAGACAGGAACCGCGAACGGTCCGCAGGGCCAAAGGGCGCCGGCCCCTTGGTCACTTCACCGGTGGAGCGCAGGTGCTCAGCAATTCCGCGTGCGGCTAAGGCCATGCCGATGGAATCGGGCGTAAAGGCTCGCCCCGTCGCGCCAATGACCAGCGCCCCCTTCTCGAGGCAGCGACTGGCCAGAGGGATGTCATTGGTGATGACAATATCGCGGCGACGCACCTGATCAGCGATCCAGTCATCGGCAATATCGGGGCCCGCATCGACAATGACCCGCTCGATCCATGGCTCACGAGGGGTCATGATGAAGCTGTTAGAGACGACGAACACCTTTAAGCCATAGCGGATCGCGACCCTATAGGTCTCATCCTTCACCGGGCAGGCGTCGGCATCGATAAAGATACGGGAATTGCCGTCATCGGCGGGGGTTTGGTCGTTCGGCGTGTCGTTCATGAGGGATGTCATACCTCCTCGTCTTGAGCCTGTCGAAGGACGAGAATGTTAGACCCGAACCTACCCGCGTTCCCCGCGAAGGCGGGGATCCAGACTAGGGCCAACCGGACATCGGAGTTCCAAAGGTCTGGGCCCCCGCCTGCGCGGGGGATGCGGGTGAGCAAGACGTCTAGATCCACAATTTCCCATTCATCCTCATCCTGAACCTGTCGAAGGACGAGGATGCTGCACCCGCGCCCACACCCTCCCCGCTTTCCCCGCGAAGGCGGGGATCCAGAACAGGGACAACCAGCCGTCGGTTCTCCACAGGTCTAGGCCCCCGCCTTCGCGGGGGACGCGGATGAGGGGATCGGATCGCGAGGCCCTTCGACGGGGTAGGGGGATTACAGCCCCGAAATCTATTGGCATTTATAGTGCCGTATGTTATCTCAAGCGAAACAGAAGGCCCGCAGCATGACCGAACTTCACCACACCCCTGACGGCGTCCCGTTCCTACGCTCGCCCGACAGCGCCTTTGAAAACCTGCCCGGCTATGGCTTCGCGCCGAACTACATGATCTTCCAAGGCTTACGGATGCACTATGTCGATGAGGGTCCACGAGACGGGCCGGTGGCTCTGTTGATGCACGGCATGCCGACCTGGAGCTTTTTGAACCGCAAGATCATCACAGCCCTCGTTGCAAAGGGCTATCGCTGCATTGCGGCCGATCATATTGGCTTTGGTCGCTCGGACAAGGTCACGGACGAGGGCTGGTACTCGATCTCCCGCCATACCGATGCCCACCGCGCCCTGATCAACCATCTGGACCTTCAGGGCATCACGCTCTTTTGCCAAGACTGGGGCGGGCCGATCAGCTTGGCGCAGGTCGCAGAGCAGCCTCAGCGGTTCTCGCGCCTTGTCATCATGAACACCTGGCTTCACCACGCAGCCTTCGATTACAGCCCCGCCGTTCGCCAATGGAATGCCGGATGGCAGGCTGGTGGCCTGTTTGAAACCAACGTCCCTGAGCCGCTTTCACTGGGCTGGTTCATTATGGTGTCCTTTGGCCACATGACCGCGCGCGATCTTTATGGGATCGTTCAAAAGGGCGAGCACCCGACCCTATCGGCCGAGGCAGACGCCGTGCGCCGCGGCTATGATGCGCCCCATGCCGGGTTGGGTAGGGCTGGACATGCGGGTGCCCGCCGCTTCCCCTTGAGCATCCCCATCGACAGCCCAGACACCGACACTGCCAAGGCTCAGGTCGAGCATTTCGAGGCGATCTTGCAGTGGAAGGGGCCTTTGCACTTTATCTGGGGCGGCGGTGATGACGTTTTCCCCGAAAGCTGGGGCCGCGATTGGGCCGCGCGTTACCCGCAAGCCACCTTCGACCTCCTGCCCGGCGCAGGTCACTTCCCGCAGGAAACCCGAGGCGAAGAGATTGCTGCGATAGTGTTGAAGCATGTGGAGGGTTAAAGCGTTCGAGGAGTAGATGAAGCGCCCTCTGTCATCCTGAGCCTGTCGAAGGACGAGGATGTTGCACCCGAGCCCACACCCTAACCAAGTTCCCCGCGAAGGCGGGGATCCAGACTAGGGCCAACCGGTCATCGGCGTTCCACAGGTCTGGGCCCCCGCCTGCGCGGGGGATGTGGATCAAAGACAACAATACACCCCACTCCGGCTGCGCCGGTACTTCCCCCAGAGAGGGAGATTTTGCTGTAGAGGATCTTCCCCCTCTGGGGGAAGTGGCGCGAAGCGACGAAGGGGGCCTTGTTTCAACGCCCCTAAAACCACCCAATTCCCCACCGACTCGCGGCCATCCCCGCAAACGCCCCTAATCAGCAAAATTAATCTAACAA
>CANFKD010000139.1 GCA_947447115.1 Caulobacteraceae bacterium
ATCTTCGCGGAGAATGTTCTACCCAGTGTTCTACCCGCATGATTCAAACACTTTATCCAACGATTGAAAAATCATTGCATATCAATATGTTAGGTATGGTTTTGCGGGAAATAATTGGCGCGCCCGGAACGATTCGAACGTCCGACCCTCAGATTCGTAGTCTGATGCTCTATCCAGCTGAGCTACGGGCGCGCTGTTGCCCTAGGGCAAGGTGGCGGAAACTAGTCGGTGAGCAGTCTTTAGGCAAGCGTTAGTTCTCGCTTTTTTCTGTGTGGTTTTGGCTGGCGCGGATTGGGCCGGGCGGTATGGTGAAATCTGTTGGTGAGATTGAGATATTGGGGATTGAGATGCGAAAGTCAGTGAGCGGTCTGGGCATTGTATTTTTGGCCCTTGCCGGAGCGATGGCACCGTCCTCTTCGGTTTTCGCCGATCCCCTGGCCAAGGCGGTGGCTACAAAAGGGGCAGCGACCTCCCCTGCCCTCGCCCCCCATGCCATGGTTGCGGCAGCCAATCCCTTGGCGGTTGAGGTTGGCCTGGCGGTTCTTAAACGCGGGGGCTCGGCGGTGGATGCCGCCGTTGCCGTCCAAGCGATGCTGGGTCTGGTCGAGCCGCAGAGCTCTGGCCTCGGCGGCGGGGCCTTTATGGTCTTCTATGATGGGAAGACCCACGCCGTGACCGCCTATAATGGCCGCGAGACGGCGCCAGCCGGGGCGAGCCCGGACATGTTCATGCGCACCGATGCCAATGGCGTGTCAAAGCCGATCGGCTTTTTCGAGGCCGTCGTGAGTGGCCGCGCCACCGGCGTACCCGGCGCGGTGGCGATGTTGTCCCTTGCCCAGTCGCAGCATGGCAAGCTGGCTTGGAAGGACCTGTTTGGCGATGCCGAGCGACTGGCCTCCGATGGCTTTATCGTTAGTCCGCGTTTGGCGGGCATGATCAATAGCGCCGCGCCCCAAGCCAAGTCCCCCGACGCTACAGCCTATTTCACCAAGGCCGACGGCAATCGCTATCAGGCCGGTGATGTGCTCAAGAACCCCGCCTATGCCGCGACGGTTCGGCGGATCGCCACCGAAGGGGCTAGCGCCCTCTATCAAGGCCCCTTGGCCGAGGCCATCGTGGCGCGGGTTCATCAGGGCGATCTGCCCGGTTCGCTGACACTAGCGGACTTTAAGGCCTATCAGCCTAAGGTCATGGCGGCCCTTTGCCGACCCTACCGGGTTTACCGCGTCTGCGTGCCGCCCGTGCCGGCTGGCGGGACCGCCGTTCTTCAGGGGCTTGGCATCTTAGAGGGCACCGATATTGCGGCCCATGCTAACGATGCCCAGGGCTGGTATCTATTCACCCAAACCAGCCGATTGATGTATGCCGACAGGGACCGCTATCTGGGCGACCCCGACTTTGTCAGCGTTCCAGTCGACGGCCTGCTCGATCGTGATTATGTCGCCCAGCGCCGCGCCCTGATCGGTGAAACAGCAGGGCCTGCGCCAGACTTTGGTCAGCCCAAGGGCGCGCCAAAGCTTGGCCCTGATGCGACCCATGAACCGGGCGGCACCACCCATTTCGTGATCGTCGATGCCCAAGGCAATGTGGTGTCGATGACCACGACCGTCGAGAGTATCTTTGGCTCGGGCCGTATGGTCGGCGGCTTTTTCCTCAACAACCAACTGACGGACTTCAGCTTCGCGCCGACCAATAAAGACGGAACCGCAGCAGCCAATGCGGTTGGACCGGGTAAGCGGCCGCGCTCGTCCATGTCCCCGACCATCGTTCTGGACCAGAAGGGCCAATTCTTTGCGGCCGTCGGATCGCCCGGTGGCTCATCCATTCTGGCCTATGATCTCAAGGCGCTGGTTGGGATCTTGGACTGGAAGATGCCGATGCAGCAGGCGGTGGCCCTGCCCAATCTGGTATCACGCGGCGAGGTCTATTCGGCCGAGACTCAATTTCTGACGCCTGAAGTGATTGCCGATCTGGCCAAAAAGGGCGTTGCGCTCCGGGCGGCGGGCCTTGGTGAGGCTTCCGGCCTGCACGGGATCATCAAGCATAAGGGCGGCTATGAGGGCGGGGCCGATCCGCGCCGTGAGGGCGTTGCTCTGGGGTACTAAGTGCCCCCTACCCCGGCTTCGCCGGTACTTCCCCCAGAGGGGGAAGATCTTGGATCGCTAAATCTTCCCCCTCTGGGGGAAGTGGCCCGAAGGGTCGTAGGGGGACTTCATCCCCACACATCCGAGTTCCCCGCGCAGGCGGGGACCCAGACCCTTACACACAGCTTGGACTCAAAGATCTGGATTCCCGCCTTCGCGGGGAACGCGGAAGAGAGAGAGAGAGCGGGTCTTGATATCCATCATGATCGCCCCACCATCACGATAGTGGCTTTCAGACTACGGCTTTCGTTGACAGGCCAGAACCGGAAGCTAAAAGTCCGAACAAGTTTTTGAAACACTGGGGTACCGAACCAATGAGCCAGGGCAAACCCGGCGCGGCCAAGGCCAGGCCGCTGTCACCGCACCTTCAGGTGTGGCGTTGGCACATCACCATGTGGGGCTCGATCCTCAATCGCGCGACGGGCGTTGCGCTCTATGTCGGCGCCTTGATCCTCGCCGGTTGGGCTGTGGCCCTCGCATCGGGCCAAGATGCCTATATCGCCTTTACCGGGATGCTGGGCACGCCCTTGGGCCTGCTGGTCATGTTCGGCCTGACCTTCTCGCTCTATTTCCATCTGGCAGCAGGCGTGCGTCACCTGTTCTGGGACGCAGGCAAGGGCTTTGATCCAAAGCTCGCCGACCTGACCGGCGTTGCGGCCATCGGCTTTGCCGTCGTTGCCACCCTCGCCACCTGGGCCATCGCCTTCATGACGGGAGCCCTCTAATGAGCGATTTTCGCACCCCCCTCAGCCGCGCCCGCGGTCTTGGCTCGGCCAAGCATGGGGTCAGCACCTGGCTGTTCGAGCGGGTCTCTTCGATCACCCTGGTTCCCATCGTCCTTTGGGCGGTTTTCTCAGGCCTAAAGCTGGCCAGCGCCGACTATCAGGCCGCTCGGGTCTGGATGCAGTCGCCGGTCAATGCCGTATTGACGCTGCTTCTCATCATTGTTGGCATTTGGCACATGCATGTGGGTTTGCGGGTGGTGATTGAGGACTATATCTCAAAGCCGCTCAGCAGGGCCGCGTTGCTCTTGCTCAATATGTTTGTCTGCGGCCTGGGCGGGGCCCTGGCGGTATTCTCGATTCTTAAGGTTGCCTTGAGCGTCGGCGGCCTTGACGGCGGAGCCCTTTGATCATGTCTGAATATAAGTTCATCGACCATAAGTTCGACGTTGTTGTCGTCGGTGCGGGCGGCTCTGGCCTGCGGGCAGCGCTGGGCGCAGCACAGGGCGGTCTGAAGACGGCTTGTATCTCCAAGGTCTTTCCAACCCGCTCGCACACGGTTGCGGCGCAGGGCGGCATCTCGGCTAGTCTCGGCAATATGGGTCAGGATGACTGGCGTTGGCATATGTACGACACCGTCAAGGGGTCGGACTGGCTGGGCGACCAAGACGCCATCGAATATCTCTGCCGTAACGCCCCCGCCGCCGTTTATGAGCTGGAGCACTGGGGCGTGCCCTTCTCGCGTACCGAAGAGGGCAAAATCTATCAGCGCGCCTTTGGCGGCATGACCAAGAACTATGGCGAAGGCCCCGTGCAGCGCACCTGCGCCGCCGCCGACCGCACCGGTCACGCCATGCTTCACACCATGTATGGTCAAGCCCTGTCCAAGGATGTCGAGTTCTTCATCGAATATTTCGCCCTCGACCTGATCATGGAAGATGGCCGCTGCCGGGGCGTCACCGCCTGGAAGCTCGATGACGGCACGCTGCACCGTTTCATGGCCCAGACCGTCGTTCTGGCCACCGGTGGCTATGGCCGCGCCTATTTCAGCGCCACCAGCGCCCACACCTGCACGGGCGATGGCAATGCCATGGTCCTGCGCGCGGGCCTGCCGTTGCAAGATATGGAATTTGTTCAGTTCCACCCCACCGGCATCTATGGGGCAGGCTGCCTCATCACCGAAGGGGCGCGGGGCGAAGGCGGCTATCTGACCAACTCTGAAGGCGAGCGCTTCATGGAGCGTTACGCGCCGTCGGCCAAGGATCTGGCCAGCCGTGACGTGGTCAGCCGCGCCATGACCATCGAAATTCGGGAAGGGCGCGGCGTCGGTCCCAACAAGGACCACATCTTCCTGCACCTCGATCACCTCGACCCCAAGGTCCTGCATCAGCGCCTGCCCGGCATTTCCGAAACCGCCAAGATCTTTGCCGGTGTCGATGTGACCAAGCAGCCGATCCCGGTCCTGCCGACCGTCCACTATAATATGGGCGGCATTCCGACCAACTATCACGGCGAAGTGCTGACCAAGGTTGGCGGCGATGCCGACAGTGTGGTTCCTGGCCTGATGGCCGTGGGCGAAGCGGCCTGCGTTTCGGTGCACGGGGCCAACCGCCTCGGCTCCAACTCGCTGATCGATCTGGTCGTCTTTGGCCGCGCCGCCGGTATGCGTACGGCTGAGACCCTGACCGCCGGTGAGCGTCAAGCGGACCTGAAGCCAGAATCCACCGCCAGCCACATCGAGCGCTTTGATCGTCTGCGCAACGCCTCGGGCAAGAACTCCACCGCGTCCCTGCGCTTGGCCATGCAAAAGGCCATGCAAGAGGATGTGGCCGTGTTCCGCACCGGCGAGACCCTCGACAGCGGCGTCCAGCGTATGGATGCCGTGTTCAAGGATATGGGCGATATTGGCGTTAGCGACCGCGGCCTGATCTGGAACACCGACCTCTTGGAGACCCTCGAGTTCGATAACCTGATCTGTCAGGCCATTGTCACCGTCAATAGCGCGGCCAATCGTCAGGAAAGCCGCGGGGCCCACGCCCGTGAAGACTTCTCCGAGCGCAATGACGACACCTGGATGAAGCACACGCTCGCCTGGTACGACGGCAAAACCGGCAAGGTGGCGATCGATTACCGCCCTGTCCACACCTACACCATGTCCAACGAGATCGCCTACATCGCGCCAAAAGCGCGGGTGTATTGATCCGCTGCCGCCAGATTAAGGAAAGCGCCTGA
>CANFKD010000140.1 GCA_947447115.1 Caulobacteraceae bacterium
CCCTCATGCGCCGTCCGGTGGGGTGACCTTTCGGACGGCTCAGACGTTTTTGCAGGCGAAGGCGGACCATAAGCGGGCGCCCCGTAGGTTCGGAAAAATAACATGTCGATTCAGATTGCTGAAAAATCCGTTGATGGTCTTAGCCGCGTCTACGCGGTGTCGATCTCTGCCGTAGAGCTGGCCGAGCGCCAGGAAAAGCGGATCAAAGAGATCGCGCCTCAGATGCAGCTTAAGGGCTTCCGCCCCGGCAAGGTGCCTGTGGCCCATGTCCGCCGCGTCCACGGCAAGTCGATCTTGGGGGAAGTGCTGGAAGCACTGCTGACCGAAACCAACCAAAAGATCATCGACGACAACAAGCTGCGCCCAGCCGCCCAGCCGGACTTTAATCCTGTGTCCGATATGGATGCAGTGATGAACGGCACGGCCGATCTGTCCTATGAGTTCTCGGTCGAGCTGATGCCCGACTTTGAGCCGGTTGATCCTGCGACCCTCGAACTGACCCGTCCGGTCTATAAGCCTTCCGACGTGGAAGTGGACGAGGCGCTGGCCGAACTGGCCGCTCAGAACAAGACCTACGAGCCGCGCAAGGGCAAGACCGTCAAGGCCAAGAAGGATGACATGGTCGTCATCGACTTCATCGGCCGCATTGATGGCGTTGCCTTCGACGGTGGCACGGCAACGGACAGCGAGCTGGTGCTCGGTTCGGGCCAGTTCATCCCCGGCTTTGAAGACCAACTGGTTGGTGCCAAGCCTGAAGAGGTCCGCACCGTCTCCGTGACCTTCCCTGAGGACTATCAGGCTGAGAGCCTGAAGGGCAAAAACGCCGAGTTCGAAGTGACCGTCAAAGAGGTCAAGGCGCCTGGCGAGACCAAGCTTGACGACGCCTTTGCTGAAAAGCTTGGCCTGTCGAGCCTTGAGACCCTGAAGGACGCCCTGCGCGGCCAGATCGAACAACAATATAGCTCGGCCTCACGCTTTAAGCTGAAGCGGGCCCTGCTCGACGTGCTGGACACCAAGCACGACTTCGCCCTGCCACCGCGCATGGTCGAAGCCGAGTTCGACGTGATCTGGCAGCAGGTCCAAGCCGATAAGGAAAGCGGTGGCCTGTCGCCGGAAGACGAGGGCAAGACCGAAGACCAACTGAAGGGCGAATATCGCAAGATCGCCGAGCGCCGCGTGCGTTTGGGTCTGGTCTTGGCCGAGATTGGCCGCACTCAGAACGTGACCGTCACCGAGCAGGAAATGCTGGGCGCCATGCGTCAGGAGGCCATGCGTTATCGTGGCCAAGAGCAGCAGGTGTTCGAATTCTTCCGCAGCAATCCAAATGCTCAAGCTCAGCTTCGCGCGCCGCTTTATGAGGACAAGGTCGTCGACCTGATCTTCGAAAAGGCCAAGGTCACGGATACCGAAGTGTCCAAGGAAGAGCTGATGCAGGACGACGACATGCCTGAGGGCTATGGCGACGCCTAATTGGCCGCTGGCTAGACTTTAAAAGAGGGCGCTGATCCGCAGGGGTTGGCGCCCTTTTTTTCCGATCAAACGCTTTTGGTTGGGTTGCACGACTTGCAACATGGCCGTGAGCACGCAATATCCAAGACAGCCTGCTTCGCGCGAAGCGGCTCTTAGCGCAGATGAGAAGGCACCCATGATTGATCACCAAGCCACTATGATGAATCTCGTCCCTATGGTCGTCGAGCAATCGAGCCGGGGCGAGCGCGCCTTTGACATCTTTTCGCGGTTGCTGCGCGAGCGGATCATTTTCCTGAACGGCCCGATCGATGACGGCGTCTCGGCGTTGGTCTGTGCTCAGCTGCTGTTCTTGGAATCGGAAAATCCCAAGAAGGAAATTTCGATGTATATCAACTCGCCCGGCGGGATGGTGACCTCCGGTTTGGCGATCTATGACACGATGCAGTATATTAAGAGCCCGGTCTCGACCGTGTGCATGGGTATGGCCGCCTCAATGGGGTCGTTCCTGCTGATGGCCGGTGCGCCTGGACAGCGGGTTGCTCTACCCAACGCCCGCATCATGTTGCACCAGCCCTCGGGCGGCTTCCGGGGTCAGGCCTCGGACATTGAGCGCCACGCCGAAGACATCATCAAGACCAAGCGCCGCTTGAACGAGCTCTATGCCAAACATTGCGGCCAGCCCTTGGAAGTGGTGGAGCGTACGCTCGACCGTGACCACTTCATGGACGCCGAAGAATCCAAGACCTGGGGCATTGTCGACCACGTCTATGCCACCCGCGAAGCGGCTGAAGGCGGCGAGAAGGACGACGATAAGAAGGACTAGGTCTGATTGGTCTTCCTCGTGCTTCGACAGGCTCAGCATGAGGAAGACTGATAGGTCCGCGATATTCCATTCCTCCTCATCCTGAGCCTGTCGAAGGACGAGGAGGCCTCGCTACCCCTTCACCGCCCAGACCAGATATTCCACATTGCCATCGCCGCCCGTGATCGGGCTCTCAATCCGGTCGTGGACGGTCCAGCCGATCTGACCCAGCCACTGTTCAACAGCCTCAGCCGTCGCTTGGCGCGTCGTCTCATCGCGAACGAGGCCGCCCTTGCCGACATGGTCAGGCCCGGCCTCGAACTGCGGTTTGATCAGCGCAATCAGGTCCGCGCCGGCCTCAGCCAAATTCAGCGCTGCTGGCAAGACCTTGACCAAGCCGATGAAGCTGGCATCGCAAACGACTAACGCGATGGTCTCAGTAATCAGCGCGCGGTCGAGAATGCGTGCATCTGTGCGTTCCAAATTCACCACGCGCCCATCGCTGGCCAAACGGGGATGGAGCTGGCCTTGACCGACATCGACCGCATAGACCCGCGCCGCGCCTCGAATCAAGCAAACCTCGGTAAAGCCGCCAGTGGAGGCGCCAACATCAATGACACGACGACCTTCAACCCGGATGGGCCAGTGGTTGAGCGCGTGCTCGAGCTTCAAGGCCCCTCGGCCAACATAGGGGTGGGCGGCGACGGCCTCGATGGGGGCGTCTGGCTCAATGAATTCCGATGGCTTCTTTAGAACCTGCCCCGCGACCCGCACGCCGCCTGCCTCAATCGCGGCCCGAGCCTTGGCGCGGCTGTCAAACAGGCCGCGTTCGACCAAAACCAGATCAGCACGAATTTTAGGCATGGCGGATGGGGTCTCGGACTTGAAAGCTGTGGTCTCGACGTTCACTCTAGCATCAAGCGGGCCGATCACAGACGCACACCAATGCGCCCGCACGGAGAAACGTCAAGATGAACGCTTATACGCGTCGTGGCCTGCTGGCCGCCTCTGCCGCTGTCGCCACCGCAGCCCAGGCCCCCATCGCCCTTGCCAAGGCCGCTTTGCCGACCGTAACGCCCCAGCCTGACGCCACGACCTTGGCCGACCGCATCCGCCGCAAAGAGATTTCTCCGCTCGAGGCGGTCACCGACGCGATTGCCCGCGCCGAGGCGGCGCAGCCTAAGCTGAACTTCATCGTTACATCCCTGTTCGATCAGGCTCTGGACCAGGCTAAGGCCGGTAATATCGTTGGTCCCTTTGCGGGTGTGCCGTTCCTGATCAAGGACTTGAACGACTATAAGGGCGCGCCGACCCGCAATGGTTCTCGCGCCTTTCTTGACGCGCCGGTGGCTAAGGCCAGCGAGCCCCATGTCGAGGCCTTTACCCGCGCCGGGTTGGTGGTCATGGGCAAGTCGGCCGCACCTGAGCAGGGCTATCTGCCGACGACCGAGCCCGTCGCCTTTGGGCCAACCCGCAATCCGTGGAACCTTGGCCATTCGAGCGGTGGCTCATCCGGCGGCGCAGCAGCAGCCGTGGCGGCGGGGATCGTTCCGGTTGCCCACGCCAGCGATGGCGGCGGTTCGATTCGTATTCCAGCGTCTAACTGCGGTCTCTTCGGCCTTAAGCCTTCACGCGGGCGGATGATCGGTGCGGAAAAACAGACCCACGCCTATGATCTGGGTGTCGCCCATGTGGTGTCGCGCTCAGTGCGTGACAGCGCTGGGGTTTTTGCTTCAACGGAATATAGTGGTGAAGGGGCGCAATATAAGCCCGTTGGTCTGGTCACAGGGCCTTCCAAGCGTCGTCTGCGCATCGGTGTCTTGCTCGATACCGCCGGTGGCCTAAAGCCCGATGCTGAGGTTCAGACGGGACTGGAAGCCACCGTCAAGCTACTGACCAGCCTCGGCCACCGGGTCACGCCGACCAAATGGCCACTCGACGGGGCGGTCTTTACCCAAGACTTCCTAACCCTCTGGGCGACGGACGCCGCCAAGCAGGTTCAGATCGTCACGGCGACCCGGGGTGCTAAGGCTGTGCCGGATATGCTCGAGCCCTTCACCATTGGCTTGGCCGAAATGGTCAGCAAATTGCCCGCCAGCGCGATTGGCGAGTCCATAGCTCGTCTCGAGGCCTCGGTTCCAGTCTATGACGCTTGGTTCAAGTCGTTCGACCTGATCTTAACCCCGGTCTTGGCCAAGCCTGCCGTCGAATTGGGTTATGTCGCCCCGACCGTGCCCTTTGCTGAACTGTCCGCGCGCGTGACGCACTATGTCGGCTACACCCCTGTGCACAATGTTGCCGGGGCAGCGGCTATGAGTGTTCCGCTCCACTGGACCTCTGACGGCATTCCCGTGGGTATGCATTTCGCGGGCCGGGCAGGCGACGAGCGCAAGCTGTTCGAACTGGCCTTCGAACTGGAACAGGCCCAGCCTTGGGCTCAGCGCAAACCGCCGGTTTGGTTTGGTGGATAGGGGCCAGGTGGGCTCTCTAAGCCTGCGCCGGGTGTTCGCGGGGCTGCTGGGTCTCAGTCTGCTGTTCGCCAGCGGATTGGCTCACGCTTCCCCTAAACGCGCGCCCGATCAGGTCCTGACGGGAACCCTCACCGGGGCAGACCATGAGACCTATAGGGAGGTCGCTTTTGAGGTTCCGGCGGGAACCAAGCGGTTGACTGTGGATTTTGCCTATACGGGCCGTGAGGACAAGACGACCATTGATCTGGGCCTTCGTGATCCGGATCGATTTCGCGGGTGGAGTGGGGGGAA
>CANFKD010000141.1 GCA_947447115.1 Caulobacteraceae bacterium
CGAGGCTAGCCTCCCAGATCATCAGATCGCGTCGTTCAGAAGTCGCGGAAACTAAACAACCCAGTCATACAAAGCAAGGAAAACTTTCGTCCCCCAAACCCCAATCCCGGGCCGCCCTCTCAGCGAGCGCGGCTTGTAGGATAGGGCCTGACCTGTGGCAAGGAGCTTTTTGCACTGCGGTACAATTGTCTGTGCGCCCTAGTCTTCGAGGATGCCATCCATGAAGTCGAACACGGCTGCCTTATAGAGCCCATGGGCTATGGCCGAGAAGTGATCGCAGCCGGGCAATAGGGTGGCTCTGGCCCCAAGGATGACATCGGCAAGGCCCTGCGGGTCTCCGGCCAGATCATCCCGGGTTCCGGCCACAACCAAGGTTGGTACGCCCAATCGCTCTAGGGCCTCCCTATCCAAGCTAGACCTTGGTGAGCGGCTACAGGCGGCCAGAGCAAGGCGGTCCTCCCCCTGTTCGTCAGCAAAATGGCGAAAGCTTTGATAGAGGGGATGGCTGATGGTCGATGGATCATCGGCCTCCATGGCCAAGGCCAGCCCGTCCGTGCGCTCAGAAGGCTGAAGCATCTTGGCTCCAATCCCGCCAAGGATCAGGTTCCAGAACCGGTCAGGGGCCTGCATCGCCGTGGCCAGCGCCACATGGGCCCCCATCGAATAGCCCATCAGATCGACCTTTTGCAGGTCCAGATGATCCATCAGGGCCAGAACATCCCTGGCCAAGGCCGCGCGGTCATAGGCGGATGGATCATGCGGCTTGGCGCTCTTGCCGTGACCGCGCAGATCGAGGGTGACACAGCGCAGGCCCTTATGCTTGACCGCATGGACCCACCCGGTCCGGCCCCAGTTCTCGTGACTGTTAGACGAAAAGCCGTGGATCAGCAGCAGCGTATTGACCGGGCCGGGGCCGGTGTCGGTGTAGTGGATATCAAAACCGTCAGATAGGAGCTGGGCCATGGGCTGGTCTCTTTAGGAATGTCGCCCCTCAGCCTGACCCAACCTGTTGATCTCGGCAAGGGCTGCGCGCTCCTCGGGCGTATTGGCCCCCCTCAGGCGCAGAGCAATCTCTGGCGTTGGCTGAAATGGCTTTAGCCCGGCGCGCTCGACCAGACGCCGAAGGGGCCAATCGGCCTTGGCTGCCCCATCGATCGCCGCGAGTGGCAGGACCATAGGCAGGGGATAGGCCTCATAATATGCCCCCTCTACCGGCTCCAAAAGCGGGGCGAGATCATCGGGCGTGAGGGTCGGGGCATCGACGGCCAAGATCAGGGCGCGGTCACACCCCTCGGCGGCCAGCCGCTCGGCAGCCGCCAAGATGCCACTGACCGGACCGGCTTGAGGGCTAGGATCAAGAACAAAGGGCAGACCATAGTCACCCCCTGCGGTCAGAACGCTCGTGGAACCCAGCGCGTGGGCCAGATCGGCCACCCGATCCACCGCCCTCTTCCCACCCCAGTCCAACAAGGCCTTGTCTTGACCCATGCGCGAGGAGGCTCCGCCGACCAATATGACCGCGCCCAGCCGACTGGCCGTGGGGGTGGGCTGGGGGATGGACTTGGGGGTGGACTGGGGCAAGAGCAGGTCCTGCTGTTCCTGAACCAAGGACACCATCCAGCCGCGCACCGCCCTTAGCCGCGCCGTGGTCTTGAGGTCTTGGTGAACCGACATCCAGAAGGATCGCTCTATACGCACTTGGCTCGGCAAGACCTGCACAAGGCTCGGCATCTGGGCGGCCATGAAGTGAGGCAAGACCCCAATCCCCGCCCCTGCCAACACCAACTCCATCTGGGCACGGATCGACGAGCTCATCAGACGTGGGCGTAGATCGGGCAGCACCTCATCCAGATAGCGCAGCTCTGGCGCATAGATCAGGTCATCGACATAGCCGACCAACTGGTGATCGCGCAGCGCCTCAAGGCTGGCGGGCTGTCCCCACTCGGCCAGATGGGCACGGGAGGCATAGAGCCCCAGCTCATAGTCGGTCAGCTTTTCGACCATAAGCCGCGCCGATCTGGGCGGGCTCAGGGTCACTGACATATCGACCTCACGCATGGAGGGAGACAGGGAGCCGGAATTGGAGACCAACTCGATGACCAGGCCCGGCTGGGTGCGAATGAAGGCGGGAAGGGCCGGCGCCAAGATCTGGCCACCAAAGCCTTCGGACACGCTGATCCGCACCGTTCCGGTCACCCCGCCAGACCCATCGGCCTCGCTGGCCGTATCAATGGCCGTTTCGACCGACAGGCCCGCTTCACGCAGCCGCGCACCCGCCGCCGTCAGCTGCAGCCCCTTGGGCGAGCGCACCAAAAGGGTGGACTTTAAGCTGGCCTCGAGCCGCTGAATGCGCCGCCCCACTGTGGTTGGGTCCATATGCAGGCGCAGGGCGGCGCCCGCCAGCGAGCCACTGCGGGCGGCGGCCATAAAGACCCGAAGATCATCCCAATCCTTCATGGCCCAAGCCTAACTGCAAAATTGCAGTCTTAGCACGGAATATTTGCAGCATACGTCAGCCGGGCAAAATGCTAGCCAGTGGCGCAAGACCTTCAACACCAGACCTCATCAGGAGACGCCCCATGCGCGACATCCACCATTTCGTGAACGGCCAGAGCCTGATCGGCACCTCTGGCCGCTTTGGCGACGTCTTCAATCCCAGCACCGGCGAGATCCAAGCGCGGGTCCAGTTCGCCACCGATGCGGAAATGGATCTGGCGGTTCGCGCCGCCGCCAAGGCCCAAATTGGCTGGGCCAGCACCAATCCCCAGCGCCGCGCCCGTGTCATGTTCGACTTCAAGCGTCTGCTCGAAGACCATATGACCGAGTTGGCCGAGCTTCTGTCCTCCGAGCATGGCAAGGTCATTGCCGACTCTAAGGGCGACATTCAGCGCGGCTTGGAAGTGATCGAATTTGCCTGCGGCATCCCTCACCTCTTGAAGGGCGAATATACCGAAGGGGCAGGCCCCGGCATCGATGTCTATTCTATGCGCCAGCCCTTGGGCGTAGTGGCGGGCATTACCCCATTCAACTTCCCCGCCATGATCCCCATGTGGATGTTTGGCATCGCGGTCGCCACCGGCAACAGCTTCATCCTCAAGCCGTCAGAGCGCGATCCTTCTGTGCCCGTGCGTCTGGCCGAACTGTTCATGGAGGCGGGTGCCCCCGCTGGCGTCTTAAACGTCGTTCACGGCGATAAGAGCGCGGTTGATGCGATCCTGCATCATCCCCTGATCAAGGCTGTTAGCTTTGTCGGCTCGTCCGACATTGCCCAATATGTCTATTCCACCGGCGCGGCCAACGGTAAGCGGGTCCAGGCTATGGGCGGGGCCAAGAACCACGGCATCATCCTGCCCGACGCGGATTTGGATCAGGTGGTCAAGGACCTGTCCGGCGCGGCCTTCGGCTCAGCCGGTGAGCGCTGCATGGCCCTGCCCGTCGTCGTTCCCGTCGGCAAGAAGACCGCCGATGAGCTGCGCGAGCGGATGGTCAGCGAGATCCAGTCCCTTCAGGTCGGTGTCTCCAACGACCCTGCCGCCCACTATGGCCCAGTCGTCTCGTCCGCCCACCGCGACAAGATTGCTTCCTATATTCAGATGGGGGTCGATGAGGGCGCGGAACTGGTCGTCGATGGCCGAGGCTTCAGCCTTCAGGGCTTCGAAAAGGGCTTCTTCATTGGCCCCAGCCTGTTCGATCAGGTCAAGCCGACCATGCAGTCCTATCGCGAAGAGATCTTCGGCCCCGTGCTGCAGATCCTGCGCGCCGAGACCTTCGAAGAGGCCCTGACCTATCCGTCAGACCATCAGTACGGCAACGGCGTGGCGATCTTTACCCGCAATGGCCGCGCTGCCCGTGAGTTTGCCGCCCGCGTAGACGTCGGCATGGTCGGCATCAATGTGCCCATCCCCGTGCCGGTGGCCTATCACACCTTTGGCGGCTGGAAGCGCAGCGCCTTTGGTGACACCAACCAGCATGGCATTGAGGGCGTGAAGTTCTACACCAAGATCAAGACCATCACGGCGCGCTGGCCCGAAGGGGCTGTCGAAGATTCGGCCTTTGTCATTCCAACCATGAAGTGAGACCGGCATGGACTTTGCCCTGAGCGAAGATCAACGCGCCATCCAAGACCTTGCCGCCGACTTTGCGGCAAGGGAACTGGCCCCCTTCTCGGCCCAGTGGGACGAGGACAGCCATTTTCCCGTCGATGTTATGCGCAAGGCTGCGACCTTGGGCTTTGCGGGCATCTATGTGCGTGAGGATGTTGGCGGCACGGGGCTGGGGCGGCTGGATGCGGCTTTGATCTTCGAGGCCCTGTCCAAGGGGGATGTCTCGACCGCAGCCTTCATGTCGATCCACAATATGGCCTCATGGATGATCGATCGGTTCGGCTCTGAGGTCCTGCGCCAGAAATATCTGCCGCGCCTCACCAGTATGGAGCTGATCTCGAGCTATTGCCTGACCGAGCCGGGGGCAGGGTCGGATGCAGCCAGCCTTGCAACCCGCGCCGTGCTGGACGGCGATCACTATGTTCTGAACGGGACCAAGGCCTTCATTTCCGGCGCGGGGGTCTCGGACCTCTATGTCGTCATGGCCCGCACGGGCGCAGCCGGACCCAAGGGCATCTCAACCTTCGTGGTCGAGCGGGACACGCCAGGCCTGTCCTTCGGGGCCAATGAACGCAAGATGGGTTGGAAGAGCCAGCCCACCGCCATGGTCAATTTCGATAATGTCCGCGTGCCGATCGAAAACCGTATCGGCAATGAGGGCGAGGGCTTTCGCTTTGCCATGATGGGGCTCGACGGCGGGCGGCTTAACATCGCCGCCTGCTCGCTGGGCGGCGCGGCGCTGGCACTGGAAACCGCCAAGGCCCATCTGGAGACCCGCAATCAGTTCGGTCACCCCTTAAAAGACTTCCAAGCCCTGCAGTTCAAGCTGGCCGACATGGCCACCGATCTGGAGGCGGCAAGGCTGATGGTCTATCGCGGGGCCAATGCCATGGATCAGGGCGATCCGCG
>CANFKD010000142.1 GCA_947447115.1 Caulobacteraceae bacterium
CATGACCCCCGCCCTTGGCGAGTCCGTTGCCGAAGCGACCGTGGCCCGCTGGACCAAAAAGGTTGGTGATGCGGTCAAGCGTGACGAGATGCTGATCGAGCTGGAAACCGACAAGGTCAGCCTCGAGGTCGTCTCTCCGGCTGACGGTGTCTTGACCGAAATCGTCTCCGCTGAGGGCGATACGGTCCTTCCGGGCGCTCTGCTCGGCCGTGTCACCGCTGGCGCAGCGGCAAGCCCGTCGGCTCCTGCGCCTGCTCCCGTCGCAGCCCCTGCTCCAGAGCCAGCGCCTGCCCCTGTGGCGGCTGCCGCTCCTGTTGCCCCATCGGTCCGCCGCATTGCCGCTGAGACCGGCCTCGACACCAGCACCGTTGCCGGGTCTGGCAAGGATGGCCGGGTGACCAAGGGCGACGCTCTGGCAGCCCTCGAAGCCCGCGCCGCTGCCCCAGCCGTTGCTGCGGCCCCCTCTGCGCCGCGTCCGGTTCATGAGCGTGAAGATCGGGTCAAGATGACTCGCCTGCGCCAGACCATCGCGCGGCGCCTGAAGGAAGCTCAGAACACCGCCGCCATGCTGACGACCTTCAACGAGGTCGATATGAGCGCGGTCATGGCCCTGCGTAACCAGTACAAGGACGTGTTCGAAAAGCGTCACGGGGTGAAGCTGGGCTTCATGTCCTTCTTTGTGAAGGCCTGCGTCGAAGCCCTCAAGGACGTGCCCGACGTCAATGCCGAGATCGACGGCACCGACCTGATCTATAAGAACCATTATGATATCGGCGTTGCGGTCGGCACCGAAAAGGGTCTGGTCGTGCCGGTGGTGCGTGACGCTGAGACCCTTAGCTTGGCCGGTATCGAAAAGGCCATTGGCGCCCTAGGCAAGAAGGCCCGCGACGGCCAACTGTCGATCGACGACATGCAGGGCGGCACCTTCACCATCTCTAATGGCGGGGTCTATGGCTCGCTCATGTCCACCCCGATCCTCAATGCGCCTCAGTCGGGCATCTTGGGCATGCACAAGATTCAGGACCGTCCGATGGTGGTCGGGGGTCAGATTGTCGTGCGTCCGATGATGTATCTGGCCCTCAGCTATGACCACCGCGTGGTCGACGGTCAGGGCGCCGTGACCTTCCTGGTCAAGGTGAAGGACTATATCGAAGATCCACAGCGCCTGTTGCTCGACCTCTAATCGGCGGGCCGGAAATCCCGGCCTTAGCCACCCCATCTTTCTGACCATTCAACGACCCAAAGCGGATTTAAGCTCATGGCCCAGTACGACGTCGTCATCATCGGGGGCGGCCCCGGCGGCTACAATGCGGCGATCCGCGCCGGTCAGCTTGGCCTCAAGGTCGCCTGTATCGAGGGGCGCGGCACCCTTGGCGGCACCTGTCTGAATGTGGGCTGCATCCCCTCCAAGGCGATGTTGCACGCTTCTGAGCTCTATGAACTGGCGAACAAGGATTTCGCTAAGATGGGCATCGAGGGCAAGGTCACGGTTAATCTGCCGGTCATGCTGCAACAGAAGGCCGATTCTGTTCTGGCCCTGACCAAGGGCATTGAGTTCCTGCTCAAGAAAAACAAGGTCGACTATATCAAGGGCTGGGGCCGCATTGCCGGTCCAGGCAAGGTCGCGGTTAAGGCCGAGGACGGCACTGAGACGGTTCTCGACACCCTCAACACCATCATCGCCACCGGCTCAGAGCCGACTCCCCTGCCGGGCGTCGATGTCGATCAAAAGCGCATTGTCGACTCGACCGGCGCTCTGGTCATTCCAGAAATCCCCAAGTCGATGGTCGTCATTGGTGCGGGCATTATCGGGCTTGAGCTCGGCTCGGTCTGGCGCCGCCTGGGCGCCGAAGTCACGGTGGTCGAATATCTCGACCGCATCACACCGGGTATGGACGCCGAAACTGCCAAGACCTTCCAGCGCATCCTGACCAAGCAGGGCGTCAAGTTCAAGCTGGGGACCAAGGTCACCGCCGCCAAGGCCTCCAAGACCGGCGTGGCCCTGACGCTGGAGCCCGCCGCTGGTGGCGACGCTGAGACCTTGAATGCAGACTATGTTCTGGTGGCTATTGGTCGTCGTCCCTTTTCCGAGGGTCTGGGCCTCGAGACGGTCGGGATCGTGCCGGACAAGCGCGGCTTCATCGCCAATGACCATTTCAAGACCTCAGCCCCGGGCGTCTGGGTCGTCGGCGACGCCACCTATGGCCCCATGCTGGCCCACAAGGCCGAAGATGACGGCGTGGCCTGTGTCGAACTGATCGCGGGCAAGGCCGGTCACGTGAACTACGATTTGGTCCCCAGCGTCGTCTACACCTTCCCAGAAGTGGCCTGGGTCGGCAAGAACGAGGAAGAGCTCAAGGCCGCTGGCATCGCCTATAAGACGGGCAAGTTCCCCTTCACCGCCAATAGCCGCGCCAAGGTCAATCATGAGGGCGAGGGCTTTGTGAAGGTGTTGGCCGACGCCACGACCGACCAGATTCTCGGCGTCCACATGATCGGTCCTCAGGTCGGCGAGATGATCGGCGAATATTGCGTGGCCATGGAGTTCTCGGCCTCGTCCGAAGATGTGGCCCGCACCAGCCACCCTCACCCGACCCGCTCCGAAGCCCTGCGCCAAGCCGCCATGGGCGTCGAGGGCTGGACCATGCAGGCCTAAATCAGGCAGCAACCCATCAGACGATCTTGGGCGCATCCTCACGCATGGGGGTGCGCCTTTTCGTAGGCGGCCATCAGGCCTGCGGCATCCACATCCGTATAGCGCTGGGTGGTCGAGAGCGACGCGTGGCCGAGCAGGTCTTGGATGGCGCGAAGGTCTGCCCCGGCCCCCAACAGATGGGTGGCGAAGGAGTGCCGAAGGGCGTGGGGCGTAGCGCTGTCGGGCAGGCCTAGTCGGCCACGTAGGTTTTGCATCAGGGCCTGGGCATGGCGCGGACTATAGGCCCCGCCGCGTTTGGCCCGGAACAGGGCGTCTTCGGGGGTCGGCTTGAACGGCACCTCGGCAAGATAGACCTCTACCGCCTCAGTGACCGCAGGCAGGACTGGAACGATGCGGGTCTTGCTGCCCTTACCCGTAATGCGCACCGAGCCTTGCAAAGGCGCATCGGCGAAGGTCAGGGACAGGGCCTCTGAAATGCGCAGGCCGCAGCCATAGAGCAGGGTCAGAACGGCGCAGTCGCGCGCCACTTCCCACGGTTCGTGATCCAGATCGCTGGCCGCCTCCTCGATCAGACCAAAGGCCTGATCCTCGCTGACGGGACGCGGTACGCCGGGCTTGACCTTGGGGCCCCGCACCAGACTCATCGCGGCATTGGGCATGCCCATGCGCCGATCGAGCCAGCGATGGAATGAGCGGATGGCCGATAGGGCTTGGGATAGGGAGCGCGGCGATAGGGGCCGCTCGCATTGAACGCGGCTCGACAGATAGGACCGCACCTCGGCAGCGGTGATCCCGCCCAGATCGGCAAAGCGCAGGGGCTCGCCGCGATGGCTCTCAATGAAATAGAGATAGGGCCCGACACAGTCGCCGTAGGCTCGCAAGGTGCGCGGCGAGGAGCGGCGCTCATGGTCCATATAGGTCAGCCAAGCGCGCAGCCCGTCTTGGGCGGTGCTCAGGCCGCTTGGCGGGTCTAGAGCACCGGCCATCGTTCAGCCGTCCGTTCCACCACCCGCGCCAGAAAGGCGACCAACTCGGCACCCATATCGGGGGTAAAGCCCTCGGGATCGGATGAGCCAAAGGCCAGAACCCCTTGGCGAGCGGGGTTCCAAAGGACGATGCGCACCAGGGCGACGCTTTGGATACGCTCGGCATCTTCGGCAAAGAGTACATCGGCGAGCCGGGGTTCACCAAGCCGGGACTGTCCCTCATGGCCGAGCACCGAATCGACTGTGCCGGGACCCAGCGCGCGCCACCCAGCAGGGGTCCGCTCTGGCCCTTCAAGGCCGATGACCCCGCAGGACAGGCCAAAGCGCAGTTGGGCCGCATCATTGAGCCGCCGCGCCAGATCCGAATGGTTGCGGGCTTCCAGAAGGTCGCAGACCGCCGCATAGGACTGGGCCTGAGCGGCAAAGTTGGCCTCGGCCGTATCTTCCAGTTCCTTGCGCGCGCTGGATTCGCGGGACTTGGCAGCGCTGAGGCGGGCCAGAGCGGCGGGACCAAATTCCACGACATTGGCCGCATTGATCCGAAGACCAAGCTCTTGCAACAGGGCCTCGTCTTCCCGAATCAGGCTGGGATGTTGGACGAGAAAATCCCGCACCTGATGCCAGTCGGCGTCTCGGTTCATGTCGCTCTGGGAGGGCGGTTGATCGCTCACGGCCTGACCGTTCCTAAAGGATCGACTGGCCGGTCTTGGCCCAGTCGGCGTTGAACTGTTCAAGACCCCGGTCGGTCAGGGGATGCTTATAGAGCTCCAAGAACACGGACGGCGGGATGGTGGCGCAGTCGGCCCCGGCCAAGGCGGCGGCCCGGACATGGGCGGCATTGCGCACCGAGGCCGCCAAGATCGCCGTGCTGAAATCATAATTGTCATAGATGGTGCGAATATCGTGGATCAGCTCCATGCCATCGGCGCCGTGATCGTCCAGACGTCCAATGAAGGGCGAGACAAAGGCCGCGCCAGCCTTGGCGGCCATCAGGGCTTGGGCGGCGGAGAAGCAGAGGGTGACATTGACCATGATCCCTTCAATGGCCAGAGCCCGGGTCAACATCAGGCCTTCGCGGGTCAGGGGGGCCTTGACCACGACATTGTCGGCAATGGCGGCGAGCTTGCGGCCCTCGGCAATCATCGATTCCAGATCCGGTGCGACCACTTCAGCGCTCACTGGCCCCTCGACGAGCGCGCAAATCTCAGCAATGACCTCCAACATGGGACGTCCAGACTTGGCAATCAGGGTAGGATTGGTGGTAACCCCATCCACAAGGCCAGTTTGCGCCAGATCCTTCAGGACCGCCGTGTCTGTGGTATCGAGAAAGAG
>CANFKD010000143.1 GCA_947447115.1 Caulobacteraceae bacterium
CCCAGGGGTCTGACGCGAACCGAAATTGATGTTCCCCTGGGTTGCTTCGGCGTGATGCGCCTCGCAATGACGCAGGTGAGGGCGGCGCAAAGCCCTCTAAATCCGTGTTCCCTGCGCAGAGATCGAAAATATACCCCCCACTCCCAACCCTCTCCCCCTCAAGGGGGGAAAGGGCTTTCTGAAACCGCGTCAGTGCGAGCGCAGCGAAGCAACCTAGGGGTCTGACACGAACTCGATGTGATGTTCCCCTAGGTTGCTTCGGCGCGCTGCGCCTCGCAATGACGCAGATTTTGTCATGCGGTCGGCGCCCGAAGTCCCCCTACCCCGGCTGCGCCGGTACTTCCCCCATAGGGGGAAGATTTAAAGCTCCAAGATCTTCCCCCTCTGGGGGAAGTGGCCCGAAGGGCCGAAGGGGGCCTGGTTTCCCCTACAGCCTAAACTGCGCCGTTATGGTCTGAGGGCCGCGTTGGATGGTGATGCGCCAGACGCTAGCCCCGCTCTTGAGGGCCTCGGCAAGGTCGCGGGTGGAGCGGATTTGGCGGCCATTGACCTCGCGGATCAGGTCGCCGCGCTGGAAGCCCGCACTGCCGGCATAGCTCTGAGCCGAGACCTTGAGCACCAGGACCCCTTCGCGGGCGACAAAGGGATCGGCCCCAAACTCGTCAGCCACCGCAGGAGACAGGTTGACCACGCTCGCCCCATCCATGGGGTGGCGTCCGGTGAGCACCCGCTCGTCACGGGCAGGGTCAGACGGCGGCGGGGCGACCTTGGCGGTAAGGGTTCGCAGGGTTCCCTCGCGCCGGACCTGAAGGGCCACCGTCTCACCGGGCTTACGCGTGCCGATCCGATAGTTGATCGCGGCCTCGTCGTTCACGGCCTGACCATCGATGGCCAAGATCAGATCGCCCTGCTTGACCCCTGCCCGCTCTGCCGGTCCGCCGGGGAAGATATCGGCGATCAGCACGCCCTCAGGGCGATCAAGGCCAAGACTGCGCGCGATCTCGCTGGTGACCGCTTGGGTCTTGATGCCCAGCCAAGGCCGCACGACCGAACTGCGCCCGCCCAGCGCGCTCTCGACCACCTGCTTGACCATGGTGGCTGGAATGGCAAAGCCAATGCCGGAGCTGGAGCCTGAACGCGAAAAGATCGCGGTATTGAGCCCGATCAGGTCCCCGTCCATATCGACCAAGGCCCCGCCCGAATTGCCCGGATTGATGGCGGCATCGGTCTGGATGAAGAACGAATAGTCGGTGATGCCGACATCGGTGCGGGCTAGGGCCGAAACGATACCATTGGTCACGGTCTGCCCGACGCCAAAGGGATTGCCGATGGCCAAAACCAGATCGCCAATAAGCACCGGCTCGCGCTCATCAATGGCCAGTACCGGTAAGCGCTCACCATTGGTATTGATCCGCAAGACCGCAAGATCGGACTTGGGATCAGCGAGCAAGACCTTAGCTGGGAACTCCCTCCGGTCGGCCAGCACGACCATGATCTCCTGCATGCCATCAATGACATGGTTGTTGGTCACGACAATGCCGTCAGACCGAACAAGCACGCCGGACCCCAGCGACTGCTCGACTCGCTCGCGCGGCACGCCGCCATCATTGAAAAAGTCCCAGAATGGATCGACCCTTTGGCGCACCAAACGGCGGCTAAAGACATTGACCACAGCCGGTGAAGCCTTTTTGACAACCGGTGCGAAAGACGTCTTGATCGATCCAGCATCCCCCGGCACATGCCGCGTCGGCTCGGCCAACTGCACATCTGGCAGCACCGTTTCAAGCGCAGGCGGCACAGTCTGGGCCGTCGAACGGGCTTGCGGGTCAGAACAGGCCGCAAGCAGGGCAAAGAGCGCGATGCTCAGGTGGTTAAGCTTCATGGGACACTGAACCTTGATCATAGGCACCGTTATGGGAACGGATTTGGACACAATCAAGACCGAAGGGTGGCTAGACCGGTTCATGCCTTGCATATCGCACCGCTGCGGCCAGGGCGGCGACGCCAAACCCTGCGGCCACCAGAAGCGGCAAGCCCGGTAATCCTAGCGTCGTTTCATGCCGCAGTGCGAAGGCAAAGATCGACAGATAGAGGGCTGGGCCAATGATCGAGGATATGCCCATCAGGGCCGAACCCGCGCCCTGCAAACGCCCCTGCTCTGACGGCTCAACCCGGCCCGACATCAGCCCTTGCAAGGAAGGCCCGATCAGGCCACCCAAACCGCCAATAACCAGGCCGATATAGAAGACGGTCGGTGTCGGGGCTAAGCCATAGATGACGAAGGTCGCAATTTGGGACGCCATCCCGACCATCAAGGCCCGTCGCTCGCCCAGCGCCTTGACCGCTCGCCCGACCAACAGCAACTGAACGACCACGCTCAAGGCCCCCGTCGACACCAGCATAATCGCCGCCTCACGCGGTCCCCAGCCAAAACGGTGCCCAACGAACAGAACAAAGATGCTTGGAAACACCACATGGGCCATTTGGAACAGGAAACTGACACTCATCATGCCCACCAGGCCAGGCTTTGAGCGCAGCAGGTCCAGCGATCCCACTGGATTGGCCTTGGCCCAGTTCAAGCCCTTGGCGCGATGTTCTGGCGGCAAGGATTCAGGCAGAACGAACAGGCCATAGAGCCAATTGACCAAAGCCAAGGCTGCCGAAAGATAGAACGGCCAGCGCAGATTATAGCCACCCAGCCAACCGCCAATCGCGGGGCCAACGATGAAGCCAATGCCAAAGGCTGCCCCCATCATCCCGAAGGCCTTGGCGCGGTCCTGAGGTTCAGTCACATCCGCCACATAGGCATTGGCAGTCGAAAAACTGGCGGAGGTGATGCCGTTGATGACCCTGCCGATATAGAGCCAGATCAGGTTCGGAGCTAGGGCCATGACCAGATAGTCAATGCCAAGCCCAAAGATCGAAATGAGCAGGACCGGACGGCGGCCATAGCGATCCGACAACATGCCGAGGATCGGGCTGCAGATAAATTGCATCAGGCCCCAGGTCACGGCGAAAATCATCGTGTAATCAGCGGCAACCGCTGTATCGCCTCCCACCATGTCGCGGATCAGGTTTGGCAATACAGGGATCATCACCCCCATGGCGACAATATCGAGCACGGCGGTGGCAAAGATGAAGCGAACTGCAGCCTGACGCTGCGGCTTAGAAACCGGCTGAACCACGCTCAGGCTCCTGTCGTCATGATGGTGCGTAGATACAAAAAACCCCCGGTTTTGGCCGGGGGCTTAATGAAATGTCTTAGTCTTCGGCGTCGTAGGACACTTGGACTGGACCGGAGTCCTTGCCCTTTTCCGACGGGTCACGATCGACAAATTCGATCACGGCCAACGGCGCATTGTCACCATAACGGAAGCCAGCCTTCAGGACGCGGATATAGCCGCCCTGACGCTCTTGATAGCGGGGGCCCAAGGTGGCGAACAGCTTGCCGACCTGTTCCACATCACGAACCTTGCTGATGGCCTGACGACGCGCGTGCAGATCGCCGCGCTTGGCCAGCGAAACCAGCTTTTCCACGATCGGACGCAGTTCCTTGGCCTTAGGCAAGGTGGTCACGATCTGCTCGTGCTTGATCAGCGACGCAGCCATGTTTGCGAACATGGCCGTGCGGTGAGCGGTCGTCCGACCGAGTTTGCGGTGCGCGTAACCGTGGCGCATGAGGGTCTCTCCTTGGGGGCGGGTCGCCTCCCGGCGATCCGTTGAATAACAGGGCTATAGCCCATTTCGCTTAGAGGTCACCCTCAAAAGCAAAACGGGGTTTAGGGATTTAGATCTGGTCTTCGAACTTCTTGGCCAGCTCTTCGATGTTTTCAGGCGGCCAGTTCGGCACATCCATGCCGAGGTGCAGGCCCATTCCCAACAACACTTCCTTGATCTCGTTCAGCGACTTGCGGCCGAAGTTCGGGGTGCGGAGCATCTCGGCTTCGGTCTTTTGGATCAGGTCACCAATATAGACGATATTGTCGTTCTTCAGGCAGTTAGCCGAACGGACCGACAGTTCCAGCTCGTCGACCTTCTTGAGCAGAGCCGGATTGAATGGCAGCTCTGGCTTGGACTCTTCTGACGACTTCTTCTTCGGCTCTTCGAAGGTGATGAAGATCTGAAGTTGGTCTTGCAGAATGCGAGCGGCATAGGCGGCGGCATCAACGGGCGAAACAGCGCCGTTGGTTTCGATTTCCATAACCAGCTTGTCATAGTCCAGCGACTGACCCTGACGGGTCGGCTCAACGCGATAGGCGACGCGCTTGACGGGGCTGAACAGGCTGTCGACGGCGATCAAGCCGATCGGTGCATCTTCAGGACGGTTCTTCTCAGCAGGGACATAGCCCTTACCGGTCGCAACCGTGAATTCCATACGCACCGAAGCGCCGTCATCGAGCGTGCAAAGAACGTGATCCTTGTTGAGGATCTCGATATCGGCAGGCGCATCGATCTGGCCAGCAGTGACTTCACCAGGCCCAGTGGCCCGCAAGGTCATACGCTTTGGGCCTTCAGCATGCATGCGAAGGGCCAACTGCTTGATGTTCAGCACGATGTCGACCACGTCTTCCCGCACGCCTTCCAGCGACGAGAACTCGTGAACAACGCCGTCGATCTGGACAGCCGTAACGGCCGCGCCTTGCAGCGACGACATGAGAACCCGACGCAGCGAGTTCCCTAAAGTAACCCCGAAGCCCCGCTCGAGTGGCTCAGCAATGATGCGCGCCTTACGCTCACCATCAACGCCGGTCTCGATAACGGGCTTCTCAGGACGGATCAGCTCGTTCCAATTTCTTTCGATCACGGATGCGGTCCCTTGAACGCGGCTCACCGGCCACAAAACGGGGCCGGTGAGGAATAATGAGGCGTAGTAGAATTAAACGCG
>CANFKD010000144.1 GCA_947447115.1 Caulobacteraceae bacterium
AAGCTTGCGCCCTCCAAGGAACGCGGATATACGGCGTCTCCCATCGATGAGGTCCCTTCGTCTATCGGTTAGGACATCAGATTTTCAATCTGGGGAGAGGGGTTCGACTCCCCTAGGGACTACCATCGCTGGATAAGGTCTTTGTGGCTTCCAAGCCCCATCGACCGCACAGAGGCCTCCTTCGGGAGGCCTTTTTGTTTCTGGGCCTAGAGCTTGCGCACCTGCCCCTTCCGCGTAAGATCATCTCTTAATCGCCGTTCAAAAGGCGAGCGGGGGCGAGATGGATCAGAGGCAGGACCGGGCGCTTCGGGCGCGGGCAGAGGCTGTCATTCCCGGCGGCATGTATGGGCACCAGTCTACCGGCCTGTTGCCAGACGACTATCCCCAATTCTTTGCCAAGGGTCGCAATGCTCACCTTTGGGACGTGGACGGCAATCGCTATCTCGACTTCATGTGCGCCTATGGCCCGAACCTGTTCGGCTATGGCCATGAGACCATTGATGCGGCCTATATCGGCCAGCTTCAGCATGGCGATACCCTAACCGGTCCCAGCGCCTTGATCGTGGAGTTGGCCGAGGCCCTAACAGCGATGGTCACCCACGCCGATTGGGCGATCTTTTGTAAGAACGGCACCGATGCCACGACCATGGCGCTGGTGACAGCCAGAGCCCAGACCCGGCGCAAAATCGTCATTCGCGCGCGCGGGGCCTATCATGGCTCGGCCCCTTGGTGCACACCGCGCCCGACTGGTGCGCTGGACAGTGAGCGGTCCCATCAGATCTTCTGCGACTATAACGACGTGGCGAGTCTGGAAGCCGCTGTCGCAGAGGCGGGCGATGATCTGGCCGCCATTTTCGCCGCGCCCTTCAAGCACGATGCCTTTGTCGATCAGGCCGAGCCGGACCCAACCTATGCCCAGCGCGCGCGCCAGCTCTGTGACCAGACCGGCGCGATGCTGGTGGTCGATGATGTCCGCGCAGGCTTTCGGCTGAGCCGCGATTGCAGTTGGTCACGCCTTGGCGTGCAGCCGGACCTGTCGACCTGGGGCAAGTGCATTGCCAATGGCCATCCCATCTCAGCCCTGCTCGGATCGGACAGCGCCCGCAAGGGGGCAGCAGCGATCTATGCCACCGGTTCGTTCTGGTATCAGGCCGCCCCGATGGCGGCGGCGCTGGAGACCCTGCGGCTCATCCGGGAAACCGACTATCTTGGCCACCTAGAGACGCTTGGACAGCATCTGGCCGACGGATTGCGCGAGCGCGCGGCAGCCCAAGGGTTTGGCTTTCGCGTGACAGGGCCGGTTCAGATGCCGCTGTTCCTGTTCGATGACGATCCAGATCTGCGCAAAGGCTTTCACTGGTCCAGCCAGATGTTGGCCCAGGGGGTCTATGTGCACCCTTGGCACAATATGTTCATGTGCGCGGCCATGACCCTTGAGGACATGGATCAGGCGCTCAATGCTGCGGATGTGGCGTTCAAGAGTTTGAAAAAAGACGGGCCGGGCCTTCAGCCGGTTGCAAAGATGGCGTTTCTCACAGGGGGCTAGGGTCGGGCTATGAGCATGAATGACTATTGTGACTATGACGGCCTAGGCCTCGCTGATCTCGTTGCCCGCAAGGAAGTATCGCCCGCCGAACTGGTCGAGGCGGCGATTGAGCGTGTTGAGCGTCATAATCCGTCCCTCAATGCGGTGGTCTATAAGGGCTATGAGGATGCCCGAAAGGCCGCTCAGGGGCCCTTGCCCGACGGTCCGTTCAAGGGGGTTCCATTTCTGATCAAGGACCTTGGCATGCCGGTGGCCGGTTGGCCGCGCAGCTCTGGCAGCCGTTTTGCGCAGCATATGGTCGATCAGGCCGATGGCGGCCTGACCCGGCGCTATCGCGAGGCGGGGGTGATCCCGCTCGGGAAAACCAATACGCCCGAATATGGTATTACCGGCACGACGGAGGGGGCGCTGCTCGGACCTTGCCGTAATCCATGGAACCCGGCGCACATTTCAGGTGGATCATCAGGCGGATCAGCCTCAGCCGTGGCGGCGGGGATCGTGCCCATGGCCCATGCCAGTGACGGTCTTGGCTCTATCCGCATTCCTGCGGCCTGCTGCGGTCTTGTTGGCCTCAAGGTGACGCGCGACCGTAATTTGAACCTGCCGGACGGTACCGACTATGCGATTGGCTTTGTCGTCGATCATGTGGTGACCCGCACCGTGCGTGACAGCGCCGCCATGCTCGATGCCACAGGAAGGCCGGAGATCGACGATCCCTATCCCGCGCCGCCCAAGGCGCGGCCCTATATGGAAGAGATCGAACAATCGCCGGGCCGGCTCCGGATCGCTTGGTCGTCAGAGACGGCGTCAGGCCGACCGATTGATCCGGAAATCCAAGCCGCGCTCGAGCGCACGGCGGCTCTTCTGCAAGGCCTTGGCCATGAGGTGGTCGAGCAGGGGATGGGGATCGACTACCGCGCCCTCTATACGGCGCGAGGACCGGTTTCTGGCGCGAACTTTGCCGCCATGATGGGCCGCCTGATCGATGAGATTGGCCGCGAGCCTGAACCGCACGAGCTTGAACCCCTGACATGGGCCGCGCTTAAGGGCGGACGCAAGGTCACCGGCGAGCAGGCCCTGCGCGGCATGCAAGAACTGCGCATGCTCAATCGCCAGACCTTGGCCTTCTTCAACGACTGGGACATCTATCTGTCGCCGGTCCTTGGCACCCCCGTGCCCGAGGTAGGCTTCATTGACCCGGTAGCGCTTGAGCCACGCGAACTGAACCGCAGGCAAGGTCAGGTCTTCCCCTTCACCCCGCCGTTCAACTTCTCAGGCCAGCCCTCCCTGTCCTTGCCGCTGGAAATGTCGGGAAGCGGTCTGCCGGTCGGGATGATGTTTACGGCTCGCTATGCTGACGAGGCGACCCTCTTTCGGTTGGCCGCCCAGTTGGAAAAGGAAGCGCCTTGGTGTACGCGCAGACCGCAAATTTGGGGATAATATAGGTCTCAGGGAGAGGCTTGGTGTTTATTGGACCTCAAAAGAGTGATTGACGATTTTTGACTTGGGTCACACTGTTCTTTCCAACACACTGACCGCCATGACTGTGACTATTCCGGGGGGGATGGCGCAGGGTAGGGCCAGAGGGACTCTATGTCTGGTTTTGACGATGAGGGGGAGGGGCTACAGTCACCCGCTGTTCAGATCAGCGGGCGCGTGAAGTGGTTTGATCCCGCCAAGGGCTACGGCTTCATTGTCCCCGACGATCCGCAGATGACGGGTCGCAATGACGTTCTGCTGCACATCACCGCCTTGCGCCACTATGGCAAGGATGACGCCCTAGAGGGATCGGTCATCGTTTGTCAGGTCGCCAAGCGCACTAAGGGCTGGCAGGTCGACGAGGTACTGGAACTCGACGAATCGGACGCTCAAACCTCTGGTGCCAGCATGGCGGACCGGACGAAATCGGGCCGAGAAGGGCCTGCGCCCCGCCGCGATAGTCTTGATGGCGCGCTGCGATTGCTAGAGGCGACCGGTCCAGCAGAGCGGGCTGTGGTCAAGTGGTTTAACCGCACTAAGGGCTATGGCTTTGTCGTGCGCGATGCTGAGCCCGGAGATATTTTCGTCCATGTTGAGACCCTGCGCCGAGGGGGACTGGATGACCTCCAGCCCGGCACCGAGGTGATGGTGCGGTTCGCCAATGGCCCTAAAGGACTGGTCGTGGCGGAAATCTCGCCGATTGAGCGGGCATAAAGCGCTCTGATCTTGCCAATTTGGTTGGACCTAGGGCCGCGCTTGGCTATTGCTGAGGCTGAGACCTCATCGTGGTCAAAGGAGTTCGCATCATGACTGCAAACCGGATGGCGCGCCGAGGTCTGTTAGGCCTTGTGGCGTCCTTGCTGCTCCTTATGGGTGCCGTTCAGCCCAGCCCGAGCCATGCCGCGACCTTGCGCCAAGAACCGCTTGAGGTCACGACCGCTAAGGGCACGACCAAGTTCATGGTCGAGATCGCCGATACCGAAGAGACCCGCAATCACGGCCTGATGTTTCGCAAGTCTCTGGCGCCCGACAAGGGCATGTTGTTCGACTTCAAGACCCCGCGTGAAGCGGCCTTTTGGATGAGAAACACTCTGATTCCATTGGATATTATCTTCATTACTGAGGATGGCCGCATCCTGACCATTGCGCGCAACGCCGTGCCTCACTCTGAGGTGCCGATTCCCTCTGGCGGCGTCATTCGCGGCGTCTTGGAGCTGGCGGGAGGGCGCGCGGCGCAACTGGGCATCTATCCCGGCGACCGGGTCAAACATAGGATCTTTAAGCGTGACTGAGACCAAGCCTATTCCTGCGCCGCCTGAGGGTTTTGTCGAGTCCCGCAATCGCGGTCCCTATACGCTCCATAACGGTCCCTATTTCCACCGTGTCGATGAGCAGGGCTTCGAGCAGGCCTTCTATGCCTTGAACCGTCACTGCAACGGCATGGGCATCGTCCATGGCGGCATGTTGTCGACCTTCCTTGATGGGGTCTTGGCCACAGCCGTTCACCGCGCCGCGGGCACGGCCTCGGTCACAGTTCACCTGTCCGTCGATTTCCTGAGCATGGCGAGGGCCGGGGAGTGGGTCATCGGCACAGGGCGCGTCACCCGCAAGACCAAGGATCTGGCCTTTGTCGAGGGCGTCATCCGGGTTGGTGAGCGCGAAGTGGTGCGCGGAACCGCGATCTTTAAGCTGATGCGCAAAGCAATTAGCGTTTAGGCGCAAGAGGTCCATTGCGGTTCTGTCTCTGACGTGTCACAAGCCCCCCACTGACGGAACGGAGCGTAGCGCAGCCTGGTAGCGCATCTGGTTTGGGACCAGAGGGTCGGAGGTTCGAATCCTCTCGCTCCGAC
>CANFKD010000145.1 GCA_947447115.1 Caulobacteraceae bacterium
CACCATCACCCCTGACGAAGCCCGCGTGGCAGAGTTTGGTCTGAAGAAGATGTGGAAGTCGCCAAACGGCACCATCCGCAACATCCTCGGCGGCGTTGTGTTCCGCGAGCCGATCATCTGTCAGAACGTCCCGCGTCTGGTCCCCGGCTGGACCCAGCCCATCATCATCGGCCGTCACGCCTTTGGGGACCAGTACAAGGCCACTGACTTTGTCGTCCCTGGCCCCGGCAAGCTGACCATGACCTTTGTCGGCGACGACGGTAAGGTCATCGAGCATGAGATCTTCACCTATCCCGGCGGCGGCGTCGCCATGGGCATGTACAATCTCGACGAGTCGATCCGTGAATTTGCCCGCGCCTCGCTCGCCTATGGCCTGCAGCGCAACTATCCGGTCTATCTGTCGACCAAGAACACGATCCTCAAGGCCTATGACGGCCGCTTCAAGGACCTGTTCCAAGAGGTGTTTGACGCCGAATTCGCGACCGCCTTCAAGGCCGCTGGCATCACCTATGAGCACCGTTTGATCGACGACATGGTCGCAGCCGCCATGAAGTGGTCCGGCGGGTTCGTTTGGGCCTGTAAGAACTATGACGGCGACGTTCAGTCCGACACCGTGGCTCAAGGCTTTGGTTCGCTGGGTCTGATGACCTCGGTGCTGATGACCCCAGATGGCAAGGTTGTTGAGGCCGAAGCCGCCCACGGCACCGTGACCCGTCACTATCGCCAACACCAAAAGGGTGAGTCGACCTCGACCAACTCCATCGCCTCGATCTTCGCCTGGACCCAAGGCCTGAAGCATCGCGCCAAGCTCGACAGCAATGCCGAACTGGACCGCTTTGCCTCGACCCTGGAAAAAGTCTGCGTCGATACGGTCGAAAGCGGCTTCATGACCAAGGACCTGGCCTTGCTGGTCGGCGATCAACAGGGCTGGCTGACGACGGAAGGCTTCCTCGACAAGGTCGCGGAAAACCTCACCGCAGAAATGGCCTAAGTCATGGCATTTGGCGGCGTTATTCGTGAGCTTAAGCCTGCGGATCACGCCGCCTGGCTGCCCCTATGGCAGGGCTATCTGGAATTCTATCGAGAGAGCCTCGATGAGGAGACCAACGCCCTGACCTTTAAGGACCTGTCCACCAACGCCCATGGCATGTTCGCCTATGTGGCCGAGCAGGATGGAAAACTGGTTGGATTGGTCCATTGTGTGCCCCATCGGGCGACCTGGACCAAGACCAGCTACTGCTATCTTGAAGACCTGTTTGTCAGTCCCGATGTGCGGGGCGGCGGCGTTGGACGAGCCCTGATCGAAGCGGTCTATGCCCGCGCCGATGAAATTGGATCGACCCGGGTCTATTGGCTGACCGACAAGAACAATACGACCGCGCAGCTGCTCTACGACAAGCTCGCTACGCGCATGTCATTCATTCAATATCGCCGCTGATCAAAGGACGGTCTCAGGGGTCGGCCTCAGGGGGCTTAGCCCCCTTAAGACACCCATCCTAGTGGATCAGGGCCTTGATGGCCCCTAGCCCAGCCAGAGCTTGTCCGCCGTCTGGCGCACCGCCTTGAGCGAAGTCGGGCTTACCGCCTGCGCCCTGGCCGCCCATGGCCAGCACAGCGGCCTTGACCAGCTCTGCCGCATTGAACCGGCCGGTCAGGTCGTTGGTCACGGCAACCGTGACCGCCGCCTTGCCATCGAGCACGCCAATCAGGGCGACAACACCGCTTCCGACCTGCTTTTTATAGTCCTCAGCAATAGGGCGTAGGTCCTTGCCGCCAATGCCCTCGAGAATGCGGGCCATCAGCTTGACGCCGCCGATCTCTTCGACTGCAGCCGCCTCGCCGCCACCGCCGCCCATGGCCAGTTGGCGCTTGGCATCGGCCAAGTCCTTTTCCAGCTTGCGACGATCCGCGATCAGGGCCTCGACGCGGGTGACCACATCGGCCACGGGCACCTTGAACTGGTCGGCCAAGCCCTTGGCCACGCCGGCCTGATCGAGCAGGAAGCGGCGCGCCGCCTCGCCGGTCAGGGCCTCGATGCGGCGAATACCGGCCGCGACGCCGCCTTCAGACACGATCTTAAAGAGGGCAATATCGCCGGTGCGAGCGACGTGGGTGCCACCGCAGAGTTCGACGGAATAGGCCTTAGCCGCACCGTGAGCATGGTCCGGTGACAGGGCATCGCCCAGGGTCAGGACGCGAACCCGGTCGCCATATTTCTCGCCAAACAGGGCCACAGCCCCAGCATCGATCGCCTCTTCTGGAGCCATCTCTTGGGTATCGGCGGCGTGGTTTTGGCGGATAACCGCATTGACCTCGGTTTCGATGCGCTCAAGCTCGTCGGCGCTCAGAGGGCCGCCATGGCTGAAGTCAAAGCGCATGCGCTCGGCATCAACCAACTGACCCTTTTGCGCCACGTGGGCCCCAAGAACATTGCGAAGGGCGGCATGGACGAGGTGGGCAGCGGAGTGATTGGCACGGATACGCACCCGGCGCTCGGCATCGACCGACAGGTTGACCTTGGTCCCCGCCGTCAGGCGGCCCGATGTGATGCGGACCTTGTGGTCATGCAGATCACCGGCCTGTTTTTGCGTATCGAGCACGACAGCCTCGCCGCCATCCCAGGTCATGATGCCGGTATCGCCGACCTGACCGCCGCCTTCGGCATAGAAGGGGGTCTTGTCCGTGAGAAGGTCGACGGTTTCGCCGGTTTCAGCCGACGCGACCTCTTGGCCGCCAGCCACGAGGGTCAGGACCTCACCGATAGCGTCGACATGGTCGTGGCCGATAAAGGCGCTGGCCCCCAGACGATCACGAACTGACAGCCAGATCTCACCCTCGGCCTGCTGGCCTGAACCGGACCAGCTTTCGCGGGCCATCTGGCGCTGACGGTCCATGGCCGCATCAAAGCCATCGGTGTCGACGCTAAGACCCATGGCACGCACGGCGTCCTGGGTCAGGTCGAGGGGAAAGCCAAAGGTGTCATAGAGCTTGAATGCGGTTTCACCGGCCAAGACGCCGCCTGCGGTCAGGTTGGCGGTCGCCTCTTCAAGCAAGACCATGCCGCGTCCGAGGGTGCGGCGGAACCGCTCTTCTTCTTGGCGAAGGGTCTCCAAGATCAGGGCCGAGGCCCGCTGAAGCTCAGGATAGGCCCCGCCCATCTGAGCGATCAGGGTCGGTGCCAAGCGGTGCATCAGCGGCTCAGCGGCACCCAAGAGGTGGGCGTGGCGCATGGCCCGGCGCATGATCCGGCGCAGCACATAGCCTCGACCTTCATTGGACGGGGTGACACCGTCGGCAATCAGGAAACAGCTCGAGCGCAGATGGTCGGCAATGACGCGGTGCGAAGGCTGGCGGTCGCCAATAGCCTTGACACCGGTCTCGGCCTCGCTGGCGCTGATCAGGGTCTTGAACAGATCGGTGTCGTAATTGTCATGCACGCCTTGCATCACGGCGGTCAGGCGCTCTAGGCCCATCCCCGTATCGATGGAGGGCTTGGGCAGGGACGTGCGCGAGCCATCGGCGGCCTGCTCGAACTGCATGAACACCAGGTTCCAGATCTCGATGAACCGGTCCCCATCCTGCTCGGGCGACCCGGGAGGGCCACCGGCAATCTTGTCGCCATGGTCAAAGAAGATTTCTGAGCAGGGACCGCAGGGGCCCGTATCGCCCA
Organism: Caulobacteraceae bacterium; assembly: GCA_947447115.1. Classification (GTDB taxonomy): domain Bacteria; phylum Pseudomonadota; class Alphaproteobacteria; order Caulobacterales; family Caulobacteraceae; genus CAISGS01. Next base: position 3,671 of record CANFKD010000145.1, read on the forward strand.
TCGACCAGAAATTATCCGAGGTCGGGATACGGATGATCTTGCTGTCGGACAGACCGGCAATCTTCTTCCACAGGTCCGCCGCCTCGTCATCCGTATGATAGACCGTGACCGACAGGCGCTCTTTGTTGAGGCCATATTCCTTGGTGATCAGGTTCCAAGCCAGTTCGATGGCGTCTTCTTTGAAATAGTCGCCGAACGAGAAGTTGCCGAGCATTTCGAAGAAGGTGTGGTGACGCGCCGTATAGCCGACATTGTCGAGGTCATTATGCTTACCCCCGGCCCGAACGCACTTTTGCGAGGAGGTCGCGCGCGGATAGGGCGGGGTCTCAACACCGGTGAACATGTTCTTGAACGGCACCATCCCCGCATTGACGAACAGCAAGGTGGGATCGCTCTGCGGCACCAAGGGGGCGGAGGGCGTTACCCGGTGATCGGCCTTCGCGAAATAGTCCAGAAAGGTGCTGCGGATTTCGTTCAGGCTCGGCATCGTCGCTCCGACGGTCTTGGGGGCACATTTGACGTTAACGCCAAAGGGCAAGGACTGGCTCACAAGGCCATACACCATGGCCGTTGCACACCATATAGAAAGTCACCCCTCCCCTCGCCAAGCAGTGATTGCGGTGGAAGGGGTCTGAACCCTGAAACAGTTCCGAAAGATGGCAAAAAGGGCGCCCAACCCCGAAGGATTAGACGCCCTTTCCGCAGAAGACGGTCGTGCGGGGCCGCACAGGCCGCGCCAGGCGGCAAGCGCCCTGTGCGATCGACCATCGTCCTTGACCCAATGAAGGGACCCGTCGCCTTAGATTTTAGGCGTCGTCGTCTTCAGCCGACGGGCCTACCAGAAGCTCTTCGACGATCTTGACGGAGTTCTTGCGAACCGCCGCTTCAATCTCGTTGGCCATCTCGACATTGGCCTTGAGGAACTCGCGCGCATTGTCGCGACCCTGACCAATGCGGGTGCTGTTATAGGAGAACCAAGAGCCGGACTTCTCGACCACACCGGCCTTGACGCCCAGATCAATGATCTCGCCGATCTTGGAGATGCCCTGACCGTACATGATGTCAAACTCGACCTCACGGAACGGCGGTGCCACCTTGTTCTTGACGACCTTGACGCGGACATTGTTGCCAATGATCTCGTCACGCACCTTGATCGAACCGGTGCGGC
>CANFKD010000146.1 GCA_947447115.1 Caulobacteraceae bacterium
CCAAACGAGAAGACGTTATGAAGGTCAGAAGCTCGCTCAAGTCGTTGAAGACGCGTCACCGCGACTGCAAGCTCGTGCGCCGCAAGGGCCGGGTCTATGTGATCAACAAGACCGATCCTCGCTTCAAAGCCAAGCAGGGCTAAGACGTCTATGTCGGTGGTCGGCGTCCTGTTTGACGTCGGCAACGTCATTGTGCGCTGGGAGCCAGCGCGCCTTTACAAAAAGATTTTTGCCGACCCGGTGGAGCGCGAGCGCTTCTTGACCGGGATTTGTTCTATGGGCTGGCATGTTCAGCATGATCTCGGCATGACTATGGCCGAAAATGCTCTGCCCCTCATTGCCCAATATCCCCACTACAAGGATGCCATCCTCGCCTGGTCTTCGCGCTGGGACGAGATGTTTGACGGCTGTATTCCAGAAGCCATCGCGGCCATCGAGGCGCTGAATGATCGCGGCGTGCCCCTGTTTGCCCTGACCAACATGCCCTCTGAAAAGGCCGCAGGCGTCTTTGCCATGGACCCCGCCTTTGCGCACTTTCGCGACATCATCATTTCGGGCGATGAGCGCATGGTGAAGCCCCATGCTGATATTTATCACCTGACCTGCCGCCGCTGCGGTCTTGCGCCCGAGCAACTGCTCTTCATTGACGACAGCGCCGCCAATATCGAGGCCGCCAAGGCGCTGGGCTTTGCCACCCATCTTTTCCAAGACCCAAAGGCCCTGATGCCGCATCTGGCCGACTTGGGACTGGTCTAGAGCTGGGTCCTTCGTGGCATGTGAACCAAAAGGCGATGACGAGCGTAGATTGATCAAAGCCCTCTTGGAGCCAAGTTGATGCGCAAACTGATGCCAAAATTCGCGGCCGCCTCTCTGGCGGGCCTTGCCGCTGCCCTTGCCTTAACCGGCTGTTCGACCCTGAGCGTCGAGACCAATAGCCAACCGACCCCGAAATTTGTCTTGGAAGACTATTTCCAAGGCCGCACCTATGCCTATGGCCTGTTTGAGGGACCCGATACCAAGCTGCAGCGGGCCTTTACCGTGGTGGCCGACGGCGTCCAATCGGGCGACACCTTGACCCTCAACGAGACCTTCCTGTGGAGTGACGGCGAGCGCCAGACCCGCGTCTGGACCTTCAAGAAGATCGGCGAGGGCCGCTATGAGGGCCGGGCCGGAGACGTCGACGGCGTCGCCCGCGTCACCACCCAAGGCAATGCCCTACGCATCCAGTACAAGCTGATCTTGCCCATCGGTAAGACCAAGATCGCCGTCGATGTCGATGACTGGAGCCACCAGTTCGCCGACGGTGCCGTGATCAACCGCGCCGACATGAGCAAGTTCGGCCTCCACCTCGGCCGCATCACCCTAACCTTCATCAAGCCCGGACAGGCACGCCCCGTGGCGGAGGGGTTGGTGGGGCAAAGGTAAGGCTCTGGTGAGCCATAATATCACTTTTACGTGTTTTGGAAATTTAACGCCCACTGGATGATTTTTCGGATTGACAACCTTCAGGGGCGATGGGCCCAATCTGCGTGATCAACTGCGCCGGATTGGAGACGTAAAATGGTTAGACCTCTCGATCTACAAAATCCGACTGGTGTAGAAGACCTAAAAACTCATTTTCCATCTCAACGCCCACCCCAGGAGAATGTCTTTGAAATTGCTATTGCAGCTTCAGGGGGCACTTCGATGGGGGCCTATATTGGCGGCGTTATGGATTTTCTGTTGGAGGCTTTTGAATGCTGGCAGATGTCGGCGGCGCAGGGTGGGGCTCCAAACCATAGGGTACAATTAAAACACCTGGTTGGCACCTCGGCAGGAGGGTTAAGTGTATCCCTCGCGGCCATGATGGCCGTGAAAAGCAGCGCAACCTACAGGGGCGAAGGTCAAGTCAGTCCCTTATATGAGAGCTGGGTCAATCAGATTGACTTGGATAAACTTCTAAAACCGACCCCTTTCGGTCCAACTACTTCTCTCTTCTATCCCGCCCCAATCGAAATTCGTGACCAGATTTTTGGTGGGCTCGGCCAACTTGATAATGCCACGAACCGGCAATGGCTTGCCGACCCTCTAGAGGTTCGGGCAACAGTCGGTAACCTTCAAGGCGTTCCCTATGGTCTTGATTTCACAGTTGAGGGAGATCCAGCGGCAAACCTAGAGGTCTTTCACAGCCACCGAGATCATCTCGCCTTTGCTTTGGACACGGGTCATTGTGGGGGAACGCCTACGGGAACTGGTGCCGCCCCCGACTGTTATGTTTTGCCCACAACGGGTACATTTACGGACGGGGAGTGGCTTCGTTACGGTGTCGTTGCGGTGGCCAGCTCGTCAATACCGCTCGTTTTCCCAACCCAGCAGGTATCACAGGACCCATTAGTCTATGACTGGCGGGCATCCTATTACGATATTGACACCCAAGAGGCGCGGACTGATCGGCCTGTTTGGCCTCAACCTTCTCCAACGGCTTGCTACTTTACCGCTACAGACGGGGGCGTCTTCAACAATGTCCCCTTTGATATTGCCCATGATCGACTTGCGGGTGTTCACGGAAGAAATCCGCGAGATGGCATAAATGCGTGTCGGGCCGTTGTCGTGATCGATCCGTTGTTGGAAGATCTAGGTAAGAGTGCCAAACCTCAAGGCACGGGCTTAATCGGGTCCTTAGTGGCAATGATTTTTGCACCGATTGATCAAGCGCGGTTAGGTGCTTTAGATCTGGCCATGATTAAGGATGAAAGCATCTATAGCCGGTTTATGATCTGTCCCTCTCGGCCAAATCCAGACAATCCGGGACGGACTTGGGGCGCGTCTATAGCGCTAATGACGGCACCTTTTCATGCCGTATTGGGTTTTGCTGCCCGCGAATACAGAGACCACGATTTTTTGTTGGGTCGATATAATGCTCAGTGGTTCCTAAAAAAGCATCTCATGTTGCCAGAAAATCATTGGTTGGTCGCAAATAATGCTGCGTGGGACGAGGGCGACGCCGTAACGGAAAACGGTATTAAATATCGTCCCATTATTCCGCTTCGGGGCACCGCCGCTGGGTGTCAACCCTTGCCGAATTGGACATGGCAAGCGCTAAAAGACACTGACATAGACCGTTATAAATCTAAGTTAGCGCCGCGACTTGATGGTTTGTTCAAGACCGTAAAGGCAGAGGTCTTGAACAAACCAGGGTGGTGGAGGTTTGTTAAGGGCATTTTTGCGGACGCTATTTGGAGTCTATTTTTCCGGGGTGAGACAACCAAAGCCTTTGCCGATGGCCTGAAGGCAGGGCGACAGTCATTGGATCCAAGTGGCGAGAGCCGCAAATAGGCCCTTGCTCTGCCGCTTTGAAGAACCATCAGGAAGGGGTCCCCACCCCCTTCCTTGACCCCGCCATCCCCTTAGCGTAAGGACTGCCCCTTCTCGGTGTCATCCCTGATGCGCCCTCCACCGCCACGACCCCTTAGGTTCTAAGGACGAGGGCGGCGAGACCCCTCCGTCGGCGTGATCGCTCGCGGGGGCGATCCTCGTTTGGAGTGTGGGTCTGGGCCAGCCGGTCAATGCGGTAGGACCATGTTCGACGGACTAACAGAGCGACTTTCAGGGGTATTTGACCGGCTTTCGGGCCGGGGCGTGCTGTCTGAAAAGGATGTCGAGGAGGCGCTGCGCGAGGTTCGCGTCGCCCTGCTCGAAGCCGATGTCGCCTTGCCTGTCGTCAAGGACTTCATTGCCAAGGCCAAGGTCCGCGCCACCGGCGAAGATGTGATCCGCTCGGTCCGCCCTGCCGATCAGGTGGTCAAGATCGTCTATGATGGTCTGGTCGAGACCCTCGGCGGCGAAGAGCCGACGCCGCTTGATTTGGCCGCCAATCCCCCGGCAGTGATCCTGATGGCCGGCCTTCAGGGGTCGGGTAAGACCACCACCTCGGCCAAGCTGGCCCTGCGCATTCTCAAGACCGAGCGCAAGAAGGTCATGATGGCCTCGCTCGATACGCGCCGTCCGGCGGCGATGGAGCAGTTGGCGCTTCTCGGTCAACAGGCCGGTGTCGACACCTTGCCGATCATGGCCGGGCAAAGCGCGCCCGACATTGCCCGCCGCGCCCTCAGCGCTGCTAAGCTGGGCGGCTATGATGTTCTGATCCTCGATACGGCCGGTCGCACGACCTTGGACGAGGCCATGATGGCCGAAGCCTCTGAGATTGCGCGCATTGCCAATCCGGTCGAGACCCTGCTGGTCGCCGACAGCTTGACCGGTCAAGATGCGGTGCGTACCGCAAAGGCCTTCCATGAGCGTCTGCCCCTGACGGGCCTGATCCTGACCCGCGCCGATGGCGATGGGCGCGGCGGTGCGGCCCTGTCGATGCGGGCGGTTACGGGCCTGCCGATCAAGTTCATGGGCGCGGGCGAAAAGATCGAAGCCCTCGATGTCTTTGATGCGCGCCGCGTCGCGGGCCGGATTCTGGGCCAAGGCGATATTGTCGCTCTGGTCGAGCGGGCGGCGGCTGATCTGGATCAGGCCAAGGCCGAAAAGATGGCGCGCCGTCTGGCCAAGGGTCAGTTCGACCTCGAAGACCTGTCCGACCAACTGCGTCAGATGCAGCGTATGGGCGGTATGCAGGGTATTATGGGCATGTTGCCGGGCGTCCAGAAGGCCAAGCAACAGATCGCCGAAGCCAATATGAACGACAAGTCCATCGCCCGTCAGTTGGCGATCATCTCGTCCATGACCCCGCTGGAACGCAAGAAGCCCGACATTCTGGCCGCCTCGCGCAAGCGCCGCATCGCCGCCGGTTCTGGCGTTGACGTGGCCGAGATCAACCGCCTGCTC
>CANFKD010000147.1 GCA_947447115.1 Caulobacteraceae bacterium
CTGATCGGCAAGAACAATGTCCACGGCTGGGACTTTGACCTCTATATCCATCACGGGGGCGGTGCCTATATCTGCGGTGAAGAGACCGCCTTGCTCGAGAGCCTTGAAGGCAAGAAGGGTCAGCCCCGTCTGAAGCCACCGTTCCCGGCTGGCGCAGGCCTCTATGGTTGCCCCACGACCGTGAACAATGTCGAATCCATCGCCGTCGTCGGGACCATCCTGCGCCGTGGCGCGGACTGGTTCGCGGGCTTTGGCCGTCCGAACAATACCGGCACCAAGCTGATGTGCGTCTCGGGCCATGTTGAGCGGCCCTGCAATATCGAAGAATCCATGTCGATCCCGCTGCGTCAGTTGCTGGAAGACCATTGCGGCGGCATTCGCGGCGGCTGGGGCAATCTGAAGGCCATCATTCCGGGCGGATCGTCCGTGGCCATGATCCCGGCAGAACAGTGCGAAACAGCGTTGATGGACTTTGATAGCCTGCGAGAGCTGCGCTCGGGCCTTGGCACCGCTGCTGTCATCGTCATGGACAAGTCCACCGACCTCGTAAAGGCCATCGCGCGGCTTGCCTATTTCTACAAGCATGAGAGCTGTGGCCAGTGTACGCCATGCCGTGAAGGCACCGGCTGGATGTGGCGCGTGATGGAGCGCATGGCGACCGGCGAGGCGGAGATGAAGGAGATTGATCTCCTGCTCGACGTGGCCAGCCAGGTTGAAGGTCACACCATCTGCGCCCTTGGCGACGCGGCGGCTTGGCCGATCCAAGGCCTTTTCCGTCACTTCCGTCCCGAAGTCGAAGACCGCATCACCCGCTATCGCATCGGTCGCCCTCACGTGCAGGGCGTCACCCTGACAGCGGCGGAGTAACGGACATGGTCGCGACGGTTGCAATGTTGAGCGTAGGATTTGCACATCATGCCTAAAGCCAAGGTCAATGGCGTCGAGGTCGAGTTCGAGCCCGGCATGACGGTTCTTCAGGTCGCCGAGTTGGCGGGCGAAGAGATTCCGCGTTTTTGCTATCACGAGCGGCTGTCCATCGCGGGCAACTGCCGTATGTGCTTGGTCGAGGTGAAGCCCGGACCGCCAAAGCCGCAGGCCTCTTGCGCCCTTCCGGCGGCAGAAAACCAAGAAATCTTCACCAATAGCCCGATGGTCAAGAAGGCCCGCGAAGGGGTGATGGAGTTCTTGCTCATCAACCACCCGCTCGATTGCCCGATCTGCGATCAGGGCGGTGAGTGCGATCTGCAAGACCAAGCCATGGGCTATGGCCGCGACGAGACCCGCTTTGACGAGAATAAGCGCGCCGTCGAAGAAAAGTTCATGGGTCCCCTGATCAAGACGGTCATGACCCGCTGCATCCAGTGCACTCGCTGCGTGCGCTTTGTTAACGAAGTTGCTGGCGTGCCGGAAATCGGCATGACGGGCCGGGGCGAAGATGCTGAAATCACGACCTATCTCGAGGGCGCTGTGAACAGCGAACTGTCGGGCAATGTGATTGATCTGTGCCCCGTCGGCGCTCTGACCTCCAAGCCCTATGCCTTTAATGCGCGGCCTTGGGAGCTGAAAAAGACCGAAACCATCGACGTGATGGACGCTCTGGGCAGCGCCATTCGCATTGATGCGCGCGGCGCCGAAGTCATGCGCGTCCTGCCGCGCATCAATGAAGAGGTCAATGAAGAGTGGATCTCTGACAAGACCCGCTATGCCTGCGATGGCCTGATGCGTCAGCGTCTAGACCGGCCCTATGTCCGCACCGGCGGTAAGCTGCAGCCCGCGACCTGGGCGCAAGCCTTTGATGCGGTTGTTGAAAAGCTGAAGTTGGCCAAGGCCGATCGGGTCGGCGTCATTGCCGGTGATCTGCAAGACGCGGAATCGATGAAGGCGGCGCTGGACCTGTTTGGGTCGCTTGGCGTGACCAGCCTCGATTGCCGTCAAGATGGTGCGGCGTTGGACCCCAAGGCGGGCCGGACCTCCTATCTGTTCAACTCGTCGATCGCCGGGATTGATGAGGCTGACCATATTGTTCTGATCGGCGTCAATCCGCGTCACGCGGCGCCCGTGCTCAATGCCCGCATTCGCCGGGCCGTGATACAGGGCACCTGTAAGGTCAGCGTGATCGGTGAACAGGCCGACCTGACCTATGGTTACGACTATCTAGGCGCAGGTCCTGAGACCTTGACCCGCTTTGCCGCCAAGCCTCCCAAGGGCGCGGCCAAGCCGATGGTGATCGTCGGCGCTGAGACCGTGGCCCGGGCCGATGGCGCGGCCGTGCTGGCGCTGGTCGCCAAGGCGGCCAAGGCGATGGGCGCGGTTAAGGACGGTTGGAACGGCTTTAACATCTTGCACACCGCAGCCAGCCGCGTAGGCGGTCTGGATATGGGCTTTGTGCCGGGCGAGGGCGGTCTGACCGCCGCTCAGATGGTGCAAAAGGGTGCGCTCGACGTTCTGGTCCTGATGGGCGCAGACGAGATCGACCTGTCCGCTTCCGACGCCTTTGTCATCTATATGGGCACTCACGGGGATGCTGGCGCGCACCGCGCCGATGTGATCTTGCCGGCGGCGGCCTATAGCGAGAAGGCCGGTCTCTATGTGAACACCGAAGGTCGGGTCCAGATGGCTTCGCGCGCCGTGTTCCCCAAGGGCGATGCCAAGGAAGATTGGGCCATCCTGCGTGCCCTGTCCGAGCGTCTGGGCAAGACCTTGCCCTATGACAGCCTCAACCAATTGCGCGCCAAGCTGTTCGCGGACCATCCGACCTTTGGTCAGATCGACTATGTCGCAACAGGCGCGGCCCTTGATCTGGCAATGGTTGGTACGGCGGGCGACCTGAGCGATGCGGCCTTCGCCGGACCTGCTCATGACTTTTACCTCACCAACCCCATTGCGCGGGCGAGTGTGACCATGGCCGAGTGCTCTGCCACCGCCAAGGCCGCGCGCGTCAAGCCCGTAGCGGCGGAGTAGACCTGATGACCTCTACCGCTTTGGATTTTTGGACGACGCCGATTGGCTGGACCATCATCACTGTCGCGCAGATATTGCTGGTGACCGTGGTCTTGCTCCTGTCTGTGGCTTTCCAGATCTATGGAGACCGCAAGATCTTTGCCGGCGTTCAGATGCGCAAAGGGCCAAATGTCGTCGGTCCCTTTGGCCTGCTACAATCCTTCGCAGACCTTGGAAAGTTTGTCGTCAAGGAACTGGTCATCCCAGCAGGTGCGGATAAGCCACTGTTTCTATTGGCGCCTTTGATCAGTGTGATCTTGGCCTTGGGCTGCTGGGCTGTCATGCCCTTTGGCCCGGGCTGGATCGTCTCCAACATCAATGTCGGCATCCTCTACCTGTTCGCGCTCTCGTCCCTTGGGGTCTATGGGATCATCATTGGCGGCTGGGCCTCCAACTCCAAATATGCCTTCTTGGGTTCGCTCCGGTCAGCGGCGCAGATGGTCAGCTACGAGGTCTCCATCGGCTTTGTGGTCATTACGGTGATCCTCTTGTCCGGGACCATGAACCTGCAACAGATCGTCGAAAAACAGGCGGGCGGCTTTTGGAACTGGAACATGTTCGGTGGTGGCGGTCTGGCCAATCTGCCGATCCTGTTGGTCATGTTCCCGATGGGCGTGATCTTCTTCATTTCCGGATTGGCCGAAACCAATCGTCCGCCCTTCGACCTGCCAGAAGCAGAGTCTGAACTGGTCGCGGGCTATGCGGTTGAATATGGCTCAACGCCCTATCTGCTGTTCTATCTGGCCGAGATGTCGAACATCCTGCTGATGTCGATGCTATTTGCCGTCCTGTTCTTGGGCGGCTGGCAAGCGCCGTTCCCCACGCCCTTTACGGAAAGCTGGGCCCCAACGGCTGTGAGCCTCTTTTCGTTCATGTGGTTGTTCTTGAAGACGATCTTCGTGTTCTTCATGAACGCTATGGTGAGGGCCATCGTCCCACGCTACCGCTATGACCAACTGATGCGGCTCGGTTGGAAGGTGTTTTTGCCGACCTCACTGGTGGCCGTGATCTTGGTTGCCGCTTGGCGCGTTTTTGGTCCTCAGGCCTAGGGAGACGGATCGATGTCATTCACCGCTCGCATCAACCAAGCCGTCAAGGGTGCCGCCCTTATGGATTTCATCGGCGCCTTCGGGTTGGCCATGAAATATATGGTCCGGCCAAAGGCCACCGTGCTCTATCCGTTCGAGCGTGGACCTCAGTCGCCTCGTTTTCGGGGTGAGCACGCCCTGCGCCGCTATCCCAATGGCGAAGAGCGCTGCATTGCCTGCAAGCTATGCGAAGCGGTCTGTCCGGCTCAGGCCATCACCATCGAGGCCGAACCGCGCGCCGACGGCTCGCGCCGCACGACCCGCTACGACATTGACATGGTCAAGTGCATCTATTGCGGCCTGTGCCAAGAGGCCTGCCCCGTGGATGCCATCGTCGAGGGACCGAACACCGAGTTCGCCACCGAGACCCGCGAAGAACTCTACTATGACAAAGAAAGGCTGCTCGACAACGGCGACCGTTGGGAGCGGCAGATTGCTAAGAATATGGAGCTAGACGCCCCTTATCGTTAAGGGACGCTGGTTTTGGACCGGTGATGCGGCTTTGCCGGATCACTATTGTGACGGACTCATCCCGCTCAGGTGCATGGCGCACAGGCGGGTAACAGGGGGGCTTTAGACCCAGCATGGACTTGCAGGCGATCGCCTTCTATCTGCTGGCGGCAGTGACCGTCATATCGGGCTTTCTCGTCATCACGGCGCGCAACCCGGTGCACTCGGTGCTGTTCCTGATCATGGCC
>CANFKD010000148.1 GCA_947447115.1 Caulobacteraceae bacterium
CCACCCTCATTCCCCAATCCGAGCCCAAGCCCTTGCGGATCTGGCTAGAGGTCGGGGAGCAAGACCTTCATCCTGATGATCCCGAAGAGACATGGCACAACTGGCCGCTGGCTAATCAGCGGATGGCCGCAGCCTTAGCGGCTAAGGGCTACAACTACCGCTTCACCCTGTCGCGCGCGGGGCGTCACGCCGACCCTCGGGTCTTGGACCATACCTTGCCCGATGCCTTGACGTGGCTCTGGCAAGACTATCAGCCCTGAACGGGGCTTGCTCGCGCAGCATCCGTCGCGCAACATGAGTTTTGAACGAGCGGTGCAATCAGACGCTGCCGGATTCAATGGGAGAGAATGATGGTCGATCTTACTCAGGCTTCGGCCTTGGTCACGGGTGGCGCAGGCGGCTTTGGCAGCGCCACGGCGCGGCGTCTGGCTCAGGCGGGGGCCAAGGTGGTCATTGCCGATGTCGCCGACGAGCGCGGCGAGGCCTTGGCCAAGGAGTTGGGTAACGGCTCGATCTATATGCGCACCGACATTATGGATGAGGCCTCGATTGAGCGGGCGGTTGAAGCGGCTGTGAACCTCGGTCCCTTGCGCGCGGCGGTGGTGGTTCATGGCGGACCGCGTGCGCCAGGCTCGACGGGACCTGCCCGCGTTGTCAATCGTCAAGGTATCCGCCTGCCGCTGGCCCAGTTTGCCCATACGGTGAATGTCTATCTCAACAGCGCCTTTGCCGTGACCAGCATCGCCGCAGAAGCCATGGCCAAGAATGAGCCTCAGGATTCCAACCAACGCGGCGTGATCATCAATACCGCCTCGATTGCAGGCTATGAGGGTCAGGCGGGCCAAGCGGCCTATTCCGCGGCCAAGGGTGGGATCATCGGCATGACCTTGACCATTGCCCGCGATCTGGCCCCCATTGGTATCCGCGCGGTCTCGATCGCCCCGGGCACCTTCCTGACCTTGGCCTATTCGAGCGTCATGACCGACGAGCAGGCTCAAGCCAAATGGGGACCGATGGTGCCGAACCCTCACCGCATGGGCGATCCGGACGAGTACGGCATCCTTGCCGCCCACATCGTCGCCAACGACTTCCTTAATGGCACGACCATCCGCCTCGATGGGGCGCAGCGGTTCTAAACGGGCCGAACCGATAGTCTTGCGATCATGCGGCTCATGCGGGCCGTGTGATCGAGAGGCCAAGCAATAATCACCAGAGCGCGATTGGCCTTGGAATGACACAAACCCAACCCCTGTCGCCGCAAGCGAGCGACGCCCCCGCCGTGCATCCTTTGCTGGTCGCGCCGGTCATGTCGACCTTGGCCAAGCTGGCAGCGCCAAACCTTCTGGGGATGATGGCGACAACGGCCGTTTCCATCACCGAGACCGTCTATCTGGGGCGTTTGGGTATTGGTGCCCTTGCCGCATCAGCCTTGGTCCTGCCCCTGATCATGCTGATGGGGATGATGAGCGCGGGCGCTATGGGCGGGGGCGTGTCTTCGGCGATCAGCCGGGCCTTGGGGGCAGGCGATGTGGAGCGGGCCGAACGTTTGGCCCTGCATTCGGTCCTAATCGGCCTGATCATGGGGCTGTTTTTCACGACGATGCTGGTCGGTTTTGGCAAGCCAATCTTTTATCTTTTAGGGGGGCGAGGCGAGACCTTGAAGCTCGCGGTCCTCTATGCCGGTGTAGTCTTTTCCGCCGCCGCCGTGCTGTGGATGATGAACATCCTGGCCTCAATCCTGCGCGGGTCTGGCAATATGATCGGGCCCTCCGTGGTTATGATGGGCGGCGCGCTGCTTCAAATTCTGTTGGGTGGCACGCTTTGCTTTGGTTGGGGGCCGGCTCCAAAGCTTGGCATTGTCGGTGTTGGTCTCGCCCAGATCACCACATCGTCCGTCAGTGCCATCTTGCTGTTCAGTCTCTTGAGATCGTCCCGTGCAAAGGTGCAGCTCAAATTTTCGGGTGGCATCAGACGTGACCTCTTTGCAGACATCTTGCGCGTCGGTGCTCCAGCGCTGCTGTCTCCCCTCCAGACCATCGGCACCGTCTTGATCGTGACGGCCATTGCCGCGCGCTTTGGCGTTGAAAATCTGGCGGGCTATGGGATCGGGTCGCGGTTGGAGTTTCTTCTCGTGCCCGTTGCCTTCTCCGTCGGCGTCGCCTCCATTCCGATGGTGGGCCTCGCCATCGGGTTTGGTGATGTGCCCAGAGCGCGGCGCGTGGCGTGGACGGCGGGAGCCATGGGCGCAGCGGGATTGGGCTCTGTTGGTCTGCTCCTCAGCATCGCGCCCGAGCTTTGGGTGACCCTCTTCACGCGGGATCCTCTGGTTCAGCATGCCGCAGCGCTCTATCTCCACTTCGCCGGTCCAGCCTTTGCCTTTTTCGGCCTTAGCCTCGCGCTCTATTTTGCCTCGCAGGGTGCAGGCCGCATAGGTGGTCCACTGTTGGCCGGAACGGCTCGAATGGTGGTCGTTGCGCTTGGTGGCTGGATGCTCGTGGCCAATCAGGCCCCAGCCTGGGCGCTGTTTGCGGTCGTCTCGCTTGGGATGGTGGTCATGGGCGTAGGAACGGCCATTGGGGTCGCCGCGACATCGTGGGAGCCGCGGCGCGGGCGTTAGGGCTGCGACGGGCTCTGCGCGGCGGCGGCCTTTCGAAAGAGCCAGGCGGCACCCAGCCAGAGCCCCATAAAGAGCCCAGCCAGAACAAAGGTTGCCCCCTTTCCGGTGACGAACAGGATCACCGAAACCGCCAACTGTGCAACGGCGGTCGCGGCCATAGCCCGGGCCATCCCTTCAGGCTTGAACCGGGCGATTAGCGCACCGATCAGCGCGACCGCGAGGATGAGGCTGAAGATTCGATTGGTCGGATTGTCCTCTGAGCCAATGATACCGACCGCAAGGTTGATCCAGATCAGGGCGACTGTGGTCAAGAGGGCAAGGCCTGTGCCCGCCAAATAGCTGCGCTCAGGCGTGATCCTCAAGGCGAGGCTATAGGCGCCAGCACTGCCAAACACCATCACGCCCAAGACCGCGAAATCGGCACCATCCCAAGCCACCTCACTGGTGAACTGCATGGCGATCAGCGGTGCGAGCATGATGGCCACCCCGATGGCCCACGGGACGAATTTCCAAAAGGTGCGATTCAGGCGAGGGGTTTGGGTCATGACGGTCGTGAGCAGTTCGCGGGGGTTGAGCCAGAAGCCTTAATCCAATCCCGCGCGTGATGCCTGTCAAAATAGTCTGACCTTCCGCCTTTCATTTGTAAGGCACCTTATGATAAGGCTCATTCTTAAGTTTTATGGATGACCCGTTCTTGTCCGACACCCGCCTTGATCATCAGCCAGCGGTCCTAGACGCCCGCTCGGACACCGGATTCGTCTTGGCCGAGGTCACGCGACTGCTGCGTCTGGCCTTTGATCAGAGGATGCGCAGTACGGGGCTGACCGGGGCCACTTGGCGGGTGCTGGTCTATCTGTCGCGTGAAGATGGCCAGACCCAAGCGGCTTTGGCGCAAAAGCTCGAAATTAGCCGCGTGGCCGTGGGTGAAGCGGTTGATCGCCTCGAGCGCTCTGGCCATGTCGAGCGGCGTGCGGATCCCGATGATCGCCGCAAATGGTGTGTCTTTCTCACCCAGACCTCGATTGATCTGCTGCCGACCATGACGGCCATGGCCAGCGAGCTTCGAGACGAATTTTACAGCGGCCTTAGCGAAGAGGAGGTCGAGCAACTGCACGGACTTCTGACGCGTCTGCGGGACCGACTGGTCGATATGAAAATTGGCTCAGCCGAGTAGGGGATCTGACAATGACGAACATGGCTGAGGCAAATGGCGCGCAAGGCTTTATGCGCCGCTATCGACTACTGATCTTGATCGCTGTCCCGGCCGTGCTGCTGGGAGCCATCGCCTGGTTCATGCTCACGGCGGGCCGCTATCAGGAAACCGATAATGCCTATGTCCAGTCTGCGCGTGTGCCGATCAGCACCAGCACGACCGGGCGGGTGGTTAAGATGCTGATCAAAGAAAATGATCAGGTCAAAGCCGGTCAGGTCATTTTCCTGTTGGACCGGGCCAATCCTCAGGCCGACTTTGAAAAGTCTCAGGCCGTTTTGGCTGCCGCCAAAACGCGGGTCGATGCGCTGAAGGCGACACTCGGTGCGCGGATGGCGGCTCAGACCAGCGCGGACGAGGCGGTCGTCTTTGCCAAGAAAGAACAGGCACGCGCGCGGTTGCTGGCCAATGACGGCATTGCTTCGCGCCAAAATGTTGAGGCGGCAGACCATGCGGTCGATGCGGCCATCTCAGCTCAGGCTTCAGCGCGTCAAGGCGTGGCTGTGGCTCTGGCCGATCTGGGCGGGCGTCCCGACATCGCCGTTGACGATCATCCGGCGGTGCGTGAAGCCGCCGCGCTGTTGGAACGCTCGCGTCTGGCCCTGTCCTACACTGAGGTCATCGCCCCTCAATCCGGCATTGTGACCAAGGTGGATCAAATCCAGCCCGGGTCCTTTGTCGCCATCGGCCAGACCCTGTTCTGGCTAATTGCCGGTGATCCTTGGATCGATGCCAATTTCAAAGAAAGTCAGATCGCTAAGATGCGGCCGGGTCAGAGCGCGACCGTTCGCTTTGATGCCTATCCCGG
>CANFKD010000149.1 GCA_947447115.1 Caulobacteraceae bacterium
CCGCGCATGAAGGGCCAGCCGTCGGCGCGACCCCGGAACCGCAGCAAAAGGTTCCAAGAACTCGGTCTCGATCCCCTCGCGGCCGAGGAGTTGGCGCACCAGTTGGGTCTTCCACGCCATATAGGGCTCAGGGCTCCAGTGCTGGAAGGTGCAGCCGCCGCAGTCGCCATAGTGCTGACAGGACGGCGCGATCCGGTCCGCGCTCGGCTCCATCACCTCTAAAATCTCAGCATAGTCACCCTGGCGCAGAACCTTGAGTGTCTCCCCGGGCAGGCCGAGCGGCACATAGATGCGCGGCTCTAGGACCACACCGTCGCCTTGGGTGCCGACGTGACTGACCTTGACCACCAACTCTTGCGTCGGACCGGCAGGCGCAGGACGCGCGCCGCCCTGTCTGGCCTTGGCGTGGGGCGGGCGGGCGGCATTACGGGTGGGTTTAGGAGGTCGGGTCACGGTCACTCTTGAAACTGTCTGGGCACGAACTCGGTGGCGAGGTCGATGCCGTGGGCTGCCTATGCCCTAATTTCATCCGTCAAGCGAGCTTTCCGGGCCAATCGCCAAGATGAACGAACATGAACGGCCCACTCAAGAACCGTTCAGATAGCGTCATCCATATTGGCCACAACGACGGATGGCTCCCCTGATCCATCCGGCCTCGCAAGGAGACCGACCATGATGTTCGCCAAAGCCAGCCTGGCCATTGCCGCCGCCGCCCTGTCCATCAGCACTCTGGTTGCAGCCCCCGCCGCTGCGCAACAGGCCTCATCACAGGTCCAGAGCCGCGACGCCAACGGGTACTATTACGACCCGTGCCAGCGCTCGACGGTCAACCGGACAACCGGCGGCAGCCTTTTGGGTGCGGCCATCGGTGCCGCCGTAGGCTCGGGCATTGCGGGCAAGCACAATAAGACTGAGGGTGCCGTCCTTGGCGGCGTACTCGGCGCGGTCATGGGGGCCAATACAGGCAAAAGTTCAGCAGCCTGCGGTCAGACCAAGACCTATGACCGTCAAGCCTACAATAACGGCTATGATAATGACGGAGGCTATGAGGTCTATTCCACCCAGGTCTATCGCGGCTATTCACCCTATCAGGGCCGCAGGGACCGTGGCTATCGCGACTATGACCATGACCGTGACTATGGCCGCTCGGTCGCTGAGCGTTCCAACACCGATCAGTGCACCCTTGCTGAAAGCCCGATCTATATGCCCGATGGCAGCGTTCAAAAGCGCTTTGTTCGGGTCTGCGCCGATGGCAATGGACGCTATCAGGTCGTCCAATAGGGTTTGAATGACGATATCAAAATCAGGCTGCTGGCCCGTCGGTTAGCAGCCTTTTTTGGTTTGCCAGGCCACAGAATTCCAAGGAACGCGCTTGAACCTCAAACAACTGTTTACATCCATGGCTCGGTTATGTTTGCTCCCAATCAGGCGCGCAGTTTTGAGAGACGCGTCAAGAGTTCACGAGGACACCCCATGACCAACGCCGCCGCCGCCCCTTGGCCCGCCATGTCGATTGCAGAGGCCCACGCCCTGCTGACCGGCCCGGGACAGCCCTTCGAGATGGAGGAGATGGTGATCCGGGGCGTCAATATGCGGGTCTGGAAAAACGCCCCACCGACCCTGCGCGACGTGATGTTGCTGGGCCGCGCCCATGGCGAGAAGGATTTTCTGGTCTATGAGGACGAGCGCGCCACCTTTGAGGCCTTTTCGCGGGCCTGCTTGACCTTTGCCCTTGATCTGGTCGCCAATGGTGTGGTCAAGGGTGACCGGGTCGCGATCGTGATGCGCAACTTCCCCGAATGGCCCGTCGCCTTCTTTGGCGCGACCATCGCCGGCGCCATCGTCACGCCGCTGAACGCCTGGTGGACGGGTCCGGAGCTGGAATATGGCCTGACCGATTCTGGCTCTAAGATCTTGATCGTCGATGCTGAGCGGATGGAACGTCTGCGTGAGCACCTGCCCAACTGTCCGGACCTGCAGCGGATCTATGTGTCGCGCCAAAGCGAAGAGAGCGGCCATCCGATGGTCCACCGGTTGGAGGACGTGATTGGCACCACCAACAGCTGGAATGACCTTCCTGACCTGCCGCTCCCAGAGGTCGAGATCACGCCCGAAGACGATGCGACGATCTTCTACACCTCGGGCACGACCGGTAAGCCCAAGGGCGCGCTGGGCACTCACCGCAATATCGTCTCCAACATCATGGCCTCGGCCATTTCGGGCGCGCGCACCTATCTGCGTCGGGGCGAGACCCCGCCGGTCGCTGATCCCAGCAATCCGCAAAAATGCACCCTCCTGTCGGTGCCCTTCTTCCACGCCACGGGCTGTTTCGCCGTTCTGTCGCCCTCGCTCTTTGCCGGTGCCAAGCTGGTTTTGATGCGCAAGTGGGAAGCCGAACTGGCCATGCAGTTGATCGAGCGCGAGCGCGTCACGGGCTGCGGCGGCGTGCCGACCATCGCTTGGCAGTTAATCGAGCACCCTGCCCGGGCAAACTACGACCTCTCAAGCTTGGAAAGCGTGTCCTATGGTGGCGCCCCGTCTGCGCCCGAGTTGGTCCGCAAGATCGTCGAGACCTTCCCCAAGTCCCTGCCCGGCAATGGCTGGGGCATGACCGAGACCTCGGCGACCTTTACCCACCATCAGGGCGAGGACTATTCCAACCGCCCCGATAGCTGCGGCCCCGCCGTGCCCGTCTGCGAGATGAAGATCCTCGGCGGCGATGGACGTGAGCTACCTGCGGGTGAAGTCGGCGAGCTCTATGGCAAGGGTCCGAACGTCGCCAAGCTCTATTGGAACAAGCCGGAAGCCACGGCCCAGACCTTCATTGATGGCTGGGTGCGCACCGGCGATCTGGCGCGGATCGACGAGGAAGGCTTCTGCTACATTGTGGACCGGGCCAAGGACATGCTGATCCGCGGCGGCGAGAACATCTACTGCGTCGAGGTCGAAAGCGTCCTCTATGAACATCCCTCGGTCATGGACGCCGCCCTCGTCGGCATCGACCATAAGCAACTGGGTGAAGAGCCTGCCGCTGTCGTCACCCTCAAGGCCGGAGCCCATGCCACCGAGCAGGAGCTACGGGCCTTTGTCGCTGAACGTCTGGCCGCCTTCAAGGTGCCGGTCAAGGTCGTCTTCTGGCCAGAAACCCTGCCCCGCAACGCCAATGGCAAGATCCTCAAGAACGAACTGAAGAAGGTCTTCGTTCAGGGCTAAAGGCGCGGCGATTTGAAATTGATATAGATGGGGTTGCTGATCATCAGCAGCCGCCCATCAGCAGCGCGAAGGTTCAGCCTGATCCAGCGGCGCTGCTGATGGTCCATCTTGAGGGTGAACCAGCGTTCCTCCGTCGCCTTGGTTAGGGGTGCAAGAACCGTCACCGTCCCAGTCGAATCGATTACCTCCAGCCGGGTGCCTTCCCCGTTGGTCAAGGTCACCGAGAACCGAACAGCGCTGTCCTTGGATAGGCTTAGATTTTGTCCCATGGGCACGACCTGACCGCCGCGCTCTGCCCTGAAGTCCAAGGTCCGCTGCCGGATAGGGTCAAGGTCGATCAAGACCTGTCCCCGACGGATCGCGCCTAATATACTTTCCTGATCAAGCCCCTGCGCAAAGACCGCAGTCACAGGCTGGCCGATAGCGCCCGCCTCATCGACGGGCCGATCGGGATCATGATTGTCGCTGCCGCCGATGGCCGTGATCGGATAGCCTGCGTCCAACTGCTTTTGCCAAAAGCCAACGCCGCTGAGCGCCTCAGCCTGTCCCCCCGCCGAACGTACGGTTCCACCATTGATGACCTCTATCGCATCGATCTCGGACCAAGGCGTCTGCGCCGTCCAACCACAACCCATGCAGATCTCGCCAGACGGTAGTGAGGGGTGATTGATGGCGATCAGCCCGCCCAGACTGTGGGCCTTGTTCAGCATGTCGCTCAGGGCGGCGGCCCCCTTGCCCCTTTGAAACTCGACCGGGTCCACCACCCCAAACAGATTGGCGTGCCCCTTAAAGGTCGTCACCTCACGCCCCGGGATCAGGAGCAGATCGTCAAAATAGGGCTGAAGTTCGCGCAGAGCCTGAAACTGTGACGTGGCATTGTGATCCGTGATGGCCACAAAATCGAGCTTGGCCTCGACAGCGGTCTGCAGGCTGCGAAAGGCCGGACAGGGGATCTTTTTCTGCCCCCGGCTCAGACATGAGCCATCGCTGTGCCCCGTATGGACATGAAGATCGCCGCGATACCAACGCGCGCCTGTCGTGAGCGGTCCATCGCTAAAGCCCCCAAAGGGCACGTCAGCGTTATCCAGCCAGATCTTGGCCGTGTAGGCCGCTGTCGCAGCTTGGCGAATATTGGGCACACCCAAGACCAGTGACCAGGTCCCCGCAGGTAAGGGGCCACTCAAATAGGAGGGCGTACTGTCACTGGCCGAGACGGTGAACTGGGACTTGTTCCC
>CANFKD010000150.1 GCA_947447115.1 Caulobacteraceae bacterium
TAACTTCGCTCAAGAGATCCGTCTCGCTGCGTAATGCGGTGCCACGAATTTCGACCTAAAGCCCTAACGTCTTAGCAGCGTTAGGCGGGGCCCGAGGGGAGCCTGGCAACAGCAATCCCCTCACCTCATCCCCCTTGCGAAGGCTCCCCCTCGATTCTTGCTTGGTTCGCGGAAGAGAAAACAAGGCCCTCACCCAACCCTCTCCCTCAGGGAGAGGGCTAAGAAGAACGTTAAAGCCCTCGCCCCCTTGGGGGAGAGGGTTGGGTGAGGGGGTCATCCCCCACCCATATTGATATTAAAACAAGGCACCCTACGGCGCTGCGCGCCACTTCCCCCAGAGGGGGAAGATCATCGATGAGCAAATCTTCCCCCTTTGGGGGAAGTACCCGCGAAGCGGGGGTAGGGGGTTCTCGCCCTAGACCGGCTCGGCGTGGGACAGCCAGCCCTTTTCGGCGCGCCAGTTGGGGGACAGGCCATCAAAACGGCTGAGCTTGAGCAGTTCGAGGTCGGCAAACGAGCATTTGCCGTCCATCACCAGATCACGCACCGCATGGCCGCTGGCAGGCGAAAGACCAAAGCCGACGCTGGACATGGTGATCATGGTCACATTGTCGATCCGGTCGATGACAGGACGGCCATCGGGCGTGTTCTCAATGACCCCGGCCCAACTGCGGATCACCCGCAGGTTCCCAGCCTTACTAAACAGGCCGAGCAGGCGCTTTGTCAGGTTGCGCACCAGCGGCGAGCCGGGACGCACCGACGGACCCATGGGTCCAACATCCAGCCACTCATGAGGGCCACCCCCATAGGCGAGATTGCCGCGCTTGGTCTGACGGCCATAGAGACCGTTACCGTCGACCGCGCCAATGGCCATCATCGGGGCAGGTTCGGTGACGATCATCTCCGCCCGCGCCGAAGCGATCGGCAGGTCAATACCAATGCCCCCCAGTAGGATCGCGCTCTGCGGACCCGCCGCCACAACGACGCTGTCGCAGCCTAAGATGCCGTCCTTAGTCTCCACGCCAATGACCTTGCCGCCTTCGCTGACCAGCCGCAGGACGGGCGTGTGCTGTTGGATACGGCCGCCCAGATCCTGCAGGGCCCAGGCATAGGCCTGCACCGTGCGCTGGGGATTAGCCTGACCGGCGATGGTCAGATGCACGCCGCCAAGGATATTGTCGCCGCTCATCGGGACCCGCTCGCGGATCTCTTGCAGGTCGATCTCATGGGCCGGAGAGCCATTCTCGCAGAAGGTCTCGGCCATATAGCGATAGTGCTTAAGCTGCCCCTCGGTCGTAGCCAGCACCAGCTTGCCGCGTTGATATTCGGTCGAATAGCCGAGCATCTCTTCCATCATCGGCCATAGACGCTGCTCTTCGGCAAAGAGCGGGCTTTGAAAATGCGAGGCCCCGCCGCCATTGCGGCCCGAGGCTTCCCATCCGACAATGCCCTTGTCCAACACCAAGACATCAACGCCTGACCGGGCCAGCCACCAGGCTGCGCTCAGGCCACTGACACCCCCACCAACAACAATGACTGTAGCGCCCTTTTGCGTGCTCATGATCGCTCGGTCCTAGATGTGCTGGCTGTCGGTGAGCATTTCGAGGTGCATGGCCTCGCGCTCGGTGCCGATGTCGTTATAGGGGACCCACTGGCTGGCAATGCCAAACCAGACATCCCAGTTCGAGGTCATGTCATAGGGCTCGTCATGGGCCGCCAGCACACTCATGGGCAGGGGCCGAACGGGCGCGCGATAGCCCGCGAGCGGCACCTTGGCCACCGGCACATTTGACGATTGGGCGAGGATCAGGGCCACCTGCTCGCGGCAGCGGCGCGCTTGGCACTGGCCCATACAGGCGCGGGTCAGGCGTTTGAACTGGTCCTGATTGAGCGGACCATCGGCAGCGAGGCTCTTAATATCGCGCTTGGCAGCGACCTCCGACGGTGGGCCAAGATAGCGGGGCTGACGCACGGCAGTCAGGTCACCGCGCGTGACCTCCTCGCACTGGCAAACCACGATAGAATCGTCACCGACCTTCATCAGGGCGGCCATCCAGTCGGCGTGATAGGCGTGGGCGTCAAGACTGGTCGCAGCGGCAGTAGCCTCATCGGCGAGAGGCTGACCGGCAAGGGCGGCGAGGGCCAGAGCCGCGGCAGCCTCGCCATGGGCGGCGGCATCGACAGTGCTCAGACCAGCGCAATCTCCGGCCACAAGGACATTGGCCAGACCCGTGCTGACCAGGCCGGTGCGCTGGGGCACGTGACCGCCAAGGTCGGTGCGGACCGACAGCTTGCCGCCCAGAACATTGAACAGCTCGATGGCGGGAACCAGACCGATGGCCTGACAGATGGTATCGCAGGTGAAGGTGCGGCTATCGCCCCCCGCCACCGGCACCACCGTCGCGCGCTCGACACCGTCGGCGCCGCCGCTGGCCGAGACGATCACATGACCGGTCAAGATCTCGATCCCGTAGCTACGGACCTTGGCAGCAAGGGCCGCATCGCCCTGAACCTGATCGCGCACCTCGATCAGGGCCGCGACCTTAAGCCCAGCCTCGACCACCATCAGGGCTGTGTTGAGGGCCAGATCACCCGAACCCAAGATCAAGACTTCGTTTCCAGCAAAGGCATCATAGCGGTGCATCAGGGCATGGAGGCCATTGGCGCCCATCACGCCGGGCTGGTCCCAGCCTTGGAAGGACAGGCTCAAATCCCGCGAACCGGTCGCGAGGATCAGTTGCCTATAGGCCACCATCCAAGACCGCTCTTCATCGGCAAGGCCGACAGCCGCTTCGGGCATGGCGGCAATGCCGGGGCCGTTCTGGAACGCGCCCCAAGCATAGACGCCCAGAGCCACCTCGACACCGGCCTCAAAGGCGGCTTCGAGCAGCGGATCAGAGGCGAAGACCTGCTCGATCATGCGGGCCTTATTGTCGACGGCGCGGGTCATGCGGCCACCGAAATAGAGCGGCGTGTCCAAGCCCATCAACGAAGCCGACACAGGGTTCTCATCGACCAGCAAGACGCTGGCCCCGCCCTTGGCTGCTGCGATGGCGGCTGCGACCCCCGAAGGCCCCGCCCCGATCACCACGACATCAGCCTTCTGAGACGCCGAGGGGAAGCGATTTGTGATCGAATAACGATCGACCAGTTTGGCGTCGGTCATACGGCCTCCAGAGCCTGAGAAAGATCTGCGATCAGATCATCAATATGTTCAAGGCCCACCGAAATGCGGATGGTGCCGTCATCAATACCCACCTCTTCGCGCTGGGCCTGGGGCACAGCATAGTGGGTGGTGGTCGCCGAATGGCAGATCAGGGTCTCGGCCCCGCCAAGGCTGACGGCCATCTTGGCAAGCCGCACCTTGTCGAGCATGCGGAAGGCCTCAGCCTCGCCGCCCTTGATCTTGAACGAGAAGGTCGAGCCAGCGCCCTTGCACTGACGCTCATAGACGGCGCGAGCCGGGGAGCCTTCGGGAAGGAAGCCGAGATAGGTCACGGCGCGGACCTTGGGATGGTCGGCCAAGAACCGGGCAATGGCAGCGGCATTGGAACAGGACCGCTCGGTGCGCAAAGACAGGGTCTCTAGCGAGCGCAGCATCAGCCAGCTTGTATGGGGATCAAGATGGCAGCCAAAGGTCGTGCGCCGCTGTTTCAGACGTCGCACCAAGGCTGCATCGCCGCTAACCGACCCAGCCAACAGATCGCTATGGCCACCGCAATATTTGGTCAGGGAGGTCATGGTCAGGTCGGCGCCATGTTTGAGCGGCGACTGCAGCAGGGGGCCAAGGAAGGTATTGTCCACGACCACAAGCGGCCGAAGCCCGGTCTTGGCGCCGACCTCATCGGCAATGGCGCGGACCATGGCAATGTCTGCCGTCGCCGCCGTCGGATTGGCGGGGCTTTCGATCATCATCACCGTCAGGGGACCAGCCTTGAGGGCCAGATCGACTGCAGCCTGCACATTGGCGCGGTCGACCGCATCGGTAATGCCAAAGGGCTTGATGCCATAGTCGGTCAGGTGGCCGTTCATCAGCCCATCGGTGCCGCTATAGATCGGGCGGCTATAGACCATGCTGTCGCCGGGACGCAGCAGGGCCATTAGGGTCGTGCTCAGCGCCGCCATGCCGCTGGAAAAGGCCGAGCAGTCTTCGGCACCATCGAGCACCGCCAACCGCTTTTCAACCATGTCCAGATTGGGATGGTTGAGGCGCGAATAGATATAGGCCCCGGCAGGCTCGCCATCGACCGGACCATTGAAGAACACCCGATGGGCATCCTTGGCGATCTGGGCGCTGGGATAGACGAAGGTCGAGGTCAAAAACAGCGGCGGCTTGGCCGAGCCCTGATGCTGAGCCGGGTCATAGCCATAGCCAATGGCCAA
>CANFKD010000151.1 GCA_947447115.1 Caulobacteraceae bacterium
ACGCCAGGCACTTGGGCCGTCCGTGCGCACTACCGCTTCTAAGCGATATCGCCTTGGAATGCCGTTCACTCTCGGCATTCCAAGGCGGCTATTGCCGCGACAGTCGGCCGGCAGACTGACCGGCCAAATACCCCAAAGTGACCGCGCTACAAAGGCCCGCACCGGGCAGGTAACCGGAAGGACCAGAGCCGCTTATTCCTCTGGCAGCCCCTCCCCCGGCGAACAGATTGGCCAAGCGGCTACCATCTGGCCGCATAACACGCGCCTCGGCATCGATAACCAGACCGCCTTGCGTGTGGAAAATCGCGCCGGTCACGCGCAGCGCATAAAGAGGGCCGGTCAGAGGGGTCTTATCAAACACGCGTCCAAACTCATCGGTTCCACCAACAGTTTGCAGGCCCGTAACAATGTCCAACGTGGATTTGAGTTGAACCCTATCGACCCCGATCACCTGAGCCAATTGGGCCACTCCATCAGCGACCTTAAGGGCACCCAATTCTTTGAGCGTTTGATATTGGGGGAAGCCCAAAGCGATCTGATGGATCCGCTCGTCATAGATCACCCACCCATAACCTTCAGGCTGAGCGATCAGGCGGGCACCTTGTCCCGAAACATCATCCAGTTCGTTGCTGAACCTCTGGCCCAAACTGTTGATCTGAATTCCGCCTTCAATCAGCAGCTTGGGATTAACATCGATACCTTGCGGGTCGGCCAGCAAACCCAGTCCTTGGTAGGCGTCCATATCGGCAACGGCCGCCCCCAGAGCCTGACCCCAAACGATTGCGTCACCTTGATTGGGCTCCCAGCCAAAGTAGCGCGCGGTTTTCATGGTCGGAATGTAATCGGCTACCATTTCACGGTTGCCGCCAAATCCACAGGTCGCCAGCACCAACGTCTTGCAGCCAATATCCTCGATGCTTGCGTCCGGACGGCGCATCCTAACGCCCGCAACAGCCCCGTCTTCGGTTGCAAAGAGGTCGGTAACGTGAGCGTCCGTCAATATGTCGATGCCCTTGGCTTCGCAGCCATTGATCAACCTTGTCATCATATCAGCCCCGGTGCGTTCCTTGACGGCATGAAGCCTTTGTCGGCTATGACCAAAGGCGGGGCGCCAGCCAAGGTCCAGTTCGAACACAATCCCATGCTGCTGCGCCAGCCAGTCCAACGCAATGCCAGACTGTTCCGCAACCGTTCGTGCGATCAAGGGATTGGCCTTTCCACCCGTCTTGGCCATGATATCGGCCAAGAATATTGCGGCAGAATCCTCGACCCCATGGGCATCTTGCTCTTGGGTTCCAGCCGCACAAAGCGCGCCGAGCGACATGGCGCTGCTCCCCATGCACGAAGACCAGCGTTCGAGGACAAGTGGAGTGGCTCCCGTGTCAAAGGCCGACAGGGCGGCTGTAAGTCCGCAGGCACCGCCGCCGATAATGAGCACGTCAACCTCGACATCAAATGGCCTGCTGGGTGCGACAAGAATAGGCATGGCTTCGACCCCTCATCAAAAACAAGCCCCACAGATAACTTATATTCAATTAAAATAAATACAAATTCCGCACAAGGCTTAAGAAATTGAATAAAAGTGATTCGTCTTTGATATTTGCCAATCACGTTGAGAATATTCAATGGGAATCAATCGATAATTACTCAAAACAATGCGCACTAAATTTCTTGCATGATAGCATTGCAGTGGGAATTTCGGGCGTATCGGCCCCTCACTCAGAATCTGTTTTTGCAGCCGCATCAGGTTGGGGGCAGTCAGAGGGCCCATCCAGTTCGATCTTGGGTCGAAAAAACAAGCGGCTCCCCGCCCCCAGCGCGGCCTTCGTGAACGCTTTTCAAATTCACGGACAGGAATTTGACTGTGTCCATGAGGCCGCCGTCGTCCATCCGCTCGCAACCATCGTTGCCGTCTTGCTTGCCGAGGCTGAGCGCTCAGGCCCTTATGACGGCCAACTGTTTCTATCGGCCCTATGTGCCGGGGTTGATGTCTCCGTTGCGCTGGGATTGGCAGCCAACAGCCCCTTGAAATTCTTTCGCCCGGCAACGGCAGGGATTTTTGGGTGTGTCGCAGCCCTATCGAAGCTGCGCGGGGCGAATATAGACCAAACCATCAACGGGTTTGGGCACGCCTTAGCGTTCGCAAGCGGTTCAATGCAGGCCCATCTTGAAGGCTTACCCACCTTGCCGATCCAAATTGCTGCCGCCGCGCGTTCGGCTATTCAAGCTGTCGATTTGGCAATGGTCGGGGTGCCGGGTCCCCAAGGGGCTATTGACGGTCCGTTCGGCTACCTAGCCCTTTTTGAGGACCGATCCGACATCAGCTTAGCGCTGACGGATTTGGCGAGCCGACGACGGATTGGTGAAGTGAGTTGGAAACCCTTCCCCACGGGCCGCGCCGCGCATGGCGGTATTGTCGCCGTCCAACGCCTGATCAAGGAGCAGGGGCTATCAAGCGATAGCTTAGAGCAGTTGGTTTATAGCGCACCGCCCTTGATCCAACGCCTTGTCGGCCGACCGGCGGTCGAAGGCATGACACCTGCCTATGCGCGTCTTTGCCTGCCCTATCTTGCGGCCCTAACGCTGCGATTTGGTACGGTTGGTCTGAATGATTTTAGTCCAGATCGCCTGAACGATCCCCTTACCTTAAGCCTCGCGCAAAAAATTCAGGTCGTGGTGAACGACAATCAAGACCCAGCGGCCTTTACACCGGCCCTTGCCACCGCCGTCCGGACCGATGGCTCCGTTGTAACGGTGCAGATCGACGCCCAACTCGGCTCACCGGACAGGCCCTTGACCTATGAGGAGCATCTGACCAAGGCCCGCGCCTGTTTGGCCTTTGCCCATATGGAAGATCGCCATCAGGCCCTCAGTGAGGCGATTCAAACCCTTCCCCAAAGCCTCGATGTGGGCCGTAGCCTTAGCTCCGCCCTCTATTCCTAAACACCAAGATAAGGGACCCTAACCTATGCGCCTGATCGCCCTCTTTAACCTGAAGCCCGGAATTTCTGCAGAAACCTATGAAGATTGGGCAAGGTCCGTCGACCTTCCTACCGTTCGGGGCTTGAAATCGATTGATGGATTTCAAGTCGACAGAACCCTTGCGGTTATGGGGTCTGATGCGGCGCCGCCTTACAAATATGTCGAAATCATAGACATCAACAGCGAGGAACAGTTCCAAGCTGACGTTTCAAGTGCCGCGATGGGCGAGATTGCCGCGCAGTTTCAACAGATGGCTGACGTTACCTTTCTCGTTATGCAGTCCATCGAAGAAAAGAAGGCCTGACCATGGCCAAGGATCAGTTTCAAAGCCTTGCCGGCAAGGTTGCTGTTATCACGGGCTCGGGCCGCCAAGCGGGCCTGGGCGCGGCCATTGCCCAAAGGCTAGCTTCTGACGGTGCCAAGGTTGTCATTTCTGACCAAGCCATAACGGAGGAAACCAATAGCCTCGTAGAGATCATGACCGCTGCGGGATTAGAGGTTAGCGCCTTCGCTTGCGATGTCACAAATCTTGGCCAGGTTCAGGCGCTGGGCCAATATGCTCGGGATCAATATGGCAGCCTCGACATATGGGTCAACAATGCGGGCATTGGCTTCATTATGAAGCCGCTCCTCGAGGTCACAGTCGAAGACTGGAGCCGGGTCATCGACGTCAATCTGACCGGGGCATTTTTCGGTCTGCAAGTGGCCGCCCGTATTATGATCGAACAAGGCAAGGGCGGGCGGATTATCAACATTGCCAGCCAAGCTGCAAAGTCTGGCTTTCCACATGCCCAAGCCTATAGTGCTTCGAAGCACGGCTTAGTCGGCCTGGCCCGTTCGGCGGCCATCGAACTGGGGCCCCATGGCATTACCGTCAATAATGTGTGCCCAAACCACGTGACTACGGGGCTTGGTGCTTGGCAAAATGAGTATTTTTCTAAGGTAACGGGCCACGACACTGTCGATAGCTATATGGAGGCGATGGTCAATCGCATTCCCATGGGCCGCCCCGGCCTGGCTCAAGACACCGCCAACGCCGTGGCCTTCCTCAGCTCAGACGGCGCTCAATATATCACGGCGGAATCGATGAACGTTTCTGGTGGCGAAGAACCTCATTAGCATCACTTTTGAACGACCGGTGTGGGTGTTCGGCGTCAGCACCTTTGAGACAGTTTGGGGCTTTCGCTTAGAGGAGGGTTTTGGTCTCATCGCAGTGACGTAGGAACGAAGATGAGAC
>CANFKD010000152.1 GCA_947447115.1 Caulobacteraceae bacterium
ATTGCCGCCCGT
Organism: Caulobacteraceae bacterium; assembly: GCA_947447115.1. Classification (GTDB taxonomy): domain Bacteria; phylum Pseudomonadota; class Alphaproteobacteria; order Caulobacterales; family Caulobacteraceae; genus CAISGS01. The sequence goes on from CANFKD010000152.1 coordinate 13, forward strand.
GGTCGTTTCAGGGCTGCCATACATCACACCGATCTTCATACGGATCTGATTGATGAAGATGACCAGGGTCTTGGCCTTCGAGATCGAGGCCGTCAGCTTGCGCAGAGCTTGGCTCATGAGGCGCGCTTGCAGGCCTGGCAGGCTATCGCCCATCTCGCCTTCAATTTCCGCCCGAGGGGTCAGGGCCGCAACGGAGTCGATGACGATGACATCCACGGCGCCGGACCGCACCAAGGTGTCGGTGATTTCGAGCGCCTGCTCGCCCGTATCGGGCTGCGACACCAAAAGCTCATCGAGATTAACGCCAAGCTTGTGGGCATAGCTGGGATCGAGCGCGTGCTCAGCGTCGACAAAGGCGGCTGTGCCCCCCATCTTTTGAACTTCTGCGACCACATGCAAGGCCAGCGTCGTCTTACCGGAGCTTTCCGGACCGAAGATTTCGACCACCCGGCCGCGCGGCAAGCCGCCAATGCCCAAGGCCAGATCAAGGCCCAAAGAGCCGGTAGGAACAGACTCGATCTCAACGATCTTGCCCTTGTCCCCAAGCTTCATCACAGAGCCCTTACCGAAGGCCCGGTCGATTTGTGCCAACGCCGCTTCGAGTGCGCGCTGCTTGTCTGAGTCTGGTTTTGCCACGAGTTTCAAAGCCGCCTGGTTCATTGATGCGATCCTTATCTCACGATTCTCGCCTTCCCCTCGTGCCCCGCTGGCGCAATGGATGGCTGACACTTTCGTACATGGTTTGTTCCATGTTCGCAATATGTTCTTTTTGATCTTGGAACAAGATTATCGCCGCTATCGAAAATTGCGATAAAGCCTAGCCGTTCAGCAGTTCGTCGATGGCCGACAGGAGCCGATCCGGCGTGACCGGCTTGGAAATATGGGAATTGGCCCCGGCCTGCATCGCCTCTTCGCGATGCTGTTCCATGGCATTAGCGCTCAGGACGGCGATTGGCGTTGGCGTTCGTCCCTGCTCACCTTCAAAGTCTCGTATCTGCCGGATGGCGGTGAGACCATCAAGAACCGGCATCTGAACATCCATCAGAACCAAATCAAATTCCCGGCCCATAAAGGCCTTCACGGCCTCTTGCCCATCAACCGCTATGGTCAGATCGACGGGGAACGGCGCGAGGATCAACTGCACGACCTTGCGATTGACCGGGTGGTCCTCGGCCAAAAGGATGCGAATACGCCGCGCCTCTGGATTGGCGGCCACACTCTCCATGACCTTAAGCGAGGGCTCAGGCCCCAGAAGGTCCAACTCCGAGCGGTCAGGCAGCTTGCGCAGAGGAATACGGACAGAGAAGATACTGCCCAGACGCGGCGTCGACCGAGCGCCAATCGTACCACCCATGGCCTCCACAATCTGGCGACTGAGATAGAGCCCAAGACCGCTGCCGCCAAACCGCCGCGTGATCGAATTGTCGGCCTGTGAGAAGCGCTTGAACAGTTGGGTCGCATTTTCGGGACCAAATCCCATGCCTGAATCTTCGACATCGATGCGGACCCAAACCTTATCGTCCGGACGGGACACAGGTTCGATCACAGCGCGTAAGGATACTTTGCCGGTCTCTGTAAACTTGACCGCGTTGGACAGAAGGTTGCGAACAACCTGATTGATCCGTCCGGGGTCCCCCTCAAACAGTCCAATCGTGTCCGGCCTCAGCTGGATTTCGAAGTTCAGGCCCTTTTCTTGAGCCGCTGCTTGCGACAGCCTAGATGCGTCGATCAACTCAGCTTGGAAATCAAAGCGCGTGCCCTGAATATCCAGATGGCCCGCCTCGATCTTGGATAGGTCCAGAATATCGGACAGCAGCCGTTGCAGGCTGGCCGCCGAACCGACAATCAGCTGAACCATCTCGGTCTGCTTGGGCGACATCTCGGTCTTGGCCAAGGCCCCCGCCACACCGACAACGCCATTCATCGGCGTGCGAATCTCGTGACTGATATTGGCGATAAACTCAGACTTGGCGCGGTTGGCAGCATCGGCAGCGTCCTTCGCCGCCACCAGCCGGTCTTCATTCTCTTTCCGGTCGGAAATGTCTTGTACAACCCCAAAAGCCGTAATCAGCTTACCTGTTTCACTGCGCTGGAAGATCAATACGGTTCGCGCCCACGCCGTGATTCCGTCACTGTGGATCATCCGATGTTCGATCCGCAAGGGTTCACGGCTATTGCCATGGTCCGCCACAGCGGCGCGCAAGGTGCCTAGATCGTCCGGGTGGCACATTTCCCAGAAGCGTGTGACCACCATCTGATAGTCAGTGGGTTCGCCGAGCATTTTGCGCGCTTCAGCGTTGGTCCAGAATGTTTGGGTGCTGTAGTCCAGTTGCCAACAGTAGAGGCCGCCCAATTCCGCAGCGACCTCCAGATTTTTGCGTGCAATTTCGAGCTGGCGCCGACCGTTCATCTCGACCGTAACATCTAGAAAGGTGCTGACGACCTTGTCTGGCCGATCATACCCGTCAACAAAGATGGGTTTGACGTTGATTTTCACCCAACGAATATCTTTGCTGGATAGCCTCGCCCCGATGATGACGCCGGTTTGCGGTACCCCCGTCCGCAAACAGACCTGCGCTGGGAAATTCTCAAATGGGAGGCTTTGATCATCTTCGTCGATGATCTCCCAAGGCATTAGGGATGGATCACGCACCTCAAACTGCTGACCGGTAATCTGCAGGATATGTTCCGCAGCCCGATTCCACATAACGATCTTGCCATCGCGATTATAAACGACCAGACCGTCGTGCATGCCGGAGAACACCGCATGCAGATCCTGATCACTTAAAGTCGAAGTCGACAAAATACCGTATCCTTAAAATCGACAGGCGAATAAACGGCCGCGACTTCTCCATGAGGGCCGAACACCACCTTTCATTTTAGTACTATATAATATTATTTTAACTCAAGCGGAATGAGGTTCTAAAAGGTACCGCCCTGTGCCTTCTTACCCGCCACATAGTCCTTGATCACACGCTCCAACACCGTCAGGGGCATGGCCCCGGCCTGCAGGCCCGCATCATGGAACTGGCGGATATCGAAACGGTCGCCGAGCGCGGTCTTGGCCTCTGCTCGCAATCTCGCCCAAACCGTATGACCGACCTTGTAGCTACAGGCCTGACCCGGCCAGACGCAGTAACGCTCAATCTCGGTCGTGACGCCGGACACAACATCGCCGTCTGTGGTGGCCATCCAGTCGATGGCCTTTTCTCGGCTCCAGCGCTTGTGGTGCATACCCGTATCGACCACCAGACGGCAGGCCCGGAACAGGGCTGATTGCAGATAGCCGATCTTGCCGAACGGATCATTGGCATAGAGCCCCATCTCGTCAGACAGTTGCTCGGCATAGAGCGCCCAGCCCTCAACATAGGCCGAAAAGCCACTCAATTGCCGGATTAGTGGCAAGGGCGCTTCCTGCTGCAGCGAGATCTGCAGGTGGTGGCCCGGAATGGCCTCATGGTGGGTCAGGGTCGGCAGGGTCCAGGTCGGGTTCTCTGCCGTGTCGCGTAGATTGATATAATAGGCCCCGGGCCGGGTGCCATCCATCGACGGCGAATTGTAATAGCCGCCCGGCGCGCCGGCCTCAATATAGCTGGGCACCCGACGGATCTCGACCTTGGCCTTGGGCAGGATCCCAAAATATTGCGGCAACAGGGCCTGAACCGCTTCGACCTGCTTGTTCAGATCGCCCAACAACCGTTCCTTATCCTTGTCCGTATTGGGATAGAGGAACCGAGGATCGGTATAGAGCCCGCGAATACGCTGTCCAACCGTGCCCTTGCTCATGCCTTGGGCCTTGAGGATCACATTGATCCGGGCGGTCAGGTCAGCGGCTTGATCGAGACCCATCTGATGGATCTCGTCAGGAGACAGGGTCGTGGTGGTCGAGGACTTCAGCGAGGCCGCATAATAGGCCTCGCCGTCCGGCACGCGCCAAATGCCCGCATCATGCACGGCCTTGGGCTGGAGGCTGGCGATCAGGTCGGCCTGACGATTGAGGGCGGGCTGGACCCTGTCCTGATAGATCTTGGTCGCTGCCGCCGCATAGTCGCCGGAAAGCCCCTTAGCCTTGGCGCGGCGCACCAGAGATTGGACCAGAACCGATGTCTCTGCCGAGGCTGAACGCAGGCTGTTCATCTGCACCAAGGTCCGCTCGAGCACGAAATCAGGCGGGGTCAGGCCCGCGCCCACATCC
>CANFKD010000153.1 GCA_947447115.1 Caulobacteraceae bacterium
AAAGGCCTGCGGATTTTCCCGCCGCTTCTCCATCAGGGCCCCAACCAGCAGGTCCCCAAAGGCATAGGCATAGACATAGAAGGGGGCGTGGGCGAAGTGGGTCACATAGGACCAAAAATGCTCATAGCCAGGATTAAGGGTCACAGCCGGACCTAAGCTCTCACCCATAACCTCGAGCCACAGGGCCCCGATCTGGTCTGGCGATAGCTCGCCCTCGATGCGCGCCGCATGGAACCTTGTCTCAAAGCGGTGGAAGGCGATCTGGCGCACCACCGTATTGAGGCCATCCTCGATCCGCCCCGCCAAAAGCACCCGGCGCTCTTGCGGGTCAGCATCGGCAAGAAGCTGTTCGAAGACCAGGCCCTCACCAAAGATCGAGGCGGTCTCAGCCAGGGTCAGGGGCGTATCGGCCAGCAAGGTCCCGCGCGGCGCAGCTAAGGTCTGATGGACCGCATGGCCAAGCTCATGGGCCAAGGTCAGGACATCGCGGCGCTCGCCCATATAGTTGAGAAACACAAAGGGGTGATGGTCCGAAGTCACCGGGTGGGAATAGGCCCCCGACGCCTTGCCAGGCCTTGGCTGAGCATCGATCCATGGCCGATCAAACACATCCCGTGCCCGCTGAGCCATGGCGGGCGACAGCCGACCAAAAGAGTCCAGCACCAGAGCCTTGGCCTCATCCCAGCTATATTGACGCGGCCTTTCCTGATCGAGCGGGGCATTGCGGTCCCAATGATCAAGGGTCTCGCGGCCCATCGCCTTGGCCTTCAGGGCGTAATAGCGGTGCGCTAGGCGCGGATAGGCCTCGACCACCGCCGCTTCGAGCGCCTCCACCGCCTCGGGATCAACCTCATTGGCAAGATGGCGCGCATGGGCGGGCGAAGCATGGCCGCGCCAACGGTCCTCGACCTGTTTTTCAAAGGCAATCGTATTGAGACAGAGGGCCAAGACCGGCTCATGGGCCTTCAGAGCAACGGCCAAGCCCTCGGCAGCGTCGCGGCGGCGATCAGGGTCAGAATCCGATAGCCGGTTGAGCGTTTCGGGCAGGGTCAGGGTCTCATCACCGACGGTCGCGCGCAAACGGCTGAGCGTCTCATCGAACAGTCGGCTCCAGTTGGCGAGCGCCGGGGCGCGGTCAATCAGCAGGCGCTCCAGATCGGGGCTCAGCTCGTACGGCCGTGACAGGCGCACCCGCCGAAGCCATGGCCGCCAACGTGCGGTGGTCTCACCCGCGCGCAGGGCCGACTCGATTTCCCACTCTTCCAGTTGGTTCAGCTCCAGCGTGAAAAAGAGGCTTTCTGCGCCAATGGCGGCAGCGCGCGCGCGAATATCGGCCTCGAACTTGGCCCGCGCCGGATCGTCACGCGCCGTGGAGGCGGCAAGACCCGCATAGGCCCCAACGCCCCAGAGGAGATTGACTGCCTTCTCATAGAGGCCAAGACCGGAGTCCAGCAGCAGCGCCAAGCGGTTGGCATCACCGCGCGCGGCGGTAAAGGCCCCCTTGAGCTTGACCAGTTCGGCATTGGTTTGGGCGGCAGCCTCAAGATCTAGGCCGATACGGGGGTCATCCATGCCCAGATAGAGATCATCGAGGCTCCAGACCGGCAAGGCCTCTAGACCATTGACGCCGCCGCTGGAGGCTCCGTCCGGTGCGGCCAAGGAGCCACCAAAGGCGCTATTGGCAAAGGGCCGGGCGAGGGCAGGGTAAGCGTGCGAATCCTTCATGCCCCGGATATGGACTGCAGGGGCGTCAGGTTCAATTGAAACCCATCGCTAATTATTCGCTTTTTTTGCGCCGCCTTAAACGGGCCCTTTACCCTGCTGCGTCTAGGACTGTGCCAAAATGGGCCTCCATCGACAATGAGGGGCCCTCGTGAAGGTGGTACGGTTATGACCAAGACAGTTCTGGTCGTCGATGACGACCCGACGCAAAGGCGGCTGATCCAAGCCGTGCTCGAACGCGAGGGATTCGCGGTCGTCCACGCCAATTGCGGCGAGCAGGCCTTGGATCAACTGGGCAGCGGCAAGAGCCTTGATGTCGTCATGCTCGACATGGTCATGCCTGGCCTTGGTGGTATCGAGACCCTGAAGGAGATGCGCGCGCGCGGCCTCAATCAGCCCGTCGTTGTGCTCACCGCCACCAGCGGTATCGAGACCGTGGTTCAGGCGATGCAGGCCGGGGCGCAGGACTTTTTCGTCAAGCCCGCCTCGCCTGAACGGATCATCGTTTCCATACGCAATGTGCTGCAGATGGGTGAGTTGCATGGCGAGGTCGACCGCCTCAAGAAACGCGCCTCCGGGAAACTGACCTTTGCCGAACTGATCGGCGCATCCGCTCCCATGACCGCCATCAAGCGGATGGGTGAACGGGCGGGCAAGACCTCGATCCCCGTCCTCATCCTTGGCGAAAGCGGCGTCGGCAAGGAGATGATCGCGCGGGCCGTGCACGGCGTATCGGACCGCGCAGGCAAGCCCTTTGTTGCGGTCAATTGCGGCGCGATCCCTGAGAACCTGATGGAATCGATCCTGTTTGGCCATGAGAAGGGGGCCTTTACCGGGGCCTCCGACAAACATGCCGGAAAGTTCGCCGAGGCCCATGGCGGGACCCTGTTCCTCGATGAGGTCGGAGAACTGCCACTCGATATGCAGGTCAAGCTGCTCCGGGCCCTGCAAGAGGGCGAGATTGATCCGGTTGGCTCAAAGCGCCCGCAGCGGGTCGATGTGCGGATTGTCTCAGCGACCAATTGCGATCTGGCCAAGGCGGTTGCCGAGGGCCGGTTTCGCGATGACCTCTATTACCGTTTGAACGTCTTTCCGATTGAAGCCCCCGCCCTACGCGATCGGCGCGAAGACATTCCAGCGCTGGTGGCCCATTTCATCCAGCGGTTCAATGTCGAAGAAGGTCGCCGGATCATGGGGGCCAGTCCCGAGACCTTGGCCCTTTTGTGCAATCATGATTGGCCGGGCAATGTCCGCCAGCTTGAAAATGCGATCTACCGCGCCATCGTTCTGGCCGACGCGCCCCTCTTGCAGCCGCATGATTTCCCTGCCCTGTCGGGTCAGGTCGCGCCGCAAGCCGCAGCAAGTCTTGGCCATGGTCTGGGCGCAGGCCTGCCATCGGTGCAGGAGTTGCTTGCCAGCCTGCCGCAGGATGTTTCGGTCCGGCTATTGGATGAGAAGGGCCATCTTCGGACCCTTGAAGAGATCGAGCGCGACCTGATCCAACTGGCCATCGAGGTCTATGCCGGTCACATGTCCGAGGTGGCCCGCCGCCTCGGCATTGGCCGCTCAACCCTCTATCGCAAGGTCCGTGAGCAGGGCCTAGACGTGCCCTTCAGCGAGGCGGGATAACCCCGCCCCGCTTGGGGATGAAAAGGACCTAGTCCTCTTCGGAATAGTCTTCGTTGGTAAAGTCGTCGAACACCGCATCCAGACGGACGGGCTTGGCGACGGGCTCTTCGTCGACAATCAGGCCGGTTTCCGCCGCCGGCATCAGGCTTGGGCCCTCAGCAACAATACCGCGCTTGGCGTCATCCTTGATCTTCTTGTCGGCGGCCTTGCGCACAACGCCGTCCAGTTCAATCTGACCGACCAGGCCCAAGGAGACCGGATCGACCGGCTTGATGTTGGCGGCGTTCCAGTGGGCGCGATTGCGCACCTGATCGATGGTCGCCTTGGTCGTGCCCAAGAGCTTGCAGATCTGCGCGTCGGTCACTTCGGGATGATTGCGCAAGAACCAAGCAATGGCGTCCGGACGATCCTGACGGCGTGAGACCGGCGTATAGCGCGGCGCCTTCTTGGTCGGCTTGAGCAGCTCGGCGTGACGGCTCTTTTGCACCTTCATTAGATGGGCTGGGCTGGCCTGCGCCGCATCCAGCTCTTCGCGTGACAGTTGGCCATTGGCGATGGGGTCAGCACCACGAATGTCGCGGGCCACTTCGCCGTCGGCAATGCCCTTCACTTCGAGCGGGTGCAGGCCACAGAAGGCGGCGATCTGCTCGAAGGTCAGCGAGGTATTGTCGACGAGCCAAACAGCGGTGGCCTTAGGCATCAAAATGTCGGTCATGACGTGCATCCTTGCAAAGCCCGTTCTGATCGCAGCCTGCGCCCAGAAACGACGGCGCCCGACCTTGCGGCCGGGCGGGTT
>CANFKD010000154.1 GCA_947447115.1 Caulobacteraceae bacterium
AAGGGCGGCAGCAACAGCCTTGGTCTGGGCCGCAGTCATCTTCACTGCTGTAACGACGTCCGCCGTCACCACACCGCGATGGGCAGCCGACAGCTGCTCAAAGGAGGTGATGATCGACGGCAGCGCCGCGACCCGTTGATTCTGGCTCAGAAAGCCGAGGAATTTCTTGGTGGTGGCGTTGAAGGCACCAGCATCGGCGAGGGCCAAAAGCACCTTCCCCTTAACGTCCGACTTAAAGATCGGTGAGGGCAGGAGACGGCGCAGGTCCGCGCTCTCTGCCAACATGGCCTTCAAGGTCTTTAGATCGGCCTCAATGGCAGTGATCGAATCACTGTCCTTGGCCAAATCAAACAGGGCCTGCGCGTAACGCGCGCCCACATCCGTCGTCTTGGAATCGTCCGCCACTTAGTCATCCGTCCGATGCGATTATGCCCTGCCAACGAACAGTGTCCGTCCTCAGAGCGTAGGGGCCTGTCATTGCCTGAAGGCTTGACTGCGCTGGTCAAAACGCGAGGGAAAAAGCGCCCCGAAAAGCCCTTCAACCCAAAGCCGCGCGGGACATAGCATGCGATCTAAATCGCCGCAACCAAGGCAAACGCTTCCATTTGTCGTTCGCATACCTATCTGAGGCGCGTCTGGATTGAGTTGGCACTTTCGCTTAGGGGAAGTCTCGACTTAGGATAGACAAATCGGCCGCCCCCGCGCGCGTTTGACGCGCCTCGAACGACAATGAGGACACTTCTATGGACAGCTTAATTGCCCTCGCCGCCAGCCCCGCTGCTTGGGCAGCGCTCGTGACGCTGGTCGTGATGGAGATTGTGCTTGGCATCGACAATCTTGTTTTTATCTCAATCCTGTCGAACAAACTGCCCGAGGCGGATCGGCAAAGGGCGCGGCGGATTGGCATCAGCCTCGCCTTGATCATGCGCTTGGCGCTCCTTTCCGCCATCGCTTGGATTGTCGGCCTGACCGCGCCGGTCTTTACCGCACTGGGCCAAGATATTTCGTGGCGCGACCTGATCCTGATCGTCGGCGGCCTGTTCCTCGTCTGGAAAGCGACCACGGAAATTCACCACACGGTCGATGTAGCCCCCAGTGACGACATCCTCGACAAGAAGGCCCCTGTGGCCACCAATTTTGCCGCCGCCATCGTGCAGATCCTCTTGCTTGACATCGTCTTCTCGGTTGATTCGATTTTGACCGCTGTCGGTATGACCGAGCATCTGCCGATCATGGTCGTCGCCGTGATCATTGCGGTGATTGTTATGTTAGTGGCCGCAGATCCCCTCGCCAACTTCATCCACGACAATCCGACCATCGTCATGCTGGCCTTGGGCTTCTTGCTGATGATTGGTGCGACCCTGATCGCCGACGGCCTCGGCCACCATGTGCCCAAGGGCTATATCTATGCCGCCATGGCCTTCTCCGGCCTTGTCGAGGGCCTCAATATGATGGCGCGCAGTGTGGCTGCGAAAAAGAAAGGCGGCGGGACCCACTAGTCCCGCCCACCCTTAAAGGAAGCTGTAGGGGTCGACGTCAAAGACCACGCGAACCGAGTTCGGGACCTTTGCCCTTGCTCGCCAAGCCGACAGGAACCCTTGCAGATCGACAGTGCGGTCGGCGCGAACGAGGAATCGCTTGCGCCGACGCCCCCGCACCAGCGCCTGAGGCGCATCGGCCGGACCGAACACCTCGACCCCCTCCGCGTTAGGCACAGCAGCAGCAAGGGCCTGAACATAGGCCTCCAAAGCGGGAATATCGGGGCCAGACGCAATCACCGCCGCCAACCGGCCAAAGGGCGGCAGCTTGGCCAGTTCGCGTTCGGCCATCTCTGCGGCCATGAACCCGTCCCGGTCCTGGGCCTTGAGCGCCTGCATCACCTCATGTTCGGGCAGATAGGTCTGTAGCAGGGCGCGGCCCGCACGTTCATGGCGCCCCGCCCGCCCGCTAGCCTGAACCAGAAGCTGAAAGGTCCGTTCGGCGGCCCGCAGGTCCCCGCCCCTGAGGCCTAAATCCGCATCGACCACCCCAACCAAAGTCAGATTGGGAAAGTTGTGACCCTTGGCCGCAGCTTGGGTGGCGACAAGAATATCGATCTCGCCCGCCGTCATGCGTTCGACCAGTGCGCGCGCTGCCTCAGCGCTGTGGACCGTATCGGAGGAGAAGACCTCAACCCGAGCCTCGGGGAACCGTTCCTTGACCTCTTCCTCAACCCGCTCGACGCCCGGACCGATGGAGACGAGGCTGTCGGCCGCACCGCAATGGGGACAGGTCTTAGGCTTGGGCATCGAAAAGCCGGTCAGATGGCAGATCAGCCGCCCCGTATAGCGATGCTCGACGAGCCATGATTCGGTATCGGGCGCGGTCATCCGCTCGCCGCACGCCTTGCACAGGACCAGCGGCGCGTAGCCTCGGCGATTGAGGAACAGCAAAGACTGTTCTCCCCGGCCATAGGTCTCGGCCATGGCCTGAACCAGCGGCAAGGACAGCCACCGCCCCGCCTCTAGTGCTGTTGACCGCAGATCGATCAGATCAATGTCCGGCAAGACCGCCGCCCCGTGCCGCGCCGAGAGCTTCAGCCAGCGATAGCGGCCGGATTCGGCGTTCCACAGGGTCTCCATCGACGGCGTGGCCGAGGCCAAAACCACAAGCGCATTTTCCAGCTTGGCCCGGACCACGGCCAGATCGCGGGCCTGATAGATGAAGCCCTCTTCTTGCTTATAGGAGCCATCATGCTCCTCATCGACAATGATCAGTTTGAGATTGGTGAAGGGTAGGAACAGGGCCGAGCGCGCGCCAACCACGATGCGGCAGGTGCCATCGGCGACCGCTTCCCAAAGCTGACGACGGCGCGGCAAGGCGATGGCCGAATGCCACTCTCCAGGGCGGGCTCCGAAACGCTGTTCAAACCGCGCGAGCACCGCTTGGGTCAGGGCAATTTCCGGCAACAGGACCAGAACCTGCGCGGTGGGGTCTTGGGCCAGCGCCGCCGCGGCCGCCTCCAGATAGACCTCGGTCTTACCCGACCCGGTCACCCCATCGAGCAGCACCGCTGAAAAACCCCCGGTCTGGACAAGGCCGGTCAGAACCTTGCCCGACGCCGCTTGGCTTGGATTGAGCTGGGCGCCGGTCAAGGTGAGGTCGGGAACCCCAAAGCCGGGATCAGGGTCGGTGAGGATCACATTGAGGGCCCCATCATCGACCAGCCCCTTAATCACCCCGGCTGAGACCTGCGCGGCTATGGCCAGATCGGGCCCCGAAATGGGCTCTTGAGCCGCCGCCAGAACCCGGCTGCGGGCCGGGGTGGTCCGTGCCGGAACTGCGCCGGAGGCTTGAAGCCGCCGTTCTTGGCGTGGCCGAGGCGCCCTTGCCCCCCGCAAGGCGATCGACAGGGCAGCGCCCGGCACATCAACGCTATAGCGCGCGGCCCAGAGCACGAAGGCCAAGGTGGTGGGCGGCAAGGCCAACCCGGCCAAATGTTCCAACACCGGCTTGAGGGGCCGGTTGCCGCCCTGCCCGTCCCGCAAGGCCGCAACCACGCCTGTCAGGGCCCGACTGCCGAGCGGCACACTGACCAGCGCGCCGGGCGACAGGTCCATGCCCTCTGGCTCAGCATAGTCAAAGGCCTCAGGTACCGGCAGGGGCAAGAGAATTTCAGCGATACGGCTCATGATTGCGGGCAGCCATGGCCGGGGGCCGCGAAGCAGTTTAAAAGCGTCATCGCAACAGACATAGGACCCTCAAACATGCAGCTCTTTCTCGATACCACAGACACGGCGGTCCTGAAGGATCTGGCGCAAACTGGCCTTGTGGATGGGGTTACCACCAATCCTACCCTGATTGCCAAGTCTGGACGTCCCATGTTGGAGGTCATTGCTGAGATTTGCGCGCT
>CANFKD010000155.1 GCA_947447115.1 Caulobacteraceae bacterium
CCGTGCAGGCCGCCACTGGCTGGCTGATCGAGCGACGCGGCCATGCCCAGCCCGACGCTCTGGCGGGGGCTGCGGCCTATCTGAAGCTGCTGGGCGATGTGATGGGCGGCTGGATGCTCGGCAAGGGCGCTCTGGCGGCGGCTCGTCATCTGGCCGCCGGTGAAGGCGACGCCGCCTACTGGCGCACCAAGATCGGTCTGGCCCGCATCTATAGCGAACATATCCTCGCCCAAGCCCCCGGCCTGATCGCCGCCGTGACCCAAGGCTCCGCCGACCTGTTCAACATCACCGCCGAAAGTATGGGCGCGTAAGGACAACAGAAATCGGTAAGGCTTTTGTGCTTTAAGGGTCAGGTTATAGAAGGACCGCCGCCCTGACCCTCGCCATCTTGCAAGCCCGCATGACGTCCACCCGCCTGCCCGGCAAGGTCATGGCAGATCTTGTCGGTCAACCGATGATCCTGCGCCAGATCGAGCGGCTCAAACGCGCAAAGCGGCTGGATCAGATCGTGGTGGCCACCTCGACCGACGCCAGCGACGATGGCTTGGCTGCGCGCCTTGGGGCCGAAGGGATTGGCGTCTATCGCGGTTCGCTGGAGGATGTGCTGAGCCGGTTCATCGGGGCGCTAGACCAGTTCGGTCCTGACAACACGGTAGTGCGCCTGACTGCAGACTGTCCCCTCGCCGACCCCGAATTGATCGACGCTACGATTGATCTGTTTAACAGTTCTAACGCGGACTATGCCTCCAACACGCCTGAGCGCCGCAGCTATCCCAAGGGGCTGGATATTGAGGTCATGCGCGCCGACGTGCTGCGCACCACCGATACGCAAGCCACTGACCCCTATGACCGCGAACATGTGACCCATTTCATCTATGCGCAACCAGAGCGGTTCAAGATCGCCGGTTTAGAACAACATGCCTCCGAGGGCGAGGTTCGCTGGACCGTGGACCGACCTGATGACCTGGACTTTGTCCGTGCGGTCTATGAGGCGCTCTATCCACGCAAGGCTGACTTTACGTCGAACAATGTGCGCGTCTTTGTCCAGTCCCGCCCAGACCTGTGGGCATTGGGCGGCGACCGACGCTATTAGGCCAATAGGGGAGACCGAATGACCACTGTCACCCTGCGCGACCTGACCGACGATGACCGCGGGCGGCTGCATGTCTGGCGCAACAGTCCAGAGGTCGCAGCCTATATGTATACCGACCATCACATCAGTTGGGCCGAGCATAACCGCTGGTTTGACGGCTTGAGCGCTGATCCTCGTCGGCGATACTGGATCATCGAAACGGATGGTAAGCCGGTGGGCCTGGCCAATCTGGCAGAGATTGACCCAAACCACAGCCGGTGCGCCTGGGCCTACTATCTGGCCGATCCGTCCGTGCGCGGCTTAGGTGTTGGCTCTTTTGTTGAATTTTGGATGATCGAGCATGTGTTCGGTGCGCTGGGTCTGAATAGACTCTGGTGCGAGGTTCTCAGCTCCAATGAAGCGGTCTGGAAGCTACATCAAACCTACGGCTTCCAACGCGAGGCGCTATACCGTCAGCACGTGATGAAGAACGGGCAATATCAGGATGTCGTCGGACTTGGCCTTCTGGCCGAGGACTGGCCTACCCTGCGCCCCGCCATGAAAGCTCGCCTAGAGGCGAAGGGCTATCAGGTCGATTGAACCTCGGGCCATCTCGACAGGGCGGTCAAAGCCTTTAGGCTAATTCACAATCAAGAGTCGGGGCGGAACAACAATGGATGACGCGCAAAAGCCAATGGCACGCCGGATCGGGTCGATCATTGGCGGGTCTGTCGGCAATCTGGTCGAGTGGTTTGACTGGTACGTCTATGCCTCCTTCTCGCTTTATTTCGCCAAGGCCTTTTTCCCCAAGGGCGACCAGACCGCACAGTTGCTCAGTGCCGCCGCCGTCTTTGCCGTAGGGTTTCTGATGCGCCCGGTTGGGGCCTGGATGATGGGGGCCTATGCCGACCGGGTGGGACGCAAGGCGGCCCTGACCCTGTCGATGATCATGATGTGCGGCGGGTCGCTGGTCATTGCCTTGACCCCCGGATACGCCACCATTGGCATGCTCGCGCCCATCATTCTGGTTCTGGCCCGCATGTTCCAAGGCCTCAGCGTCGGCGGCGAATATGGCGCCAGCGCCACCTACATGTCAGAGATGGCCAGTTCAAAGAACCGAGGCTTTTGGACCAGTTGGCAATATGTGACTCTGATCATGGGCCAGTTGCTCGCCCTCGCCACCTTGATGGTGCTGCAAGCGACCCTGCCGGAAAGCGAGCTCGAAAGCTGGGGCTGGCGCATTCCCTTCTTTATGGGCGGCGCGCTGGCCGTCGTGGCCTTCTATCTGCGCAGCAGCATCGATGAAACGCCCGCCTTTGAGCAACTCAAGGCCAAGGCTGCAGACGATAATCTACCCGCAAAGGGCGGCACGATCAGCGCCCTATTGGCCCATCCACGCGAGGCCTTGATGGTCATTGGCATGACTATGGGCGGGTCCTTGGCCTTCTATGCCTTCACCACCTATATGCTGAAATATCTTCACAACACCTCCGGCTTTAGCAAGGAAGTGGCCACAAGCATCAGCGCCTTGAGCCTTGTGCTGTTCATGGTCCTGCAGCCCGTCGCGGGCTGGATGTCTGACAAGCTGGGTCGCAAGCCGATGCTGATCGCCTTTGGGGTGTTGGGCAGCCTCTGTACCGTGCCGATCTTCAACGCCTTGAGCCAGACCCGCGACGAGATGACCGCCCTGATCCTCGTCTGTGCGGCTCTGGCCATCATCTCCAGCTACACCTCTATCAGCGCCGTGGTGAAGGCTGAGCTGTTCCCAGCCCACGTCCGCACGCTGGGGGTCGCCCTGCCCTATGCCCTTGCCAACTCGATCTTTGGCGGCACGGCCGAGTATGTCGCCCTGTGGCTCAAACAGGGCGGTCATGAATCTTGGTTCTATCTCTATGTCAGCGGCTGTATCGCCTTGTCGCTGCTGGTCTTCCTGACCATGCCCGACACGCGCGACAAGAGCCGAATCAATGAGGACTAGGCGCTGATGCCCACACCGATGGGACAGGTCACGCCGGTGCCCGAAATGCCGCAATAGCCGTTCGGGTTCTTGGCCAGATATTGCTGGTGATAGTCCTCAGCATAGAAAAATTCCGGCGCGGGCAAGATCTCGGTCGTGATCCGGCCAAGCCCTCGCGCGGACAGGGCCGCCTGATAGGCCGCGCGGCTCGCCTCAGCGATCAGGGCTTGTGTTTCATTGACCGGATAGACGCCCGAGCGATATTGGGTGCCGATATCATTGCCCTGGCGCATGCCTTGGGTTGGGTCGTGATTTTCCCAGAAGGTCTTGAGCAGCGCCTCATACGAGATCACGGCCGGATCGAACACGACCTTGACCACCTCTGTATGGCCCGTGCGGCCGCTACAGACCTCTTCATAGGTCGGATTGGGGGTTAGGCCTGCGCCATAGCCCACCGCCGTCAGCGCAACGCCTGGAAGCTGCCAGAACACCCGCTCAACGCCCCAAAAACAGCCCATGGCCAGATAGGCGACCTCTAGCCCCTCGCAATAGGGACCCTTTAGCGGCAAACCCGTCAGCAGATGGGTCCGCGCCGTCTGAAGGGCCATGGCCCGGCCCGGCAAGGCTGTGTCGGCGGTCGGCAGGTCGAGGGATTTCTTGGCAAACAGCATGGCGCGCTCCATCAGCATGTCCGCTTAATATAGGCCGCAAACGGTTAAATGTCAGGCCATGCGAAAAAACACACTCTACCCGTTGTCCTAAGCGCTTAGGTCTGTATATTCCGCGCCTTCCTGACCGGGACCAACCCCCGGCTCAGATCAGCCCTATCCACCGCCAAGGTCGCAAGATTTCGGCCAAA
>CANFKD010000156.1 GCA_947447115.1 Caulobacteraceae bacterium
TAATTTGCGCGGAAGACCAGAGCCGAATGGGTCTTGCCTTCGACCGGGTAACGTTACACTACTATTTGTAACAGATATAAGACTGAGACATGGGAGGTTCTAATGGTCAGACGTTTGACCTTCGTTTTGTGCGTCATTTTCGGATCAGTCGTTCCACAGTCGCACTATCCGGCCCTTTCACGGATTTTGGATTGGTGCCTGACCTAAGCTTTAAAGCCTAGCCTCTGCGGTCAGGGCGATAGCCTCCAGCTTTCGCGACAGCGGGCTCCAATCATCAGACTGAGCGATCGCGCTCCAGATCGCCTCGATCTCGTCGATCAGCAGTTCCTCTGGCTCTTCGGCTTGGAAAATCGCGTGGCCGAGCCGTTCGGGACGATCCGGTTCAAACCCCTGCAGGGCAGCGCGGAAGGCCTGGAACGCAGGGCCGGTATAAAGGCCAGCCCGCACCCCGCCCATCGCCCGCGCCTCAGAGGCTACTCCAGCGAACCAATCAAAGAAGAAGGGCTCCCAACGCAGGGCGGGATCTGCCTCGCCCAAGGCTTGGAAGGCCGCATTGACCAGCGCCGGGTCGCGCTCATCGCCTTGGCGCCTGATCCCCAGACGAGCGAACATGGCGTCGCACAGGGCCTCGCGATAGGCCACGACATAGCCGTTTAGCACTTCGGCAAGGTCAGCCTCATCGGCCAAGTCGGTCAGGCAGCCCGCCAGTTGCTTGAGGCTCCAGAGCACGGCCTGCGGCTGACGGCCAAACCGGTAGAGGCCGTTCTGGTCGAAATAGGCCGCGACAAAGTTGGGGTCATTATAGGGCAAGAAGCGATAGGGCCCGTAATCGAAGCTCTCGCCGGTGATGTTCATATTGTCGGTATTGAGCACCCCATGGACAAAACCCGCCGCCATCCACCGCGCGGTTGTTACGGCAGCGCGCTGCATCACGCCGGTCAAGAAGGTCAGGGCGCGGGCGTTATCGCCCTCGACGGTCAAGATGGCCGGATCATAGACCTCACCGACATGATCGATCAGGTGGCGGATCAGGTCTGGGCGCTGGAGATAGGCGTGACGCTGGAAGGTGCCATAGCGGATGTGGCTGTGGGACAGGCGGGTCAGAACGGCCGAACGGGTTGGGCTGGGCTCATCATTGCGCTCGAGCGCCTCGCCGGTCTCTATGAGGCTAAAGGCCCGCGAGGTCGGCACGCCCTGCGCTTCCAACATGGCGGCGGCTAGCACCTCTCGCACGCCGCCCTTGAGGGTCAGTCGGCCATCGCCGCTGCGGGACCAGGGCGTGCGGCCCGTGCCCTTGGTGGCGAGGTCCAAAAGACGCGACGGCGCGCCCTCTGTGGCTGGAGCCTCACGAAGTTGCGCATAGAGAAAGCCGCGACCATCGCCGAGTTGGGGATTATAAACCCCGAACTGGTGGCCGTGATAACGCATGGCCAAGGGCTGGGGCTGATTGCCGGGCAAGGGCTCGAACCGCGCAAAGGCGGCCACCCAATCGGCATCGCTCAAACCGTCTAGGCCAACGCTCGCAGCCGCGCGCTGATTACGAAAGCGGATGATCGCCTGCGGAAAATCGGCAGGCTCGACAGGATCGGCATAGTCCGCCCCTAAGGCCATGTAGAGCGGATCGGGCCGATAGGCCGGGCTGGTCAGGGTGGAGAAAGGTGCCATCCCATTCCCATGCCGACATTAGACCGCGGTTTCAAGTCCTAGCCTCGCCCCAAGGCTTGGCGGGCCGTTCGGCAGCGCGTATGAGGAGGCATCCCTTGATTTGATCTTGATCGGTCGCAGGAACAGCCCATGCCCCGTCGTCCCACCCTCGATTTTTTGAAGACCGAGACGGCCTCCGGCCTGTTCCTCATCATTGCGGCCTTTGCAGCCATGATCGCGGCCAATTCGGATCACAAGGACGCCTACTGGGCCTTCGTCCACCAGCCCTTCACCGTTCAGTTTGGCGACTTTATTGAAACCAAGCCGTTCCAGAAATGGGTCAAGGACGGCTTGATGGCCGTGTTCTTCTATGTGGTCGGTCTGGAGATCAAGTACGAGGTCCTGAAGGGCGAACTGTCGAGCGTCCGCAAGCTGGCCCTGCCCCTGATCGCGGCCCTTGGCGGCATGATTGGTCCAGCGCTGGTCTATACGGCCATCAATCTGACCCCCGGAGGCGCACTGCGGGGTTGGCCGATCCCGACGGCGACGGATATTGCCTTCGCCATCGCCATCTTGGCCTTGGCGGGCCGAGGTCTGCCCGGATCATTGCGACTGTTTCTTCTAACCCTCGCCATCGTCGATGACCTTGGAGCCGTGGCGCTGATCGGAACACTCTTTACCGATGAACTCCATTACAAGGCCCTTGTCGGGGCGGGACTGGGCCTGTCTGCCCTTGCCCTCTTGGGACGATGGAAGGGGGCACCCCTCGCCTTCCATGTCGTGGGCTTTGTCGTGGTCTGGGCCTTTACGCTCAAGTCTGGGATCAACACCTCTTTGGCAGGGGTCGCCTGCGCCATGCTGGTGCCGATTGCGCCGCAAAAGGCTGGGCAGGAGGGGACGCTGAAGCTGTTCATGCACAGCCTTCACCCCTATGTCGCCTATGGGATCTTACCGCTCTTTGCCTTTACGGCCGCAGGCTTCACGCTGGAGGGGCTAAATCTCCGGGACGTTCTGGCCCCCCTCCCCCTCGGCATCGCGGCGGGCCTGTTCTTTGGCAAGCAGGTGGCGGTTCTGAGCTGCATCGCCCTGGCGGTAAGGTCGGGTCTGGCGCGCAAGCCGACCGGGGCAACTTGGCTAGAGCTCTATGGAATCAGCGTGCTGTGCGGCATCGGCTTCACCATGAGCCTGTTCATCGGCGGTCTCGCCTTTGCCGCAGGAGACGCCCTGATTCAGACGCAGATTCGGCTGGGCGTCGTCGTCGGCTCGGTCGCCTCCACGGCCCTCGCCTTTGCTGTGCTCAATTTCGCAGCACAAAAAAGGCGGCAAAGCGGCGAAATGGTACCGGACGAGACCTAATCTGTTTCATTTGAGTCACACCCCTAGGAAAGCCTTGACGCACAAGGGCTTGCACCTTGCGTCCCAACCGACCCTCCCTATGTTTCCGGCAAGCTCGAACAGGCATAAGCCGGAAATGAGCGTAACGCGGGAACCCGAAATTGGGACCGCACAACCGCCGGGGAAGTTCATTGCGTATCGCAAACATTCTGAAATACACGGCCTCCGTCGCCGTGCTCGCCGCCTTTTCTGGTAGCGCCAGCGCCCAAGAGGCCAATCGTCAGGTCGACGAAATCGTCGTCACCGCTCAAAAGCGTGAGCAGAGTCTGCAAAATGTGCCGATCGTGGTTACGGCCGTCAGTGCTCAACTGCTGCAAGATAGCGGCGTTAAGGACATCAAGGATCTGACGATCCTGACGCCCGGCCTGCTCGTCACCTCAACCGCCAACGAAACCTCGACCACCGCCCGCATCCGCGGCATCGGTACCGTTGGTGACAATGCCGGTCTTGAATCGTCTGTCGGCATCATTGTTGACGGCGTCTATCGCCCTCGCAACGGCGTTGGCTTCGGCGATCTGGGCGAAATGCAGCGCATTGAAGTGCTGAAGGGTCCACAAGGCACCCTGTTCGGCAAGAACACCTCGGCTGGCGTCATCAACATCATGACCAAGCAGCCCACCTTCAACTTTGGCGCAAACGGCGAACTGACCGTCGGCGACAATGGCGCACTGGGTGCGTCCGCTTCGATCAATGGCCCGATCGTGGCCGACAAGATCGCTGGCCGTCTCTATGTGGCGGATCGCAAGCGCGATGGCTTCTATGACATCCGCGTCGGCAAGGGCCCACGCACCAGCACCGAAGATCAGACACAAGACTTCTGGTCGA
>CANFKD010000157.1 GCA_947447115.1 Caulobacteraceae bacterium
CCTTCAAGGCCTGAGCCTGTCCCTGCGCGAAGGGCGCGCTGGTCAGGCCCCAGGCATAGGCAAAGAACCGCAAGGGCCGCTGGGCCGTGATCTTAGGATCGATCTGGCGCAAGGACCCTGCCGCGGCATTGCGCGGATTGGCATAGAGTTTTTGGCCTGCCTCGGCGGCGCTGTGATTGAGGGCGGCAAAGTCCTCATGGCCCAGATAGACCTCGCCGCGCACCTCAATGACGTCAGGCCAGCCGGAGCCCTTCAGACGATGAGGGATCTCCGAAATGGTCCGCAGGTTCTCGGTGACATCCTCACCCACCCGGCCATCCCCCCGCGTTGCGCCGCGCACCAGCACACCCTTTTCGTAGCGCAAGGAGGCCGACAGCCCATCAATCTTCGGCTCAGCCGTATAGGCCACCGCCTCATCGCCTAGGCCCAGAAACCGGCGCACCCGGGCGTCAAACTCACGCGCCTCGTCGTCACTAAAGGCATTGTCCAGCGACAGCATGGGCGTGCCATGCTCGACCGCTGAGAACTGCTCTGAGGCCGCTGCCCCGACCCGCTGGCTGGGAGAATTGTCGCGTACCAGTGTTGGGAACCGGGCCTCGATGGCACTGTTACGCTGTTTGAGCGCGTCATAGTCCGCATCCGAAATGACCGGCGCATCTTCGCGGTGATAGTGCAGATCGTGAGCCGCCAACTCATCGGCAAGCCGCGTGAGCTCTTCGGTAGCTTCGGCTTCAGTCAGGGTTTCAACGGGGGTCTGGCGCATGGGGGCAGATTACCGACCCTGACGGAGATTCGAAAGCTTTGTTACGGGGGGGGATTAGGCAAGGTCCCCCTACCCCGGCTTCGCCGGTGCTTCCCCCAAAGGGGGAAGATTTACGGATCGGTGATCTTCCCCCTCTGGGGGAAGTGGCCCGAAGGGCCGAAGGGGGGCTTGTTTAAAGTCCCCCTCACCCAACCCTCTCCCCCAAGGGGGCGAGGGCTAGAACCGACAAGCCCTCTCCCTGAGGGAGAGGGTTGGGTGAGGGCCTTATCTTTTTTCGTTACACTCAGCCCATCAAGGCGCGCGCAGCAGCTCGGGCGGCTTCGGTCACCGCGGCGCCGGACAGCATGCGGGCCAGTTCTTCTTCGCGGTCGGTGGGGTTTAGAATATCGAGGCTGGTGGAGACGGCGGCCCCATCGCCAGATTTTGCGACGCGCCAGTGGGCGTTGGCCCGGGCAGCGACCTGAGGACTATGGGTGACGACCAGAACCTGAGCGCTGCTGGCCAACCGACGAAGGCGCAGGCCCACCGCATCGGCCACAGCCCCGCCGACGCCCTGATCGACCTCATCAAAGATCATCAGCGGTTGATCCTGATCCATCCGACCCGCCAGCGCCGCCTTGAGCGCCAAGGCAAAGCGCGCCAACTCGCCGCCAGAGGCAATGACGCCCAAGCCGCCAAAGGGCGCGCCCGGATTGGTCACGACTTCAAATTCGATCCGGTCGGCCCCGGCCGGACCACAGCGATCTTCGGCCAGAGGCTCAACCGCGACCCGAAACCGCGCCTTGTCCAGCTTCAGGGGCGCAAGTTCAGCCTCAACGGCGAGGGCCAAGGCCTGCCCGGCCTTGATCCGCGCGGCGGTCAGGTCAGAGGCTGCAGCGAGATAGGCGCTTCGAGCCGCCGCCGCCTTGGCATCGGCCAAACGCAGGGCCTCATCGGCCGATTCAATGTTGCGCAGGGTCTGCGCCATCGACAGCCGAGCCCCCGGCAGGTCCTCGACCGTCAGGTTCAGCTTGCGGGCCATGGCGCGCAGGGCGAAAAGCCGCTCTTCGGCCTTTTCCAACTGATCAGGCTCAAATTCAAAAGCGTTGGCGGCGGCATCAATGGCTGAGGCCGCCTCTTGAGTCTCGACCAAGGCCCGATCGACGGCATTGGCCGCGTCGGTCAGGCGCAGAACCGCAAGACTGTCGCTGGCCGCGCCTGACTGCACCGCCCGCTCCCTCGCCCGCTCCAGCGCCCGAAAGGCTTGGGCGAGGCGATTGGCCAAGGCGTCTGCGGCCAGACCCTCTCGCGCGGCGGCAATATCGGTCAGGGCCTTTTCGGCCGATCCCAGCAAAGCCCGCTGGCCTGCCAGTTCGGTTTCTTCGCCCGGCAGGGGAGCCAGAAGATCGAGCTCGGCCAAACGAAGGCTAATCTCTTCAATATCGGCGGCTGCCTTTTGCGTGGTCTCGCGCAGCTGTTCGAGCGCTTGACGGGCTTGACGCCACCCCTCCCAGGCTTGCGAACAGGCCAGCACGAAGGGGCGACACTCCCCAAAATGGTCGAGCAGGGGGCGGTGATTACGCGGATCGAGCAGGCCAACGGTCTCGTGCTGGCCGTGAACCTCGAGCAGGAGATTGCCCAACTCTTTCAGCACCCCGACACTGGCGGCCTGATCATTCACAAAGGCGCGGGAGCGACCGTCGGCACTGAGGACACGGCGCAGGATCAGCTCCTCCCCGGGTGAAGAGGTCAGACCCTTCTCCTCAAGGACCGGCCAAACCGCATGGGCTTGGGGAAGATCGAAAATCGCGGTGACCACTGCTTGAGCTGCGCCGCGACGCACAAGCCCGGCGTCTGCTCTGGCCCCTGTGGCCAAGCCCAAGGCATCAAGAATGATCGACTTGCCCGCCCCGGTCTCACCGGTAAGCGCGGTCAAGCCTGGCCCCACCGTCAGGTCCAGACTTTCGATGAGGACCACGTCTCTTATGATCAGCGCCGTCAGCATTCCGCCACTCTGGGCTGATTCTGCTGATCAGCGGCGATCAAGATCATGGCCGTTCGGTTCAATCCTTACCGAACAGTCCGAACCAGCGCCTTTTCTTCTTGGTCTGGGGCACGGGACCTGCAGGGGTGATCTCTTTGTCGGGCGAACCCGTCTCTGGCGGTGGCGGACCCTTTTCGGTCGCCGCAGCCGTCAGCTGCTGCTTGCGGTTAAAGAAGATACCGCCAAGGCCCTTGCTACGGGCTTCTGGAGTCAGGGCGGGGCGAACGCCCTTGCCCTCCATCAGCTTGTAAGCATCGGAATACCAGACATCGCCCGGGAAATTGTGACCCAGAACAGCGGCATTGCGCTTGGCCTCATCGATCAGGCCGACGGTCAAATAGGCCTCCACCAAGCGATAGAGCGCTTCTGGGGTGTGAGACGTCGTCTGATAGCGATCAATGACCATCCGGAAACGCCCGATAGAGGCCAAGGTCTCGCCATTGCGAAGATACCAGCGGCCAACTGACATTTCCTTCCCCGCCAACTGGTCATTGACCATGTCGATCTTCAAACGGGCGTCAGCGGCATATTCGGAACGGGGATAGCGCTGAACCACCTCACGCAAGGCCGCCAAGGCCTGCTCGGTCGAGGCCTGGTCACGGCCCACATCAACGATCTGTTCGAAATAGCAAACGGCCTTCAGATAGTAGGCATAGGAGGCCGAAGGATTGCCAGGATAGAGCGAGACGAACCGGTCCGCGTCGCCAATGGCTTCCTCATATTGGTTGCCTTGATAGTGCGCATAGGCGGTCATCAGGATCGAGCGACGCGACCATTCCGAATAGGGATGCTGGCGCTCTACCTCTCGGAAAAGGTTGATCGCTTCGTTCCACATCTTTGCATCAAGACGTTCTGATCCCACTGAATAGAGCAGTTCCACCGGACGCTCTTCGTAGGCCATCGATGGCTTTTTTTGCTTTCCCGCGCAGGCTGTAACGCTCAAGGCGGCACAGAGGGCAACGAGGACAACTGGCCAGCGGCCCCAGGCTTTATGAAGCACGAACCTTCACCC
>CANFKD010000158.1 GCA_947447115.1 Caulobacteraceae bacterium
TCGGCCACATCGGTGGGAACCTGACGTGGTCCGCCGAACCGCTCTTGGCGATGGGCCAGAGAGTTCCAAATATCGCTGACCACCACGCCCGGACAGATGACCCCGGCGCTGACATTGCTGCCCGCAAAGTCGCGGCGCATGCACAGGCTGTAGCCCATCAAGGCATGTTTGGCGGAAGTATAGGGGGCCAAGATACCGCCCCGCTCACTTTCAGGCAGACCTAGGGCATGTTCCGACGCCGTATTGACGATCTTACAGGGCAGGCCGCTGGCCAGCATGGTGGGGGCAAAGGTGGAGACACCGGTAAAGGCTCCGGTGACATTGACCGCAAAGGACCAGTCCCACATGCGCCGGGGCGTGGTGTGGACCATGCCGCGCAGTCCAACGCCTGCATTGTTGAAGAGCATCTGTACCGGCTGGCCGAACAGGGTCGGGGCCAGTTCGGCAAGGGCGGCCCAGCTTGCGTCTTCGGTCACGTCGAGGGCAGCACTGGCAGCCTCAAGACCCTGATCGCGTAGGGCCTTGGCGGCCTCAGCGGCGCGATCAGCCTGAATATCGGCCAATATGACCTTGGCCCCGCGACGGGCAAGGGCGCTGGCGATGCCGAGGCCGATGCCTGAGGCCGCGCCGGTGATGATCGCAACAGCGCCCTTGACCTGCATGGCTCTAGAACCCGCCGAGCTTGGCGTAGCGGTCGCGGTGATAGGAGGACCCGCCGAAGGTCGCCTCAGCCACGCGGGCGCGCTTCATATAGAGGCCTGCATCGTGAGCGTCGGTCATGCCGATACCGCCATGCATCTGAACCATCTCGTTGGAGGCTAGGTGCAGAACGTCAGCGGCCTTGGCCTTGGCCAGAGAGGCTAGGGCCCGGATATCGTTGGACTTCTCATCGATGGCGTCTAGCGCCGCCTGCACGCAGGAGCGGGCCAGTTCCAGATCGGTATAGAGCTTGGCCGCCCGGTGTTGCAGGGCTTGGAAGGTGCCGATGCCCTGTCCGAACTGGGTGCGGGTCTTGAGATAGTCGAGCGTGATCTCGAAGGCTTGGGTAGCGGTGCCGATCATTTCGGCGGCCAGACCAGCGCGGGCGCGGTCGAGGGTCTGTTCGAGGATGGCAAAGCCGCCATCGACAGGGCCTAGAACCGCATCGGCGGCCACTTCGACTTGGCTCAGTGTCAGGTTCGCTACCGCGCGGCTATCGACCATCGTCAGGGTCTGGCGCGCCAGACCCTTGGCTGAACCGTCGACGAGGAACAGGGTAATGCCCGCCTCATCGGACTTGGCGCCGCTGGTGCGGGCCACGACGATCAGAAGGTCCGCAGAGCCGCCGTCGAGGACAAAGCTCTTGGTCCCGTTGAGCACATAGCCCGATCCAGACTTGGTCGCGGTCAGGGCGATGGTTGAGGGGTGGTGATGGGCTGTTTCGTCAACGGCCAGGGTGGCGACGATCTCGCCCGCCGCGATCTTGGGCAGCCAAGCGGCCTGTTGGGCTTCGCTACCGCCGAGCATCAGGGCCGTGGCGGCGGTTAGGGCGGTCGAGACCAGCGGTGAAGCGGTCAGGGTCCGGCCCGTCTCTTCCAGCACCAGACCCAGGCTGCGATAGCCAAAATCGGCGCCGCCATGGGCCTCGGGAATGATCACCCCGGCCCAGCCCATCTGGGCCATGTCGGTCCAAGCGGCGGCATCAAAGCCGGTCGCACTCTTGGTGTCGCGCAGCTTGCGCAGGGCGGCGACGGGGGATTTTTCTTGGGTCCAGTCGCGTGCCGCATCGCGCAGCATCACCTGTTCTTCGTTCAAGACAGCCATTGGGGTCTCTCTCTCTAATATTTCTTTTAAAGGATTTTGGGATTGGCTGCCCATGCAAGGGCCGCCTCTAAACGATCATTGCCCCAGAACAGCTCACCGTCGTCGGTGGTGAAGCTGGGGCTACCAAATAGTCCGCGTTCCATGGCCTCAGCCGTATTGGCTTTTAGTTCGGCCTTGATGGCGTCACTGCCCGCCGCGGCCAGCACCGTTTCGGGGTCCGCCCCAAGGCCGGTGATCAGGGAGGTCACGACCTCTTGGTCCGAAATCTCCAGATCGTCAGCGAAATTGGCGCTGTAGACCGCCTTGGTGAAGGCACTGGCCCAGCCGGGGGTCTTGTCAGCCAAAACGACCCGTGCGGCCAAAAAGCCATTGCGCGGAAACCGGCTTGGACTGCGCAAGGGCAGGTCCAGTTCGCCGCAGACCCTGGCCATATCGCGCCACATATAGACCCCCTTGATGGGGACCACATTGAACGGGCTGTCGGTCATGCCTTGCTGGGCATTGAGCAGGGGGCCGAGTTGAAACGGCCGCCACACCACATCCACCCCTGCCGCCGCAGCCAAGGCTTCGATGCGATGGGCTGCGGGGTAGGAATAGGTCGAGGCAAACTCAAACCAGAAGGTTAGGCTCGGCATGGCTTACTGGTGATCCAGCAGACCAAGGACGCGCTTGGCGACGACATTGAGGTTGATCTCGGACGTGCCGCCCTCAATGGAGTTGCCCTTGGAGCGCAGCCAGCCGCGGGTCTCGATCAGTTCACGCTTGGTAAAGCCTTCGCCTTCCCAGCCCAGACCCTGATGGCCCATCGCCTCGACCAGCAGTTCGTACTTGTGCTGATTGAGGGTCGCAGCGGCATATTTGATAATCGAGGTGGCGGGGCTGATGGTACCGCCCGCCTTGGACTCAGCTTCAACCCGACGAACAGTCAGGGCAAAGGCCTTGGCGTCCATCTTGTGCGCCGCAATGCGGGCGCGCAGGTCGGCATCGGCAATCTTGCCGTCGACTTCGCCGACATGGCTGAGGGCCACCTGTTCCAGTTCCAGACCCGCCGCGCCGCCGAAGCCGCCCGAGGAGATGTTCTGACGCTCATATTGCAGCAGGCGCTTGGCGATTTCCCAGCCGCCATTGAGCTTACCAACCAACTGCGCCTTGGGGACCTTCACATCGGTGAAGAAGGTTTCGCAGAAGGGCGATTCGCCGCTGATCAGCTTGATCGGGCGCGGTTCGACGCCGGGGGTGGTCATGTCGAACAGCAGGAACGAAATGCCCTCGTGCTTGACCGTCGTGTCGGTGCGTACCAGACAGAATATCCAGTCGGCTTGGTCGGCATAGGAGGTCCAGACCTTCTGGCCATTGACCAGATAGTGGTCGCCCTTGTCCTCGGCGCGGGTCTGCAGTGAGGCCAGATCGGAGCCCGCTCCGGGCTCTGAATAGCCTTGGCACCAACGGATTTCACCGCTGACGATCTTGGGCAGGTGAGACAGCTTTTGCTCTTCTGTGGCATATTCCAACAGGACCGGGCCGAGCATCCAAAGGCCGAACGAGAACAGGGGCGGACGGGCCTTGATGCGGCCCATTTCCTGTTCCAGCACCTTGGCTTCACCGCGCGACAGTCCGCCGCCGCCATAGGCCTTGGGCCAGGTTGGAGCGGTCCAACCCTTGGCCGCCATGAGGTCGAGCCAGATCTTGGTTTCGGGATTTTTATAGGTGCCCTTACGACCCGCCCAAGGGGTTTCCTCGCCCGGCATAGGGGTGCGCATGGATTGGGGGCAATTGGCTTCAAGCCAAGCACGGGTCTCGGCGCGGAAATCGTCAAGTTCGGCCATGATGGGTTTCCTCATAGGGTCTGGATTTGTCCGGACCTTATCAAGGGCGCGGGCCGGAGCAAGCCCTTTGAA
>CANFKD010000159.1 GCA_947447115.1 Caulobacteraceae bacterium
CCCCAGCCAGATGGCCGACGAGATCGCTGACCGGCTGCGCGAGGAGTTGGACTATGGTCGTGAGGCCAAGCAGATGGCGCTTTACGGCACCTTCTTTGCGGATCGTTCTGACATCGCCGTACCGCAGGCGGTGCCGGAACTCTCGACCGGCCGGTTGCTGACCATGGGCTGGCTGGAGGGTCAGGGGCTCTTGAGCTTCAAGACCGCGCCGCTGGAGACTCGCAACCGCATTGCCAAGCAGCTCTTTGAGGCTTGGTGGTCGCCCATGACCACGCTCGGCGTCATCCATGGCGACCCCCATCTGGGCAACTATAGTTTTACGCCCGATGCGGGGTGTTTGAACCTGCTTGATTTTGGCTGTGTTCGGATCTTCCCGCCGCGCTTTGTGGCCGGGGTGGTGCTGCTCTATCGCAGCCTCCTGACCAATGACCGGGCCGGGCAGGCGCAGGCCTATCACAGTTGGGGCTTTACCCGCCTCAGTGATGATCTGATCGATGTGCTTAATGTCTGGGCGCGGTTCATCTATGGGCCGCTGCTTGATGATCGGGTGCGCAGCGTCGCCGACGGGGTCGCGCCGGGTGACTATGGCCGCGCCGAGGCCATGGCCGTGCGCCAAGCCCTCAAGGATAAGGGCCCCGTGACCATCCCGCGTGAGTTTGTCTTTATGGACCGCGCCGCCATTGGTCTGGGGGCGGCCTTCCTGCATCTGGGGGCCGAGCTCAACTGGCGGGCCCTATTTGAGGCCTCACTGGCCAATTTCGATGAAACTGTGCTTGCTCAGCGACAGGCGGCGGCCCTTGAGGCGGTGGGCCTCACCGCTTGACCTATTTGACCTAGGGTCAGGCTTGCCTTTCTGTCATCGGCGGTTAGTCAGGGGGCACGAAATAGAGGTGCCGAACTGTATGTCTGACGAACTCACCCCCGGTCAGAGCCATGTGATCCCAGAGGGCTATAGTCTGCTCAACTGGCACCGAGGTTTTGGCCGTCAGATCGGACCGCTTTACGAATATAACCGGCCCAACGACTATCGCCGCGCCTTTCTGGTCGAAGAGCACCATACCAACGGCATGATGAACGCCCATGGCGGTATGATGATGAGCTTTGCCGATATGGCTTGGGGCCATGCGGTGTCGGCCAAGGAATCGAACTGGTGGGTGACGGTTCGGCTGACCTGCGATTTTCTATCCGGCGCCAAGTTGGGCGATTGGGTCGAGGGTGCGGGGGAAGTGGTCTTGCAAGAGGCCGATATGTTTACGATCCGGGGGCGGGTCTGGTGCGGTGATCGCACCATCTTGACCGGTACCGGCATTTTCAAAGTGATCGAACAGCGCACTGACCATGAGCGCAACCGACCCTACAGGGCTTGAACCATGACTGAAGATCCAAGGCGCGCTCAACTGGCCGCCCTGCCCGAATCCATCCGCTCCCCCTTGGCGCCCTTTGCTGGCGCTAAGCCGCCCGCTCCGGCCTGGTTTGAAGCGGCCCTTGCGGATGCGCCCGAGCGGCGGATGATCATGGTCGAGGGGGTCAATATCGAGCTCTTGACCTGGGGCGAGGTCGGCAAGCCCGGATTGCTTCTCCTGCACGGCAATGGAGCCCATGCCGATTGGTGGGCCTTTACCGCGCCGTTGCTGGCCAAGGACTATCGCGTGGCGGCCATTTCCTGGTCGGGCATGGGCAATTCGGGCTGGCGCGAAACCTATACGGGCGAGATCTTTGCCAAGGAGATCTTTGCCGCTGTTGAGGCCGCTGAGCTAGAGGCCGACGGCCAACGGCCCCTGATCATTGGCCATTCCTTTGGCGGCTTCCCGCTGATGTACTGCGCCACCCACTTCCCAGAGAAGATCCGCGGGGCCGTCTTGCTCGATTCCAGCGTCCAGCCGCCTGAAAAGCGCTGGAAGGGTCCGCCGCCGCGCAATCCGATGCAGCAGGTCTATCCCACCCTCAATCAGGCGCTAGCCCGCTTTCGGTTGGCCCCGCCGCAGGGCTGCGACAATCTCTATATTGCCGACTATATCGCCCGCACCTCGCTTAAGCCTGTGGCGCTTGAGGACGGATCGGGCGAGGGCTGGTCTTGGAAGTTTGATCCCCAGATGTGGGGCCGGTTTGCGATCGGTGATCTGGGCGATCTTCTCGAACAGATGGCCTGCCCCATTGCGCTCATGTGGGGCGAGCGGTCCAATCTCATGGGTCAAGAGACCATGGACTATATGTTCGCCAAGGTCCCCGCGGGCTTTAAAAGGGTCGCTATTCCCGATGCTGACCACCATGTCATGATTGATCAACCGCTGGCTTTTGTTGCGGCTGTGCGGGGTTTACTGGCCTCTTGGCCTCTTTGACATTTTTGCAACGGTCTTTTTTCAACTGTCTGTCAAAACAGATCAGTAGTTGAAAGCAACGGTTATCAGTCCCAAATGCCCGGTTAAGCGACTGAGGCCGCGCGGAACGTCGGAGCTGTAGCTCGATGATCGCCGCGATGTTGGCCCTCGGCGCGTAACATCGGGGATTCTCCAATGAACTATAAGACATTCCTTATTGCGGGCCTTTCGGCTCCCGCCTTGATCCTAGGCTCCATGGGCACCTCTGCTCACGCTCAGGCCGCTTCGGCCAGCGTTGACGAACTGGTCGTCACCGGCTCGCGCGTCGCCAAGCGCTCTAAGCTCGAAACCCTCGCTCCTGTGGACGTGGTCAGCAGCGCTGCCCTGACCCAGCAAGCGACCCCAGAGCTGGGCCAGGCCCTGGCCAACCTCATTCCTTCGATGGACTTCCCGCGTCCAGCCATCACCGATGGTACCGACAGCGTTCGTCCAGCGACCCTGCGCGGCCTTGCGCCGGACCAGACCCTGGTCCTGCTCAACGGCAAGCGTTACCACTCTTCGGCTCTGGTCAATGTCAACGGCTCGATTGGCCGCGGTTCGGCAGCGGTCGACCTGAACACCATTCCTGCTGTGGCCATCGACCGCGTCGAAGTGCTGCGTGACGGTGCCTCGGCTCAGTATGGCTCCGACGCCATCGCCGGTGTCATCAACCTGCGTCTGCGCGAAGCCAGCCATGGCGGCGGCGTCTCGGCCAGCTGGGGTGAGTACAATACCGAAGTCAAGACGGCCCGTAATCCAGGCGGCCGCAAGGCTCATGACGGCAATGTCTATACGGTGTCCGGCTGGCAGGGCCTGCCTTTGGGCGCAGACGGTTATCTGACCGTTTCAGCGGACTATGCTTTCCGTAACCCGACCAACCGTTCGGACCTCGACCCGCGTACCGTTCCCTTCAAGGTCACGGCCCGTTACGGCGACCCGCGCGTTGAAAGCAAGACCTTCTACGCCAATGCGGGCATGCCTCTGGCTGAAGGCTTCGAAGCCTATGGCTGGCTCGGCTATCAAAACCGCGTCGGTGACAGCGCCGCCAATCCGCGTCTGTCCACCAACTCGGCCAACGTGCCTGCGATCTTCCCGAATGGCTTCCTGCCCCTGATCACGACGGACATTGATGACATGTCTGCTGGCGGCGGCGTGAAGGGCAACCTGTCGGGCTTTGCGGTTGATGCAAGCCTCAGCTACGGCAAGAACAAGGTTCAGTACGGCGTCGAAAATTCGGTCAATGCCTCGATGGGTGCGGCCTCGCCGACCACCTTCGATGCGGGCGCGATGGAATATGACATGCTGACCGC
>CANFKD010000160.1 GCA_947447115.1 Caulobacteraceae bacterium
GCCCAACGTGCGCTCGACATGATGCGAGACTATGCCCCGCAGCGCCGGACCTTCGGTAGCCGTCTTTCTGAGCGCCAATCCATCCAGTGGTGGGTCGCCGATGGCGCAACCAAGATCCATGCCTGCCGCCTGATGGCCTATCACTGCGCTTGGAAACTGGATCAGGGGATGGATGTGCGCACGGAAATTTCCATGCTCAAGGTCTATGCTACTGAAATGGCGCAAGGCGTGATCGACAATGCCATGCAGTGTTTTGGGGCCATGGGGATGACCAAGGAAATGCCGCTGCATATGTTGGCCGGACGGGTTCGCAATATGCGCATCTATGACGGTCCATCCGAAGTGCACCGCATGGTCGTGGCCCGCAATCTGATGGACACGCGCCCATGAGCCGCGCCACTGGTATCCTCGCCTTTGGGGCCTATATTCCACAGCGCCGTTTGCAACGTTCCGCCGTCTATGCGGCTAATGCCTGGTTCGCGCCCGGCCTGAAGGGTCAGAGCAAGGGTGAGCGGGCTATCGCCTGCTGGGACGAAGATACGGTGACCATGGCTGTTGAGGCCTCGCGTGACTGCCTGACCGGTCTGGACCGCACCGCCATTGCGGGCATAAGCCTTGCCTCCACTACCCTGCCCTATGCAGATCGTCTCAATTCGGGTCTGGTCAAAGAGGCGCTCTGCCTTGAAACCAACCTCACTGCCAACGACCAGACCGGCAGTCTGCGCGCGGGCACGTCGGCCCTGATCCAAGCCCTCAACGGCACCACCCCGCAACTGGTCGTCGCGGCGGACCTGCGTAAAGCCCGGCCTGCATCAGAAGGCGAACTGGTTCAAGGCGATGCCGCCGCCGCCATTTTGGTTGGCCAAGCCGGTCAAGGGCTCGGAGAGCTTGCCGCGACTTTCTTGGGGTCGCACAGCGTCACCATCGATTTTGTTGATCATTTCCGCTCCACAAGCGCCGACTTCGACTATGGCTGGGAAAGCCGCTGGATCCGGGACGAGGGCCACACCAAGATCCTTGGCGGGACGCTTAAAGAAGCCCTGACCAAGCTCGGCGTCACCGGGGCCGATATTGACCATGCCATCATCCCCATCGCGGTGCGCGGCGTGCCCGAGAGCCTTGCCAAATCCTGCGGGATCAAGCCCGAAGCGGTTCGTGACAGTCTTTCAGCCGTCGTGGGCGACAGCGGAGCGGCCCATCCGCTGCTGATGCTCGCCGCAGCCCTCGAAGAGGCCAAGCCGGGCGACAAGATCTTGCTGGCAGGCTTTGGTCAGGGGGCCGATGTGCTGCTGTTCCAAGCCACCGACTCTGTTGGCCGCCCACCCGAGCAGCTCGGCGTGGCTGGGCATCTGGCGCGCGCGCGCAAGGACACCAACTATACCCGCTTCCTGTTCCATCGCGGATTGCTGGATCTGGAGAAGGGCATGCGCGCCGAGATGGATGAAAAGCAGCCTGGCACTTCGCTCTATCGCAATCGCAAGGCGGTGATGGGTCTGGTCGGTGGGCGCTGCACCAAGACCGGTACGGTCCAGTTCCCCAAGACCGAGATTGGCGTCAATGCCAATGACCGCTCACAAGGCACGCAAGAGGATTATCCTCTGGCCGACAAGATCGCCAAGATCGTCACCTACACGGCAGACAGCCTTAGTTTCTCACCCGATCCGCCGGTCTATTACGGCGCGATCGATTTTGAAGGCGGCGGGCGCCTCGTTGCTGAATTTGCCGACTGTAGCGCCGAGGATGTCGAGGTGGGCCGAGAAATGCGCATGGTCTTCCGCATCAAGGCCGTGGACCATGCACGAGACTTCACAAAATATTTCTGGAAAGCCGTTCCAGTCCAAAAGGGAGACGCCTGATGGCCAAGGGTATCAGAGACAAGGTTGCGATCTTGGGCATGGGCTGCGCCAAGTTCGGCGAACGCTGGGACATGGATGCCGATCAGTTGATGGTCGAGGCCTTTAATGAGGCGGTCGGCGATGCGGGTATTGATGTGTCGCAACTGGACGCCGCTTGGTTGGCTGTAGCCTTTGATGCGGTCAATATCGGCCCTTCTGGCATTCCACTATCCATGGCCCTGCGCCTGCCCAATATCGGGGTGACCAAGGTTGAGAACTATTGCGCTAGCGGCACCGAAGCCTTCCGAGGCGCGGTCTATGCTGTGGCCTCCGGCGCCTGCGACATCGCATTGGCTCTGGGCGCGGAAAAGCTCAAAGACACCGGCTATGGCGGTCTGCCCGTGCGCTCGCGCGGCACCACCTTTGACATGATCGGCGTGACCGGGTCCGCCCCCGGCAACTTTGCTCAGCTCGCCGCCGCCTACCGGGCCAAGCACGGGGTCAGCAAGGATGAGCTGAAACAGGCCATGGCCCATATTTCGGTCAAGAGCCACGCCAACGGCTCACGCAATCCAAAGGCCCACCTGCAAAAGGCTGTGGATATGGACACGGTGCTCAATGCCCCCATGATCGCCGAGCCCTTGGGCCTGTTCGACTGTTGCGGCGTATCTGACGGAGCTGCCTGCGCCATCGTCACCACTCCAGAAATCGCCCGCAGCCTCGGCAAGCGCGATCTGGTGACCATCAAGGCCCTGCAGATCTCCGCCTCTAATGGCTGGGAACTACAACAGGCTGGCGGCTGGGATGGCAGCTATTTCCATACCACCCGGGTGGCGGCCGCCAAGGCCTATCAAGAGGCCGGGATCACCAATCCGCGTGAACAGATCAGCCTGATGGAAGTCCATGACTGCTTCTCCATCACCGAACTGGTGACGATGGAGGACCTGTTCATCTCCAAGGAAGGTCAGGGCTATAAGGACGTGCTCAACGGCTTCTTTGACGCCGACGGCGGCCTGCCCTGCCAGATCGATGGCGGCCTAAAATGTTTTGGCCACCCCATCGGGGCGTCGGGCCTTCGCATGATCTATGAGAACTATCTGCAACTGCTGGGCCGCGCAGGCGCACGCCAGCGCAGCACCCCGCCGACCATGGCCCTGTCGCATAATCTGGGCGGCTCGCCGATCCAGAATGTTAGTGCCGTCGCCATTGTCGGGCTAGCAGACGCCTAAACCCGATCCTCATCACGGCGAGTTGAAGCGAAGATATGACGTGCACATAGCCAAGGGTCCCCTCGCGGCCCTAGGCTATGCAACGATAAGATATCGCGCCATTGCGCGCGGTTTTAACATGGGTTGGAGGTCTCTTGGCTCAGCTATCCTATCTATCCCCCTCATCGGTGGATGAAGCGGTTAAGGCCCTATCGGGGACCTCGGCCCGAGCCCTCAGCGGCGGTACCGATCTGTTGGTTCAGGTCCGATCTGGCCGAGCCAAGCCCGATCAGATCGTCGATCTAAAACGCATTCCCGGCCTGATTGGCATTCGTGCTGAAAATGGCGGCTTTGTCATCGGTTCGGCCACCTGCGGCGCAATGCTCAGCGAGCACGCGACCCTATCCAAGATCTGGCCTGGCGTCGTTGAGGCCGCCAATCTGATCGGATCAAGCCAGGTTCAGGGCCGCGCCTCTTTGGCGGGCAACCTCTGCAATGCCTCTCCCGCCGCCGATAGTGTTCCGGCCCTGATTGCCGCCAGAGCCACCTGCGTTATCGCAGGCCCTGCTGGCACCCGCGAAGC
>CANFKD010000161.1 GCA_947447115.1 Caulobacteraceae bacterium
CCGTCACATCGTGACCATTGCGCAGAAGGCTACCCGCCAGCTTGCCGCCGACATTTCCCAGTCCGATAAAGCCGATTTTCATTGGAATTTCATGACCATAGTTGAGGCGTTGATCCGGTTCGAGACAGTCTGTTTCGAACAGCGAGGCGAGGGCGTCAAGCCCACGATGATCTTCGGTTTTGAGAGGCTCGGCACAAGCAAACAATTGAAAATTTTAGGGGGAATGCAAAATTTTTTTCGCAAAGGGACGGGATTTCCAAGGGGCAGTGAGCGGCCTATCAAGGATGGGGCGGGCGATCATGATTGTGTCCCGTCGGAGCAGGCTCAATGTCCGATGAAACCGCACTGCCCACGCTGATGACGGCCATGGTTTTGACCGGTCACGGGGGCTATGAGCAGCTCAGCTATCGCACAGATTTTCCGCGCCCCTCACCCTTGGCCGGTGAGGTGCTGATCCGGGTCGGGGCGGCTGGGATCAACAATACCGACATCAATACGCGCATCGGCTGGTATTCGAACAGCGCGGCTGAGGATGGCAGCGTCACCGATGGAAGTTGGACCGGCGAGGCCTTGGGCTTTCCGCGTGTTCAAGGGGCGGATGTCTGCGGAGAAGTGGTGGCGGTCGGCCAAGGGGTTGACCCGGCTCGGCTCGGTCAGCGGGTTCTGGTTCAGGCCTGCCTGGTTTCCCTGCGCCAAGGTCTGTTGGATGTCTGGCTCGGATCAGAGCGCGACGGCGGCTTTGCGCAATATGTCTCAGTCCCCTCGGCCGATGCTCATAGGATCAACAGCGCCTTGAGCGATGCCGAACTGGCGAGCTTTCCCTGTTCCTACGCGACGGCGGAGAACCTCTTGACCCGCAGCGGTGTCAGGGCGGGCGATCGGGTCTTGATCACGGGAGCCACAGGCGGGGTTGGCTCGGCAGCGGTGCAGTTGGCCAAACGGCGCGGCGCTGAGGTGCTGGCCGTGGTCTCACCGCAAAAGATCGCAGCCTGCGCGGTCCTGGGTGCCGACCGCCTCATCTCGCGTGATCAGCCGCTGTTAGAGGCCGTCGGCGAAAATACCATCGACGTCGTTATCGATGTGGTCGGCGGCGAGGACTGGCCTGACCTGCTGGAGGTGCTCAAGCCGCGCGGTCGTTATGCGGTCTCCGGGGCCATTGCCGGGCCGACGGTCAGCTTGGATCTTCGTAAGCTCTATCTGAAGGATCTGACCCTGTTTGGCAGCACGGCCCAAGAGGAGGGGGTGTTCGAAGCCCTCATTGGCTATATCGAGCGCGGCGAGATCAAACCTCTGCTGGCCCAGACCTACCCCCTGTCGGACCTTGTTCAGGCTCAGAAGGATTTTCTGGCCAAGCGGCATATTGGCAAGCTGGTGGTCATTCCGCCGAACGAGGCGCTAACCCGCTAAATCAGGGCTCGCGGCTGACCTTGGCGGGCTCGCTCGTGGTGGCAAAGCGGCTGATGATCCAGGTCCGGAACAGGGCGACGGCAGGATCGGCCAGATCTTCAGGGTGGAATTTCAGATAATAGCCAAAGCCGTCTTCGAGCGCTGTATCGAACGGGGCCACGAGCCGCCCATCGGCCAGTTCTTCGGCGAACATGTCGACATCGGCCAAGGCCACGCCCTCGCCCGAAATGGCATATTTAACCGCAGAGATGGCGGTATCGAAGGCCAGGCCCCGGTCCGTATCGGCGATAATACCGCATTGGCGCATATAGATCGACCAGAGCATGCCGCGCGGCTCGCTCTCCAGCTTCACATGCAAGAGCTCATTATCGGCTAAAAACTGATCGATGGACTTTCCCGCGTGCTTTTCTGCCAGGTCCGGCGAGCAGACCGGCGTGACGCGCACCAGCCACAGAAGGTCCGAGACCTTGTCGTCTACGTTCTGGCGGTCATAGACCACGGCCATGTCCAGATCCTGCGCGGGCAGGCCGGTCACGTGGGACGAGGAGACATCGATCAATATGTCTGGAAATTCGCGCCTAAAATCCCGCAGCAGCGGCAGGCCCATCTGATGCAGCAAGGAGGGCGGCATATGGATGCGCAGGGTGCGGACATTGCGGTTGCTGTCGCGAATGGTGTTGAGCGACTGTTCGAGCCGATCAAAGGATTTGCGCACGACGGGCAAGAGCGCGGCGCCGGCCTCGGTTAGGACCAGACGCTGAGGCCGACGTTCGAATAGCTGCTTTCCGAGCAGATCTTCAAGGCCGATCACGTGACGGCTTAGCGCGCTTTGCGACACATGCAGGGCCTGCGCCCCCGCAGTAAAGCTGAGGTGCTGACCGACCGCGTCAAAGGCTCGAAGGGCGTTAAGGGGAAGCCATCGGCGGTTGATCACTCGTCAGACCTTTCAAGCCATTGCGAAAAAATGCACCACACGGCCATTCTGCGCTGAGGTCAAGCGCCGCAGCGGTCAAAACGATATAGGCATATGAGGAAATAAGATTGCCCAGCCCCCTGCGCGACGTGGCAATCTAATCGCCTGATTTAGGAGGCCTCATGTTGGACTTGGGAAAAATCTCGGCTCTGTTTGCGCAACGCAAGCTCGGTCACGCCCTGCCTCAAGCGCTCTACAATGATCCGGACATCTTTGAGTTCGATCTGCTGGCCATCTATGGCCAGTCTTGGCTGTTGATGGGTCTGGAATGCGAACTGCCTAAGGCCGGGGCGACCTTGGCCATGAACATCGGTCCTTGGCCCATCGTTGTGGTGCGGGGCCGTGATGGGACCTTGAGGGCCTTCCACAATTCCTGTCGTCACCGCGGCGCCCAAATCTGCAAGACCGGCCATGGCTCATCGCCGCGCCTTGTCTGCCCCTATCACAAATGGACCTACGAACTAACCGGTGAGCTCGTCAGCGCGCCGCGCATGGCCGAAGATTTCGAGATGAACGACCATGGTCTGACTCCGATCGCCATCGAGGTTCTGGAGGGCGCGGTCCATATCTGCCTGTCAGACAATCCACCGTCCTTTGATGAGTACCGCGCCAAGGCTGGCCCGCTCATGGCGCCCCATGACTTTGCCAATGCCAAGCTGGCCCATGAAAGCGTCTTGGTCGAGATGGCCAATTGGAAGCTGGTCATGGAAAATGCCCGCGAGTGCTATCACTGCCTGACCGGTCACCCTGAGCTGTCGGCCAGCTTCCCGACCGGGACCACGGCCTATTTCGACTATGACGATAAGGCCGCGCTTGAGGCCTATAATAAAAAGATGGAATCGATGGGTCTGCCTGTCGGTCCGGTCGAGGGCGACTGGTGGCAAGCCATGCGCTTCCCGCTCAATCCGGGCTTTGTGACCATGTCGGCGGACGGCAAGCCGCTGGTGGCCAAGACTATGGGCAAGGTCGGCGACGGCGACATTGGGACCATGCGTTGGGCGCTTGAGCCCCATAGTTTCTGTCACACCTTGGGCGATTTCACCTTCATCTTCAGCGCCCTGCCCGTAGCCCCCAACGAGACCCACGTGGTCGCCAAATGGTATGTCTCCAAGGATGCGGTTGAAGGGGTCGACTATACGGCTGAGGGCCTGAGCGACATCTGGAACAAGACCAATATCCAAGACCGCGATCTGGCCGAGAACAATCAAAAGGGCGTCAATTCCATCGGTTACAA
>CANFKD010000162.1 GCA_947447115.1 Caulobacteraceae bacterium
ATGGACATGGGCAGTCGCGAGACATTGGCCAGACCCGCCGCTTCGGCGGCAGGCAGGCTGTAGTAGGCATAGGTCTTGTCGCCAACAACGAGGTCGCGGCGAGTCTTTAGGCTATCATGC
Source organism: Caulobacteraceae bacterium (assembly GCA_947447115.1). Lineage (GTDB taxonomy): Bacteria > Pseudomonadota > Alphaproteobacteria > Caulobacterales > Caulobacteraceae > CAISGS01. Next base: position 121 of record CANFKD010000162.1, read on the forward strand.
GATGACATACGAAAAGATCCTTTCGTTAGATCCCGTCCCCGGGACTGTCCTGTGCCGTCCGAACATCGGTAGCGGAGGATCGCGCGCATCTTGGACCGGACACACAGCGTCCGACCCCGCGCCGCGTAAGCCCCGCACGGCGTGCTGTTCATACTCGCCTAAGGGCCCTTCGTCCATTCATCTGAAAGGGACATTCTGTCTGGCCGCAACCTGGTCTATGAAGAGGGATGATTTGCGCCGTCCACATGCAAAATTTGGCCATTATCCGTGGCGAACGGCTCCTGTTTCAGGGGCTGGACCTCAGCGTTCGTAAAGGCGAGGCCGTGGCCCTGACCGGGGCCAATGGCTCGGGCAAGACCAGCCTCTTGCGGGCCCTTGCCGGTTTGATCCGGCCCCATGCGGGCGACGTTCGGTTCGAGGGACCGCAAGGCGTGCTCGAGGCTGAAGATGCCCGCAGCCAAGGGGTGCATCTGCTGGGTCACCAAGATTGCTTCAAGGCGACCCGCACGGCGTGGGAAGAGTTGCTGTTTCAAGTTCAATGGACCGGTGGCACCGAGGCGAGTGCAAGGGCGGCCAGTGCCAAGCTGGATCTGGACCGTTTGGCGGGGCTGGAGGTGCGCAAGCTCTCTGCCGGTCAAAGGCGGCGTTTGGCTTTGGCACGGTTGGTGGCCAGTCCCCGGTCCCTTTGGCTTCTGGATGAGCCCATGGCCCCGCTCGATACAGCGCGCCGAGCGGTCTTTGGCGACCTGATGGCTGAGCATCTGGCGGGCGGCGGCATGATCATCGCCGCCGTGCATGATCCCCTTCCGATTGCGGCGAGGGCCTGCGACCTGTCCAGCCTAGATGGACCAGCCCAATGAACGGCTTTTGGGTCATGTTGCGCCGAGAAATGGCCATGGCTTGGGGCCGAGGGGGCGGGCCGCTTTTGGCCCTGACCTTCTTTGTCGCGACCGCGACCCTGCTGCCCCTTGCTGTGGGCGCCTCTCCAGCCCGTCTGGCCGCCGTCGCGCCGGGCTCAGCTTGGCTGGCCTTGGCTTTGGCCAGCCTTCTGTCGCTCGAGCGCCTGTTTGAGCGGGACTATGAGGACGGAACCTTGGACCTCTTGGCGCTCGGCCCTGTGCCGCTCGAGGCGGTCGCCTTTGCCAAGGGTCTGGCCCAGTGGCTGACCAATGGCGCACCTCTGGCCTTGGCCGCGCCGGTGGTGGCGGTCGCTTTGGGCGCAGACCTTCGGCTGGTGCCCTTGATCTTCATCAGCGCCCTGATCGGCGGGCTGGGCCTTGCCTTTACCGGTGGCATAGGCGCGGCCTTGAGCTTGGGCAGCAAGCGCGGCGGGGTCTTGATTGCCGTGCTGGTTCTGCCCCTATTCGCACCGCCCGTGATCTTTGGCGCGGGGGCCATCGAGGCCTTTGCCGGGGGGCTAGACTGGCACCCGGCCTTGGGTCTTTTGTCGGCCTATGGATTGGCTGCCGCAGCCCTTGGACCCTTTGCTATGGCGGCGGCCTGTCGAAACGCCCTATCGTGAGCGCCACAAGCGACAATCGCGCACTTGCCGCCGGACCGCGCCCCCGCTATCGAGAATAGATGTTCCAAGCCCTCGCCAATCCTCAACGGTTCATGGACTTTTCCCGCTGGGCCGCGCCCATCTTGGGCATCATCGCCGTCATCCTCGTCGCCATGGGTCTTTGGCTGACCTTTACCGTGCCCGAGGACTATCAGCAGGGCGATACGGTCCGGATCATGTTCATCCATGTGCCCGCCGCCTATATGGCCATGTTCTGCTATGCCTGTTTGGGCGGTGCCAGTTTTATGGGCCTAGTCTTTCGTCATTCTCTGGCCGATGCAGCCGGGCGAGCCTGTGCACCGCTGGGCGCGGGTTTTACCTTTTTAGCGCTGGTCACGGGTTCCCTCTGGGGCCGACCCATGTGGGGCACCTGGTGGGTGTGGGATGCGCGCATGACCTCGGTGTTGGTCCTGCTTTTGCTCTATATCGGCTATATGGCCCTACAAGCGGCCATTGATGACGAGGTCAAGGCGGCGCGCGCGGCCTCGATTCTGGCCTTGGTCGGGCTGATCAATCTGCCGATCATCAAGTTCTCCGTCGACTGGTGGAACACGCTGCATCAACCCGCCTCGGTCTTCCGGGCCGGTGGCCCGACTATGCCGCCTGACTATCTGTGGCCTCTGGCGCTTATGGCCATTGGCTATATGGCCCTGTTTGGCAGTCTTTGGATGGTGCGGGTTCGTTCTGAGGTCTGGCGCAAGCGGGCCAATGGGCTGGCCCTTCAGGCGGCAGGATGACCATGCTCGATCTTGATCCTGGAAAATATGGCGCCTTTCTTTGGCCCGCCTTCGCCATCTCAGCCCTCGTGATTGGCTGGATGGTGGTCGATAGCCTGTTGAGCGCGCGGCGCTGGCGCATGGAGGTCCAGCGGCTCGAGGCCCTGAGATCTGATACCAAGGACCCGTCCCGCCCATGAAGCGGCTGATGGCCCTCTTGCCCCTCGCGGCCTTGGCGGTGTTGGCGGTCCTGTTCGTTACCTACGGCCTGCACCGTGACCCCAACTTCAAGCCCCAAGCCTTGGTCGGCCAACCGGCACCAAACTTAAGCCTACCGACCCTCGACGCTGGCGCGCCAGAAGATGTCCGGCAGGCAGCGATGATGGCAGCGGCCACAGGCACACCGACGCTGATCAATATCTTTGCCTCTTGGTGCGCGCCCTGTGAGCTTGAACATCCCGTCCTCCTTGCCCTCAAGGCCCAAGGGATCACGGTCATTGGCATCGCCTATAAGGATGACCCGGCCAAGACCGAGGCCTTTCTTCAACGCCTCGGCAATCCCTTCTCAAAGGTTCTGGTCGACCGCACCGGCCGGGCGGGTGTCGAGTTTGGCATTTCGGGCGTGCCGGAAAGCTTCTTGATTGGAGCCGATGGCAAGGTCTTGGCCAAGTTCACCGGACCGATGACGCCCGCCGATGCTGAGGCCCTGCTGGAAAAGGCCCATTAGGTCCATCGCGCCAATCTTAACCCTTGGCTAACCATAAATCGGTCAAGGTCACGCCAGCTTTTCAGTAAAGGTTGCGCGCTTGCCCCTGCCCATCGGATCCCCCCAAACCGGTCCAATAACCCCGGCCCCTCGGCCCGCCTCGTCGCGGCCCGATGCGCGGACCTTGGCGCAGAAACTGTTCTTTGACGCGGCCTTGGGTGAGAAGGCGCAGGTGCCCAAGGCGGCTCAGATAAGCGAACCGGCGACGGCCCCCGTCCGGATTGAACCGATCAGGGATATGGGCGCCGCAGATGCCGCGCGCCCTGCTCGAATCCTACGGCCAGGATCGCTGCTCGATATTCGCGTCTAGGGCTTAGGCTTTGCTGCCGCCACGGCTGG
>CANFKD010000163.1 GCA_947447115.1 Caulobacteraceae bacterium
AACTCGTTCATCGGTATTGCGAACACCAACACGACCAACCTGGCCGTCGTCGCCCCCGGCATCGCCGAAGCGCTTCTCGCCACCGGTATCGGCCTGTTCGCGGCTATTCCATCGATGATCTTCTACAACTACTTCCAGACCCGGATCTCTGCCTACGGCACCCGTTCTGAAGGCTTCGTTGTGGAACTGCTGAATGCGATGTCACGCCAACTCGACAAAGGGGCCTGACATCCATGGCCGCCAAACTTTCAAAGTCGGGCGGGAGTAGGTTCGATCTTGGGCAGAATGCCGACATCAATGTGACACCTCTGGTGGACGTGATGTTGGTTCTGCTGATCATCTTCATGGTGGCGGCTCCGCTCGCCACTGTGTCGGTGGTTGTTAGTCTGCCCACGGCCGTTGCCAAGCCCAGTCAGAACCCGCCCAAGCCGGTGTACATTTCCATCCAGGAATCTGGTGACGTGTACATTGGGGACTTCATCACTTCCGCGGACGCATTGGGCGATGACCTCAAAAAGCAGATTGGACGACGCGACCCTACCAAAGAGCGCATCTTCATTCGGGCTGATAAGAACACCACATATGGTGATTTTATGGGCGTGATGAACGGGCTCCAGGATAACGGGTTCTACAGCGTCGCACTGATCGGCGAAGACAACTCGAAGAAGTAAGGGCTGCGCATGGCTGAAGAACAGCAGGACGTTGCCCATCCGGTGCACAACCCCTTCGACGGGGCAATTCGTAGGAAACGTAGTACGGGCACTACGGTCGCGATCACGGTCTCGATGATCTTCCACGGATTGCTTGGACTTTACCTCTGGAAGGTGAAGTTCGAACCCAAGATGCAGGAGTACTCGGACGAAGCGACGAAGGTGGACATCTATAAGCCACCTCCGCCGCCACCGCCGCCTCCACCGCCGGACAATAAACCGCCGCCGCCGCCTAAGCTGCAGCCGCGTCCCCCAGTGGCCCCGCCACCTGACGTGACGCCGCCGCCGCCGTTGGAGGTTCCACCGGTGAAGAAGGAAGATAAGGTAGAAGCCCGGCCTAAGGTGGTCGATGCTCCTCCCCCTCCTGCTCCGCCAGTGGTGTCGAATCCGACCTGGACCCGCAAGCCTAACGGCGATGACTACGCCCGGTTCTATCCGGAACGTGCTCAGCGGCTCGAAAAAGAAGGTTCGGCCACCATCAAGTGCGTGGTTACGGTGAAGGGTACTCTGGTTAATTGCCAGGTGCTCTCAGAAGATCCCGCCGACTTCGGCTTCGGGGAAGCGACGAAAAAGGTCGCAAGCCTCTGGAAGATGAAGCCACAGTTGGTGGACGGTAACCCGGTCGAAGCCACCTGGCAGACCCGTATTCGTTGGGTTCTCCCACGATAGGATCTACCGGTCTTAGACCAGACAGAACGCCCCGAGGGTCCGCCCTCGGGGTTTTTTGTTGTCTAGATTGGTGCGGGCCTTGTCGCAGCCCCTCTGGCGCGATCGCCTGACGTCTCCTATGGTGCACACCACCTCAGGTGCACAGACCATCGGACCTTCGCCCATGTGCCTTACCCATGATCACGACCTCGCCCATAGCGGTCAACCGCGCCAACCCCTTCGTCTTTCGCGCCGTGATCTGGTGCGCGGTCTGGCTGCGGGGACAGTCGTCGCCTTCACGGCGGGCTGCTCCTACAATGCTGAACTGGGCCGTGATCAGCTCTTGATGGTCAGCGATGAACAGCTGGTCGAGCTGTCCCTGACCGCATGGCGAGATGCCCTTCGCACCCAAAAACTGTCGCAAGACCGCGAGATGAACCGCGCCGTCCGCTCGGTTGGTCAGCGGATCGTTGAGGCGGCTGGGCGCGGGGCTCAGCCTTGGGAATATGCCGTCTTTGATAATCCGGAGGCGAACGCCTTTGTCCTTCCTGGCAACAAGGTTGGGGTCAATAGCGGGCTGTTCAAGGCCGTGATCAATGATGATCAGTTGGCCGCGGTCTTGGGTCATGAGACCGGCCACGTTACCGCTCACCATGCGGCTGAGCGGGTGTCTCAGACCATGGTCGCGCAGGTCGGGCTCGCGGCGGCCGACCTTGCCATCGCCAATAGCGACGCCAAGCACGGCAAGGAGCTTGCTGCCGTCTTGGGCGTGGGCGTGCAGTTCGGTGTCCTGATGCCCTTTTCGCGCCAACACGAGCTAGAGGCCGACCGCATCGGTGTGGACTTCATGCATGCCGCCGGCTTCAAGCCCGTCGAAGCGCTACATCTTTGGCAGAATATGGCGGCTGAACGGACTAAGAGGGCTCCGCCACAGTGGCTCTCAACCCATCCGTCCGATGAGACACGCCTCGCCGCGCTGCAATCCTACCTGACCCAGCGCGGTTGGATGGCTGACGGATCACCCCGCCAGATCTAACCCTTTGGTCTTTAGCCAATGGGCCAGATGCTCATTGACCTTTTCCGGGGCCTCCTGCTGGACCCAATGGGACACATTGGGCAGACGGTGCAGGGTGAAGTCGGTGACATAGGGGCCGTAGCCTTCGGTCAAGCTGATGCTGAGGGCTGAATCCTCCTCACCCCAAATCATCACGGTCGGCACCTCGATCTTGGCCGCAAGGCCCGGACCATAGGCTTCGAGCGCCTTTGTGTTGGCGCGGTAATAGTTGATCATCGCGGTCATGGCCCCGGGCTGCAGGGCATTTTGCTGATAGTGGTCCAAGACCTCTTGCGGAAAGCGGGACTTGTCGATGGCCATGCCGACAAAGGCCTGACCGATGGCCTTGGCCCCCTTGGCGGTCATCATCAGTTCGGGGAGGATCGGCAATTGGAAGAACAGGGCGTACCAGCTCTTTTTGCGCTGCTCCCATCCGTTCTGCAGGCCGGTGATGAAGACGGCCGGGTGCGGCACATTCATGATCACCAGACCATCCAGCGGCCGGGTCTTGTCGATGGCAAAGGTCCAAGCAATGATCGCGCCCCAGTCATGGGCCACCAGCAGCCGCCGTTTGGCCCCTAAGGCATCATAGAGCGCGGCCGTATCGGCGATCAGATTGGGAAGTTCATAGTCCTTCTTGTGCGCAGGACGTGTCGTGCCGCCATAGCCGCGCAGGTCCGGGGCTACCGCCCGCCAGCCCTTGGCCGCCAACAGAGGCAACTGCTCGCGCCAACTGTAGCGGCTTTCGGGAAATCCATGCAGGCACAGGGCCACATCGTCGCCTTCGCCACACTCATCGATGGTGAAGGTCAGGCCATTGGCCTCGATCTGCCGCGTCCGGATCTCATACATGTCGTTTCATCCCTAATTTTGCGATCGAGAATGGCGGCTAGGCCTGTGCGAAGCAAGAGATTGAACGCAATTGGCACGATCCTGCAAACGGCGGCTTGATCCCAGCGGCCATGCCGACTAAAACGCCCTCTCTCGCGATGCGAGCCGCCTTAGCTCAGTTGGTTAGAGCGCCGGTTTGTGGAACCGGAGGTCCTCAGTTCAAGCCTGAGAGGCGGTACCATCCCAAAATCCACAGCC
>CANFKD010000164.1 GCA_947447115.1 Caulobacteraceae bacterium
CCGCGCTTTGCCCTGTTCAGCGCCGACAGCTTTGCCCAGAACTGCGGCCTTGGCCAAAGCCCCATCGATCCTCTGATCGTCTTCCACATGGTGTTTGGCAAGACTGTGCCGGATGTGTCGCTCAATGCTGTGGCCAATCTGGGCTATGCGGATGGCCGCTTCCTTGCCCCCGTCCATGCGGGCGATACGGTCTCATCAAGTTCCGAGGTCATTGGCTTAAAAGAGAACTCCAACCGCAAGACCGGCGTGGTCTATGTGCGTACCACCGGCAGCAACCAGCATGGCACAGCGGTGCTGACCTATGTGCGCTGGGTCATGGTTCGCAAGCGCGATGAGACCGCCCCTATCGCGCAAGAGGCCGTCCCTGCCCTGCCCACCTCAGTCGCTGCATCCGATCTGGTGATCCCAGCGGGCCTGTCCTTTGCCCATTATGATTTTGCTCTGGCCGGTTCCGCCCACGCCTTTGAAGATTACGAGATCGGCGAGAAGATCGACCATGTGGACGGCATGGCCATCGAAGAGGCCGAGCATCAGATGGCCACCCGGCTCTATCAGAACACGGCCAAGGTCCATTTCAATCAATATGAGCGTGCCAAGGACCCGACGGGCCGACGGCTTGTCTATGGCGGCGTGGTCATCTCGACGGCCAAGGCCCTGTCCTTCAATGGGCTAGAAAATGCCGGTCTGATCCTCGGCATCAATGGCGGACGGCACGTGAACCCCTATTTTGCCGGGGCCACGATCTTTGCTTGGAGCGAGGTGCTGGACCGGGCCGAGATTGCGGGCCGCAGCGATGTTGGGGCCTTGCGCCTACGTCTGGTCGCGACCAAGGACCGGCCCTGCAGCGATTTCCCGGATAAGGACAGCGAGGGGAAATATCCCCTTGAAGTCATTCTAGATTTCGATTATTGGGCAGCGGTACCGCGCAAACGCTAATTCCTTTAGGCACGGCTAAATTTCGACTTAAAGCGATTGCGAACGCGGCTGCGATCCGAGATAGGTGTGCGGCGCTTTAAGAGAGATTCAGATGACCTTCGTGCTTGATCCGGCCTTTGACGAGACCTCTGAGTTTCTGTGCGACCTGACCCTTTGCGAAGCGCGCCTGCAGCTTGATGCTCGCTATGGCTGGATCGTGCTGATCCCGCGCCGCGACGACATGCGCGAGCTTGAAGACCTGTCTATGGCCGAGCGTCTGGTCTTGATGGAAGAGATTGTCTTGGCCAGCCAAGCCGTTCGGGCCATCAGCGACGCTATCGGTCTGCCGACCGAAAAGCTCAATGTTGGGGCCTTGGGCAATGTGACCGCCCAGCTCCATGTCCATATTGTCAGCCGTCGCAGCGATGATGCGGCTTGGCCGGGTCCGGTCTGGGGCCATAGCGCTGCTGCGTCCTATAACCCCGACCATCTCGCCAAGGCCCGGGCTGCAGCCCTCGCCGTCTTTGAAGAGGCTGGCTTTTTCAGCGCTTCATAGTCACTGGGATCTTACGATTATCGTCCCAGAGGTTGCCGGACCATTCGCCCGGACCTGCCGGCGTCAGAACGATCTCGGTCGCCCCCTCACCATCGCGTTCATAGAAACTCATCCGCAGACCGTCCTCGTCGCGGTAGATCTCGGCGATAAAGCCAGAGCCACCAAGGGCCGATTGACGGCGAAGATCGCGCCATGCCCCTTCGACGCCGCCCTTGGGCAGATCCGCCAACTGAAAGCCAAACAGGGGCTGGCCATCCGCCGCCACTAGCCGCCAAGCCCCCTCTAGCGGACCCTGCTTTTGATCTACCGCTGAATAGGACTGACGAACCTGTTGGTCGAACGCCTCCTCCTGAGGGGTCAGGGGTCCGCCGGGGGTCTTGGCCACCTGGTCGATGGTGACGGGCGCTGGATCAGGCTCCGCCGGGACGGGCTGGGCACACAGAGACGCAGGCATGGCCAGCAGGGCCAAACCGGTCAGGACTGTTGCCACCCAGCGCTGAACCATGGCTAGGCGGCTGCCGCTTCGGCGATGGCTGCCGCGACAGCGACAAGGCTCTCGGCCTGTACCAGATGCAGCAGCTCAGCCATACGGCCCTCGACGCGGATCGCGCCCTTGCCTTGATTTTCCGGCAAGGCGAAGGCGGTGATGACGGCCTTGGCCCAAGCGACCTCAGCCTCGGACGGCGAGAAGATGCGGTTGCAGATCTCAACCTGCTTGGGATGGATCAGGGTCTTGCCGTCAAAGCCAAAATCAACGCCCTGCTCGCAGATGGCGCTCAGACCCTCTTCATTATCGATATCGTTGTAGACCCCGTCCAAGATGGTCAGGCCATAGAGACGGGCTGCTGCAACCGACAGGGACAGGGCGGCATGGAAGGGGGCGCGGTCTGGCGTCTGGCGCGCACGCATCTCCTTGGCCAGATCATTGGTGCCCATCACCCAGGTGGTCATGCGGCTTGTGGTGCTAGCCTGCGCAATCTGGGGCAGGTTGAACAGGCAGCGGCAGGTCTCGATCATGGCCCAGAGCTGGGTTGAGGCCGGGGCCGCCGCGATGGCGTTATTATAGGCCGCAACATCGGCGGCATCATTGACCTTGGGTACCAAGATGGCGTCGGGACCGGCTGCCGCCGCCGCCGCCAAATCCTCTGCCCCCCAAGGGGTGTCCAAGCCATTACAGCGAATGACCAGCTCGCGCCGACCAAAGCCGCCCGCATTCACCGCTGCCACCGCCTGCTCACGGGCCAAGGCCTTGGAGTCGGGGGCCACCGCATCTTCAAGATCCAAGATCACCACATCGCAGGGCAGATTGCGGGCCTTGTCGATGGCCTTGGCATTAGAGGCGGGCATATAGAGGGCGCTGCGGCGCGGCTTGACGGTCTTGGACATGGATCGGTTCCCTTGGATCGAATGGGGACATTATCAGGCTTTTATCAGACGCCTCTTAGCCTCTAAGATAGGGCCATGACCACCCGTTATGACGAGACCGCACTGAACGTTTTAGGGCAAGAGCTTTTGCCCTGTTCCAACGCGCCCCTGACCGGATTTTTCCGCAATGGCTGCTGCGAGACCGGACCCGATGATCTGGGGCTCCATACGGTCTGCGCCGTCATGACCGTAGAGTTTCTGGCCTTCAGTCGAAGGGCGGGCAATGACCTGTCAACGCCGCGTCCGGACCTGCATTTTCCTGGCCTTAGGCCCGGTGACCGCTGGTGCCTGTGTGCCCCGCGCTGGAAAGAGGCGCTGGATGCAGGGGCTGCCCCCGGTGTGGTTCTCGAGGCTACCCACGAGGAGACCTTGGCAATTGTCACCTTGGATGTGCTCAAGGCCTACGCGGTGTCGGCCTAACCGCGCCGATGCGCGGCTAGGCCTGCTGCTTCAGGCGATGGTCGCGCCGCCATCAACCACGATATTCTGACCGGTCATGAAGGACCCGGCGGCCGAAGCTAGGAACACGGCGGCACCGGCGATCTCATTGGGCTCCCCAATCCGGCGCAGCGGGCTGCC
>CANFKD010000165.1 GCA_947447115.1 Caulobacteraceae bacterium
CCCGGCGTTGTGCTGGTCACCTCGGGGCCCGGCGCGACCAATGCTGTGACCGGCATTGTCGATGCCCTGATGGATTCTATTCCTCTGGTGGTCATTACCGGGCAGGTGCCGACCCACCTGATCGGCTCAGACGCCTTCCAAGAGTGCGATACGGTCGGCATTACCCGCTCCTGCACCAAGCATAACTATCTGGTGAAGCGCACGGCCGACCTGCCCGCCATCCTGCATGAGGCCTTCCATATCGCCACCAGCGGTCGCCCCGGCCCTGTGGTCATCGACATCCCTAAGGATGTTCAGTTCGGCACCGCTGACTATTACGGCCCCGACGAACTGGTCTTTAGCCATGCCTATAACCCTCAGACCAAGGGCGATGCGCAGCGCATTGCCGATGCGGTCGAGCTGATCGCCAAGGCCAAGAAGCCCGTCTTCTATACAGGCGGCGGCGTTATCAATTCAGGACCCGAGGCCAGCGAACTCCTGCGCGAGCTTGTGGCCCTGACCGGCGCGCCCATCACCTCGACCCTGATGGGCCTAGGCTCCTTCCCCGCCGCTGACCCTCAGTGGTTGGGCATGTTGGGTATGCACGGCACCTTTGAAGCCAACAATGCCATGCATGATTGCGACGTGATGATCGCGCTCGGCTCGCGCTTTGATGACCGGGTGACGGGCCGTTTGGATGCCTTCTCGCCCGGCTCGAAAAAGATCCATGTCGATATTGACCCCTCTTCGATCAATAAGACGGTCCGCGTCGATATTGGCATTGTCGGGGATGTCGGCTCGGTCATGCGCGACATGATCACCCTGTGGAAAGCCAAGGGTTACAAGCCCAATGCCGAGGCCCAGTCCAGCTGGTGGGCCCAGATCGACGCATGGCGCGCGCGCGACTGCTTGGCCTATCGCCCCTCGGACAATGAGATCAAACCGCAATATGCCATCGAGCGGCTCTATGCCCTAACCAAAGACCGGGATGCCTACATCACCACCGAGGTCGGCCAGCACCAGATGTGGGCCGCGCAATATTACCGCTTTGAAGAGCCCAATCGCTGGATGACTTCTGGCGGTCTGGGCACCATGGGCTATGGCCTGCCCGCCGCCGTGGGCGTGCAGCTAGCCCATCCGGGCTCGCTGGTCATCGACATTGCCGGTGAAGCCTCGATCCAGATGACCATGCAGGAGATTTCGACGGCCATTCAGTACCGGCTGCCGATCAAGATCTTCATCCTCAACAATGAATGGATGGGCATGGTGCGCCAGTGGCAGCAACTGCTGCATGGCGAGCGCTACAGCCAGTCCTATTCCGAAAGCCTACCCGACTTCGTCAAGCTGGCCGAGGCCTACGGCGCCGTCGGTATCCGCGCCTCGACGCCGCAGGAGTTGGACGCCAAGATCATCGAGATGATCGACAGTCCCCACCCCGTGATTTTCGACTGCCGCGTGACCAAGCTCGAAAACTGCTTCCCCATGATCCCCTCGGGCAAGGCGCACAATGAAATGATCTTGGCCGATATGGGCGTGGATATGAACACCGCCATCGACGCCAAGGGCCGGGGTCTGGTGTAAACTGCACGCATCCTCATCGTGAGCCTGTCGAAGGACGAGGATGGGGCGGCCCCATGATCGAAATAATCTGCTTCCACCGTCCGGTTGGACCTCGGAAGTCGCACTGAACGGAAATGAGAACGCCAATGCCTGCTGACCAACCCGGTTCCGCCTATTTTCTCGATCATCTGGATGTCGCCGAGCAGCGCGCCACCTTTGCTGTGATCGTCGCCAACGAGCCCGGTGTCCTGCACCGCGTGGTCGGCCTGTTCGCAGCCCGGGGCTATAATATTGAGAGCCTGACGGTTGCAGAGACTGACCGGCGGGCCCATACCTCGCGCATCACCATCGTCACCTCCGGCACGGTCGAGACGTTGGCCCAGATCCGCGCCCAACTTGAAAAGATGGTCGCGACCTTGGAAGTGCACGATGTCAGCCGCGATCCGCTCGGCGTTGAGCGCGAACTGGCACTGGTCAAGGTCAGTGGCCGGGGCGCGGACCGCGATGAGGCCCTGCGCATCTCCAAAGGCTTCGAGGCCAAGGTTGTCGACAGCACCGATGAGAGTTTCATCTTCGAAGTGACCGGCGACTCCAGCGAAAATGACCGCTTCATCGAACAGTTGCGGTCTCTGGGTCTGGTTGAAGTGTCCCGCACGGGGGTCCTGTCGATCACCCGTGGCAAAGAGGCCATGTAATCCAACCTCTCGGACCCAAAGCGTGAGCATTCCCCTATGACGGCAATGACCTTCAGCACCCTGCCCCTGACCCTTTTGGCGCGTGGCAAGGTCCGTGATGTTTATGAGGTCGATGCCGAGCGCCTGTTGCTCGTCGCCTCCGACCGGATCAGTGCCTTTGATGTGGTGATGGACGAGCCGGTGCCCTTCAAGGGTCTGGTTCTGACCCAGCTCAGCGTCTGGTGGTTTGACCAACTGGCGAACGTCACGCGCCATCATCTGATCAGCGCCGACACAGACGAGATCATCGCCGCGATCCCGGCTCTAGCGCCTCATCGCAGCGGGATCCTTGGCCGGACCATGCTGTGCAAGCGCACCAAGGTCGTGCCCTTCGAATGTGTCATGCGCGGCTATATTTCGGGCTCGGCTTGGAAAGATTACAAGGCGACGGGTGCGCTGGCGGGCGAAGCCCTGCCCAGGGGCCTGCGCGAAAGTGACCGGCTGGATCCGGCCCTCTTTAGCCCCGCCACCAAGGCCGAAAGTGGCCATGATGAGAATATCGGCGTTGCCGACCTGCATGCCCGTCTTGGCAGCGACCTTGCCGGACAGCTCGAGTCCCTGAGCCGCACGGTCTATGAGTTCGGCCGTGCCAAGGCTGAGGAACGCGGCATCATCATTGCCGATACCAAGTTCGAATTTGGTCAAGATGCCGAGGGCGGCCTTTGGCTGATCGATGAGGTCATGACCCCTGACAGCTCACGCTTCTGGCCCGCCGATCACTATCAGCCCGGCCAGGGCCAGCCGAGCTTCGACAAGCAGCCCTTGCGCGACTATCTGGACGCTGAACGGGCCGCAGGGCGCTGGAACGGCGAGGCCCCGCCCCCGCCCTTGCCTGACGCCGTGATCACCGCCACCAGCCAGCGTTACCTCGCCGTCTATCAATTACTCACCGGCACGGCGCTGGATCTCAAAGCCTTTCAGTGAACCCCTTCCGCTGAGGCGGTTTCGCGCCTATATTGAACCTGTTCGGCGACGGTCGGACTATGGAGATAAAGGCGCGTGCAATAAACGGACTGGACCCGGGTGCGATTCCCGGCGGCTCCACCAATTCCTACCCCGTGTATCGACGGGCTGTTTGGGGCCGATCAGCA
>CANFKD010000166.1 GCA_947447115.1 Caulobacteraceae bacterium
GAGGAAAACAAGGCCCCCTACGGCGCTGCGCGCCACTTCCCCCAGAGGGGGAAGATCTTGGAGCTTTAAATCTTCCCCCTCTGGGGGAAGTACCCGCGCAGCGGGGGTAGGGGGTCTTTTTACAGACCCGGCAGCTTCAGCTTGCTGCTGTGCTCGCGCTTAATCGTCACTGGCTTGTCGCCGATCAACTTCTTCAGGCGGGCCTCTTCAGCCGCTGGATCGATGGGCTCAACGCCGGCAGCAGCAGCCGAAGCATCAGAGGCCAGTTGGGGGCCTTGGGTTTCGGGCTTGTCCTTGCGCCAGAACATGACGCGGTCGGCAAAGGAGCGGTCCTTGTGGGCCAGATCCCCGAACTCATCATCGACCACGAAACGCACCAGCGGGTCAGCCTTGTCGGCCCCGGCCCGCGCGACCAAAATCTTTTCGCCTTCAGACCGGATCTCGCCCTGACGATAGCCGAGCAAGGCGGCACGCGCGGCGCTCTCAGGCTGAAGCTCTTGCGGACGAGGCTCACCCGGTGCGGGCGGACGCAGGGCATAGTCGGGCGGCACCACCAGCGGAGCCTTGGTCACCACACGAAACTCATCCGGGACGACCTTGGACATGCCAAGGGCCTTGGAGGCGGATTGGCAGCCCGACAGGCCGATCCCGGCCAGCAGGACAACGGCAACAGCCACGCGATTGATCTTCATCTATAGGCTCCTAGAGACCGCCCCCGGCCTGTCATATTACTCTGGTTACCCCATTGTGGGGGCCACTGCCAATCACCTTCGACACCGAAGGCGTCAAGAACCGCTTTGCGCGTCGGAACCGGCCGTTGTCACCGGTGTTTCAGGGGTCAGAAGGGTGTCGATCAGCAGCAATATCACGCCGATGGTGATGGCACTGTCCGCCAAATTGAACACCCACGGAAAATGCAGGGCCGAGGCGTCGATAAAATCGCACACTGCGCCCCAGCGCACCCGGTCAATCAGGTTCCCGATCGCGCCGCCGAGAATCAGTCCAACCGAGATCGCGAGCCTTGGTCGCTCGATCTTGCGCGCCCAGTTGATCAGGAACAGCGAGACCGCCAGCGAGAAGGCCGCCAAGGCCCAGCGCGTAAAGTCTGCATCAGCGCGAAAGAGGCCAAAGCTCACCCCTCGGTTCCAGACCAGCGTCAGGCGCAGCGGCCCGGCAATATCGACCGAACCATACAGCGGTAGGTTCAAACCGTTCAGGACCCAGGCCTTGGACACCTGATCGGCAAAGACCACGGCGAAACCGAGCCCATAGGCCAGCGGGCCTAGGGGACGATGACGAACGGGGGCGTCTTGGGTCATTTGTTATCCCACCCAGCAACAACGGCAGCATCGCGCAAGGACAGGTCCAGATAGCGCGGGTCAGTGCCAACTTCGGGCAGGATACGCCAAGAGCGCGCACATTTGCGACCCTCAGCCTTCAGCGGCTCCACAGCCACGCCGACCTGACCCGGCAGACGGAAGGCATCGCTTGGTCCCTCCCCCAGCTTGAGCACGGCTTGACTGGTGCGGAAGGCTTCGGCCGCATCGATCCGTTCAAAGGCCTTGAGCACCTCTGGGTTGGTCAGCCAGACCACGGGCGCGGCCTCCAGAGCCGAACCGATCCGCTTTTCACGGCGCTCCAACTCCAGCGCGCCGGTCACGACCGGCAAGACCTTGGCCACTTGGCTCCACCAAGCCGCAATCGAAGGATCAAGCCATTCGGCAGGCACCTCTGGCATGACGCGAAGGCAGTTGGAGCCAGCGTCCGGGAAACGGGTGGTCCACGCCTCTTCCATCGTAAAGGATGACAGGGGCGCCAGCCATGCGGTCAGGCGCATAAAGACCTCGTCCATCACGGTGCGGCAGGCCCGGCGGCGCAGGCTGTCTGGTCCATCGCAATAGAGGACGTCGCGGCGCACATCGAAATAGAGCGCTGACAGATCGTTGGTGCAGAAGTCCAGCACGGCCCGGAAAACATCGCTGAAGCGGTACTGGCCATAGGAGGCCCGCACCTCGGCGTCCAACTCGGCCAGACGGTGCAGCATCAGTTGCTCCAGTGGCTCCATCTGATCGCGCGAGACCCGTTCGGCCTCGTCAAAGCCCGCCAGACCGCCCAGCAGATATCGGACCGTGTTGCGCAGCTTGCGATAGCCATCGACCACCGTTTGCAGCACGGTCTTGCCGATCTTCTGGTCTTCCGAATAGTCGACCGTCGCGGCCCAGAGGCGCAGTATGTCGGCGCCATTTTCCTTGATGATGACCTGTGGCTCGACCGCATTGCCGAGCGACTTGGACATCTTCTCGCCCTTCTCGTTCAGGGTCATGCCGTGGGTGATCACTGCCTTATAGGGCGCGGTGCCACGGGTGCCGCAGGCTTCGAGCAGGCTGGATTGGAACCAGCCGCGATGCTGGTCGGACCCTTCCAGATAGACATCGGCTGGCCAATGGCTATCGGGGCGGTTCTCGATGGTGAAGGCGTGGGTACAGCCCGAATCGAACCAGACATCGAGGATGTCCTCGACCTTTTCATAATGGTCCGGATCATAGCCCGCCCCGAGGAAGTCGCTGTCCGGGCGGGTGAACCAGGCGTCTGCCCCTTCGGCCTCGATGGCTGCCAGGATGCGTCTGTTGACCTCGATGTCATAGAGCGGCTGACCCGTGACCTTGTCGACAAACATGGCCAAGGGCGTGCCCCAGGCGCGCTGGCGGCTGATCAGCCAGTCCGGACGACCCTCGACCATCGAGCGGATGCGATTGCGGCCCATCTCTGGATAGAAAGCCGTCTGATCGATGGCAGCCAAGGCCTTGTCGCGCAGGCTGTTGCCGGCCTCATCAGCATGGTCCATGCGGATGAACCATTGCGGCGTATTGCGGAAAATCACCGGAGCCTTTGAGCGCCAAGAATGGGGATAGGAGTGCTCGAGCCGTCCACGGGCCAGAAGGGTCCCAGCCTCGATCATCTTATCCATCACCGCGCCATTGGCCGGTCCGAACTTGCCCGACTTCTTGCCTTCGGTCTCCAGCACCTTGAGCCCCGCAAAGAGCGGGACATGGGGATAGTAGGCGCCGTCGGCATCGACCGTTTCGGGAACCTCGCGGTGGCCGTGGGCCAGCCAGACCTGATAGTCGTCCTGACCGTGCCCCGGAGCCGTATGGACAAATCCGGTACCGGCATCATCGGTGACGTGATCACCAGACAACATCGGCACCGCAAAGCTGTAGCCCTCGTCAAGTGAGGCCAGCGGATGGGCCATCACCATGCCTTGGCAGTCCGCCGTTTGCAGGCGCTTCCAAGAGGCGATCTTGGCGGCCAAGGCCACATCGGCGGCCAGCTTATCGGCAACA
>CANFKD010000167.1 GCA_947447115.1 Caulobacteraceae bacterium
CGACCCTGATCTTGGGTGTCCGCCCCGGTTTGATTTTCAACCTCACTGCCGCGTCCGTCGACCATCTGGTTGGCGCTTACAAAGCCGCCGTTGGCGGGTGAGGGGAGCTTGACCATGACTTTTCAAGACGCACTGCAACTTGCCCGGCCTGAAGTCTTCCTCGCCGCATCGACCCTTGTCCTTCTGGTTTGGGGTGCATTCCGGGGTGACAAGGCGATGGGCGAAGTCTCCATCGGTGCCAGCCTCGCCCTGTTCGCAGCGGCAGGCCTTGCGGCGGTCAGCCCCGAGGGCACGGCCTTTGCAGGGGGTTTTATCGCTGATGGCGCTTCGTCCTTTGGCAAGGTCGCGATTTATTTGATCAGCCCTGTGGCCATCTATCTGGGTGATCGCTGGCTGGTTCGGGTTGGCAATGGCCGGTTCGAGTTCCCGATCCTGATCCTCTTGGCCGCGCTCGGCATGGGCATGATGGTGTCCGCCGGTGACCTGATCTCGCTCTATATCGGTGTCGAGCTTCAGTCCTTGGCGCTCTATGTGCTGGCAGCCTTCCGCCGCGATGATGCCAAGGCGTCGGAAGCCGGTTTGAAATATTTCGTGCTGGGTGCCCTGTCATCGGGTCTGCTGCTCTATGGATCGTCGCTGATCTATGGCTTTGCCGGTTCGACCCATTTCGACCTGATCGCCAAGTCGATTGAGGGCGGCGCGACCGGTACCGGCGTTCTGTTTGGCCTCGTGTTCCTGATCTGCGGTCTGGCCTTCAAGGTCTCGGCGGCCCCGTTCCATATGTGGACGCCGGACGTCTATGAGGGCGCACCCACTCCTGTCGTCGGCTTCTTCGCCGCCGCCCCGAAATTGGCCGCCATGTTGCTGCTGGCGCGGGTCCTGTCAGAGGGCTTTGGCACGGCGTTGGAACAGTGGCGCCAGATCATCGTCGTCACCGCCTTCCTGTCGGTGGCCGTGGGGGCCTTTGGCGGTCTGGCCCAGAGCAATATCAAGCGTCTGCTCGCCTACTCTTCCATCGCCAACATCGGCTATGCCCTGATCGGTCTGTCGGCGGGATCTGCCGAGGGGATGGAAGCGGTTCTGGTGTTCATGGTCCTCTATATGATCGATGTCACCGGCTTCTTTGCCTGCCTCGGCGCCCTGTCGCGCGATGGTAAGCCGATGGAACAGCTTAGCGACTTTGCCGGTCTGGCGCGGGTTCGTCCCGGCATGGCTCTAGCCCTGACGGCCCTGTCTTTCTCGGTCATGGGCCTGCCGCCCTTTAGCGGCTTCTGGGCCAAGATGTTTGTGTTCAAGGCAGCCATTGCCTCAGGCCAATGGGCCTTGGCCGCCGTGCTTCTGCTCGGCAGTGTGGTTGCCGCCTTCTATTATCTGCGCCTGATCAAGACCATGTGGTTCGATACCGCGCCGGGTCAGACCGATAAGGAGCCCTTGGACGCCAAGGGCGTGGCGCTGGCTTCTGCCCTGTTCTGTTTTCCGGTTGTTCTGCCCGCCTTGGCGGTGCTTGAACCTCTGGCCAAGACGGCGGCTTTGGCCTTCGGGCTGAAATAGGCTTGCAGAGGTGATGGCCTTGGACCGCCCGCCGGTCCTGATCTTGGATGAGACCCCCTCGACCAATGCCGAGGCCCGGATGAGGGCTGAGGCGGGGGATGCTGGTCCGCTTTGGATCATGGCCCGCCGTCAGACCGCAGGGCGCGGTCGGCGGGGAAGGGCGTGGGAAACCGGCGCTGGGAATCTGGCCGCCACCCTGCTTAGCGTCACAGCCAAGCCCCCTGCAGAGGCCGCGCAAATCTCGTTCATCGCGGCTCTAGCGGTCGCTGAATTGGCCGATAGCGCTATGGCTCAGCCCTTAGCGCAGCTCAAATGGCCCAATGATGTGCTGGTTCAGGGGCGCAAGATCAGCGGCATCTTGGTCGAGTCTGGCCTTCGCTCTGATGGTGCCCTTTGGCTGGCTGTCGGGATCGGCATCAATCTGCAAACCCCGCCCGATGCAGCCGAACGTCCTGCGGCGGCCATAGCTGATTTCGCAGATGCTCAGGTCTTGAGCCAAGACGAGGCGCTAACACGCCTGTCCGTGCGCATGGCTGATTGGATGGCGCTGTGGGAGCGCGAGGGCTTTGCGCCCATCGCCAAGGCTTGGACGGCCCGCGCCTATGGCTTGGGACAGACCTGCACAGCCCGTTTGGGTCATGAAACGGTCGAGGGCATAGCAGAAGGTCTTGACCCCGACGGGTCCTTACGCCTTCGTCTCGTCGACAATTCCGTTCGCCGAATTTCGGCGGGCGACGTCTTCTTCGGAGAGGTCTGATGCTGCTGGCCATTGAGCAAGGCAACACCAATACCCTATTTGCCATTCACGACGGAAACGAGTGGACCGCCCAGTGGCGCTCGTCGACGGAGACGTCGCGCACCGCTGATGAATATGCGGTCTGGTTGATGCAACTGGTGCATTTACAGGGTCTGACGCTGGACAGCTTCAAGGCCTGCATTATCTCCAGTGTTGTGCCCCAATCGATCTTCAATCTTCGCAACCTCAGCCGCCGCTATCTCAAGGTCGAGCCCTTGGTGATTGGCGACAATGCCGAGTTGGGCATTGAGGTGCGGATTGAAAAACCGTCAGAGGCGGGCGCTGACCGCCTCGTCAACGCGGTCGGGGGCTATATGAGCTATGGCGGCCCGTTGATCATCATCGATTCCGGCACTGCGACCACCTTCGATGTGGTAGGAGCCGACGGCGCCTTTGAGGGCGGGGTCATCGCACCGGGCGTCAACCTCTCTATGCAGGCCCTGCACACGGCCGCAGCCAAGTTGCCGCGGGTGGCTATCCAGCGTCCAGACCGGATCATCGGCAAGGACACGGTCGGTGCCATGCAGGCCGGGGTGTTCTGGGGCTATATCGGTCTGATCGAGGGATTGATCAGTCGGATCAAGGAAGAATATGGCCAACCCATGAAGGTGGTTGCTACTGGAGGCGTCGTCTCGCTGTTTGAAGGCGCGACCGATGCTATCGATATTTTTGATGGAGATCTTACGATCCGCGGCATGCTTGAAATTTACCGACGCAACACCCCTATAAGTGCTGCATGAAAAAGACATCCGAAGATGAACTCGTCTTCCTGCCGTTAGGTGGGTCGAAC
>CANFKD010000168.1 GCA_947447115.1 Caulobacteraceae bacterium
TCGGGGTCTTGCCCTCCTTGTAACACCCGCACCGGACAGCGGATCTCAACCGGGCCGGGCAGGATCGACCACTGAACCCCATCAGCCAGAAGGGTCGCGGTCAGGGGGTAGGGCTCCTCACCATAGTCCGAAGGCTGCATATAGAGCCCTTCGCTCAGCAGGGCCTCCTTGGCCTCTGGGCTGAGATTGGGCAGCATCAGGCGATGAGTGAAATCCGCCGCGGGCGCGATTAGGACCATTCCGGCCACGCGCTCTGGCCTTGCCAAGGCTGCCAAGCAGGCTAGCCAGCCGCCCATGGACGATCCGACCAGCACCACCGGTCCAGAGGTCATCTCGTCGATCACGGCCAGAGCATCGGCCCGCCACCGCGTGATGGTCGCGTCCTGAAAGTCCCCCGTGGACAGGCCGTGGGCGAAATAGTCGAACCGAAGAAAGTCGCGCCCGGTCGCCTGCGCCCAACCGGACAGGGCCTGCGCCTTGGTGCCGGTCATGTCCGAGCGAAAGCCGCCAAGCCAGATGATCGTTGGCCCCTCGCCATCGATCCGCCGCCAAGCCAGATAGCCGCCATCTTCGCGATCCAGACGCCCTACCTTTTCTGCCATGGCGCCAAGTCCTTTCCTTAGGTAATGATCGCGTTCTCTTTGGCCCGCCGATCGTCCCGAATCACTGAGGTAAACAGTGGGGCAGACTCAAGGGTCAAGTCCAAGGATTACCACCCTGTCGCTACCCGCACACTTCACCTTGCTGCAAGTCATTCCGGAACTGGAGACCGGTGGGGCAGAGCAGACAGCGCTGGATGTCTCGGCTGCGGTCGTGCGCGTCGGGGGCCGCTCAATGGTCGCGAGCCGAGGTGGCCGAATGAACGCCCGACTGGCCGAGGCTGGCGGGCAGCTGCTGACGATGGATTTGAAAACCAAGAACCCGATCAAGATCATCGCTAACGGCTTGGCCCTGGCGACCCTGATCAAGCGTGAGCGGGTCAGCCTGATCCACGCCCGGTCCCGCGCCCCCGCCGTCAGCGCGCTGATCGCAGCTAGGCTGGCCAAGGTGCCGTTCTTAGCGACCTATCATGGGGTCTATAATGCTCGGTCCGGTCTAAAGCGGTTCTATAATTCGATCATGACGCGGGGCGCTCTGACCATCGCCAATTCTGACTATACCCGCGCCCACGTCATTGCCGAGCATGGCGTGGCCCCCGAGAAGGTCATTGCCATACCGCGCGGGGTCGATCTGACGCAATTTGATCCGGCGATTGTCTCTGCCGAACGCGTCGCGGCCCAGCGCGCGAAATGGGGCGTAGAGGCAGGCGATAAGCGCCTCGTCCTTCTGCTGGCCGGACGCCTCACCCGCTGGAAGGGCCAGCGCTTGCTGATCGATGCCTTGGCCGCG
Organism: Caulobacteraceae bacterium; assembly: GCA_947447115.1. GTDB lineage: Bacteria > Pseudomonadota > Alphaproteobacteria > Caulobacterales > Caulobacteraceae > CAISGS01. The sequence goes on from CANFKD010000168.1 coordinate 1,390, forward strand.
CTCAAGGCGGCTGGCCAGGGCGAGGTGATCTTGATCTTGGCCGGTGATGCTCAGGGCCGCGATGGCTACCGCGATGAGCTGATCGCGGCGGCCAAGGCGGCTGGCCTAGAGGAAGCCGTGCGGCTGGTCGGCCATTGCGATGACATGCCCGCGGCATATCTGGCCTGCGACGCCGCCGCCGCCCCTTCGCTCGAGCCCGAAGCCTTTGGCCGCACAGCCGTCGAGCCTCAGATCATGGGCCGGCCCGTTCTGGCCTCTGATCACGGGGCTTTCCGCGAAACGGTCATCGAAGATGAGACGGGCCTCTTGCTCGCTCCCGGAGACGTCACGGCCTGGCAGGCCGGTCTGGCTAAGCTGTTGACCCTCAGCCCCATGGACCGAGCCAAGATGGGCGCTGCAGGCCGTGAGCGCGCTGTGCGGCTGTTTGGCGTCGAGGCCATGACGGCAGCGACGCTGGCGGTCTATGGGCGGCTGGTGGGGAGCGCGGCATGAAGCCGATCCTGATCATCAAGCTTGGGGCCCTCGGCGATTTCGTGCTGGCGCTGGCGGCAATGAAGCGCATTCGCCTCGCCCACCCGCAGGCCAAGATCACCCTTCTGACCACCCCGCCCTATCAGGCCCTCGCCAAGGCCAGCGGTCTGGTCGATCTGATCGAGACCGACGGCCGACCCAAGGGCTGGCGCGAGACGCTGGCGCTGATCCGTCGCCTGAGGCGAGAGGGCTATGGCCGGGTCTATGATCTTCAGACCTCATCGCGCTCGAGCCGCTATTTCTACGGTCTCCTGCCCTTTGCGCCGCAATGGTCTGGGATCGCCAAGTTCTGCGCCCTACCCCACCGCAACCCTCAGCGCGATCAGATGCACACGCTAGAGCGACAGGCCGATCAGCTGCGCGATGCGGGCATCTGGCCCGATGCGCCGGTGACGCCCGGATCTGCGCCTCCGCCAGACCTATCCTTTGCCGCCCAAACGCCCGTGCCCCTGCCGAGAGACCTGAGCAGACCTCTGGCCCTGCTGGTGCCCGGCGCCTCGCCCCACCGGCCCGAAAAGCGCTGGCCGGTGACGCAGTTTGCCCTGCTGGCTCAAGCGCTCATCGCAGAGGGCATGGCCGTCGCCGTGCTCGGCAGCGCCTTGGAAGAGAACGACGCAGCCCGCATCCGTCAAATCGCGCCTGAGGTTTTGGACCTGACCGGCAAGACCAGCTTTCTGCAGATCGCCGCGCTCGGCACCCAGGCGGCGCTGGCCGTCGGCAATGACACAGGCCCCCTGCACATGTTGGCCGCCGCAGGAGCCCCCACCGTAGCACTCTTCTCCGCAGCCTCTGAACCCGCACAATGTGCGCCGCGCGGCCATGTCACGATCCTTCAGTGCCCGGATCTCAAGGATTTGGCGTTGGAGCCGGTTTTGCGGGCCGCCCTGGCCTATCCGTCGGTCCCAAGGGCTCAGAAGTGACACCTTCTGGTCGCAGTTGGCGCTTAATCGACCGCTAAACCGCAGCGGAGCTTGATCGCAAGGCAAGGCTTCGTCATATATCTTTTCGCTCGGACATTTATCGGTTCTGCCGTTAAGTAGACCTTGCACCCATAAACAGGTCAGGAGACCCGCCTATTCGCCGCCCAATGCCAGCGCCCCCGTCCAAAGACGGCCCGCGTATCAATGACGAGATCCGAGTTCCCAAAGTCCTGCTGATCGATCAGCACGGCGAA
>CANFKD010000169.1 GCA_947447115.1 Caulobacteraceae bacterium
CAAACTATTGCGTATCGCGCGGGTTTAAGAATCTACCGATAATAGCCCTATGGGCAGGAGAAGCCGACTATGAGCTCGAACAATCTAGACCGCAGCCTCTTGATGGATGCCGTGCGCGTTACCGAAGCCGCCGCAATCGCATCCTGGTCCGAGGTTGGCCGGGGTGACGAAAAGGCCGCTGACCAGGCCGCTGTTGATGCCATGCGTACTGCGCTGAATGAATTGAATATTGACGGTGTCATCGTCATCGGTGAGGGCGAGCGCGACGAAGCGCCCATGCTCTATATCGGCGAGAAGGTCGGTACCGGGAAGGGACCACGGGTCGATATCGCCCTTGATCCGCTCGAAGGCACGACCCTGACGGCGAAGGCCATGGCCAATGCTCTGGCCGTGATGGCCTGGGCCCCCGCGGGCACGATGCTGAACGCGCCAGACACCTATATGGACAAGATCGCCTGCGGTCCGGGCTATGAGGACGGCATTATCGATCTGGACAAGAGCCCTGCCGACAATGTGCGGGCGCTGGCCAAGGCCAAGGGCGTTGAGCCTTCAAACATTACGGTCTGTGTTCTGGACCGTCCGCGTCATGCTGAGATCATTGCCAGCCTGCGGTCGGTGGGCGCGCGCGTCTATCTGATCACCGACGGCGACGTTGCCGGTGTGATGAACACCGCTGACCCCGACACGGGTGTGGATATGTATGTCGGTCAAGGCGGCGCACCTGAGGGCGTTCTGGCCTGCGCGGCGCTGAAATGCGTTGGCGGTCAGTTCCAAGGCCGTCTGGTGTTCCGCAATGGCGATGAACGCGCTCGGGCTGCGCGTCTGGGCATTACCGATCTGGACAAGAAATATACGCTTCACGAGATGGTCCGCGCCGACGCGATCTTTGCGGCGACGGGCGTCACCAAGGGGGCCTTGCTCGATGGGGTGACCCTGAAGGACGGCTTTGTTCATACCCATACTTTGGTCATGAACTCCTCGACCCAGACGGTGCGTGAAATTCGGATGAAGCGCGCCCTCTGACATGACCACTGACGGGGCGACCGTTGGCTATCTGGGTGTGTCTCGCTCGCTGAGCGGGCGCGCCTGGAGGTTGCGGCCTGCCGCTGACAGTGATGTGCGCGGATTGCAGCAGGCCACGGGGCTGAGCGAGCCTCTGGCGCGGGCTCTCGCCTCCCGTGGCATTAGCCGCGACCAAGCCGACAACTATCTGAACCCGACCCTGCGCGGTCTGTTCCCTGACCCTTCTAGCTTCACCGATATGGACCGCGCCGCCCAGATCTTGGTCGATGCGCTGGAGACCAAGCGGCCCATGGCCGTGTTTGCCGACTATGATGTTGATGGTGCTTCAAGCGCCGCGCAACTGGTGCGCTGGTTCAGGGCCATGGGCCAAGACCTCCCCATCTATGTGCCGGACCGCATCCTTGAGGGCTATGGCCCCAGTCCTATCGCCTTCAAGCGATTGAAGGATCAGGGCGCTGAACTGGTCATTACGGTCGATTGCGGTGCAGCGGCCTATGACGCCATTGCTTCTGCCGTCGATATTGGCCTTGAGGTCGTGGTCATCGACCACCACCTGATGCGTGAAGACCCGCCCAAGGCCGCTGCCGTGGTCAATCCCAACCGTCCGGGCTGTCAGTCTGGGCAAGGGGTTCTGGCGGCGGCAGGCGTGGTCTTTGTGCTGTTGGCGGCTCTGAACCGCGAGGCGCGCCGCAGGGGGCTGTTTGCAGGCCGCTCAGAGCCTGATCTGCGCCAATGGCTCGACCTTGCCGCCATGGGCGCGATCTGTGACGTGACCAGCCTGACCGGCTTTAACCGGGCGCTGGCGTCGCAAGGCCTGAAGGTCATGTCCAACTGGGGCAATCCGGGCCTCAAGGCGCTGCTCGATGTGGCTGGTAGTAAGGGACCGGCTGGCGTGTTCCATGCGGGCTTTATCCTAGGGCCGCGCATCAATGCCGGCGGACGGGTTGGTCGCTCTGACCTCGGTGCCCGGCTTTTGTCGACCGACGATCCTGAAGAGGCGAGGGACATCGCCGCGCAACTGGACCTGCTCAATGCCGAGCGCAAAGAGGTTGAAAAACAGGTTCTCGATGAGGCGATCGAGCGGGTTGAGCATGAAACCAACCTCGATCCTGACGCGCCAGTGATTTTAGTGTCCGGGGATGGCTGGCATCCGGGCGTGATCGGCATTGTCGCAGGCCGCTTGCGTGAGCGCTATCGCAAGCCGGTCATGGTCATTGGCATTGATCGCCCGGCCAATGTCGGCAAGGGCTCTGGTCGCTCTCAGACGGGCTATAATCTGGGTAGGGCGGTGCAGGGGGCCTATGAGGCGGGTCTGCTCCTGTCGGGCGGGGGTCATGCCATGGCCGCGGGCCTTTCGGTGCGGCCCGAACTGATCCCCGAGCTTCGCGCCTTCCTCGAAGAGAAACTGTCCCACGAGCGTGAAGAGGCCGAGGCGGCTGATCTGTTCGATATTGACGCTCTGGTCTCTGCGGGCGGGGCAGGGCGCGCCCTCTATGATGACTTCCAACGCCTGACCCCCTTCGGCCCCGGCAATCCAGAGCCGGTCTTCGCCGCAGCGGGCCTAAGGGTCGATCAATCCTCCTCGCTGAAGGGCGGACATGTGCGCTGTACCCTGACCGACGAGCGCGGCGGAAAGCTCCGCGCGGTGGCCTGGCGCGCCGGGGACACAGAGATCGGCAAGACCCTTCTGCAACGCGGGGCTCTGGTCCATGTGGCGGGCCGTCTGAAGGCGGATGATTGGAACGGTCGTAACGGCGTCGAGCTTGAGATTGACGATGCTGCCGACCCCCGTCTTTGCCATGGCTAGCGATCAGTTCGCATTTCCTTGGGAATTTCGCATAGACAAGCTTGCGCCCTCCAAGGAACGCGGATATACGGCGTCTCCCATCGATGAGGTCCCTTCGTCTATCGGTTAGGACATCAGATTTTCAATCTGGGGAGAGGGGTTCGACTCCCCTAGGGACTACCATCGCTGGA